>NZ_WJSQ01000035.1 GCF_009720245.1 Sphingomonas segetis | reverse complement strand
CGGTGCGCAGCCGGAGCCGACGCCTTATGCGTCCGACCCGGCCGCCCTCCCCTGGCCGGCGAAGGAGCGCTTCCCGCTTTGGCCCGGCAAGCCGCCCGGAGCGCCCCGGAAGCCGATCGCCCCCGACTGGACCATGAACGGCCCGCCGGACAACCGCGAGATCTGGGTCCGCGGAGTCGCCATGCCCGAAGTGCATGTGTTCCGGCCCGCGCGCCCCGACGGCTCCTCGCTGCTCTCGATCCCCGGCGGCGGATACGGCTTCCTGTCGGTCCAGAACGAAGGCATCGACGTCGCCGAGCGCTTCAACGCCGAGGGTACGACGGTCTTCGTCCTCACCTACCGCCTTCCCGGAGAAGGCTGGACCGATCGCGCGATCGCTCCGCTCCAGGACGCGCAGCGCGCGATGCGCCTGATTCGCTCGCGTGCCGCCGATTTCCGGATCAATCCCGGTCGTCTCGGGATCCTCGGCTTCTCCGCCGGCGGTCATCTCGCCTCGGACCTCGCGGTCTCCCACGGGGAGCGCACCTATGCGCCCGTCGACGCCGCCGATTCCCTCCCCGCAACGCCCGCCTTCGCCGGCTTGATCTATCCGGTCACGACCCTCGCCGTCGGCCTGACCCACGGCGGTTCGCGCGACAGCCTCCTCGGCCCGAACCCCTCGCCCCAGCAGATCGCGGCGCGCTCGCCCCTCCAGCACGTGGGCGCCTCGACGCCGCCCTGCTTCCTCCTGCATGCCTTCGACGACGACACTGTCCCCGTCGGGAACAGCCTGGCGTGGATCAGCGCATGCGAGAAGGCGAAAGTGTCGGTCGAAGCGCATCTGCTCGCGCAAGGCGGCCACGGCTTCGGCCTCCACCTCCCGCCGAGCAACAGCGGCTCGCTTTGGCCCGACCTGTTCGCAATCTGGGTCCGCGAGCACGGCGGATGAAATGAGGGCCTTCACCCGCGCGGTCAGCTCGCGGCTGCCCGAATGCCAGCTGACCCACCTCGACCGTGTCCCCATCGACGCCGCCAGGGCGGCCGGGCAGCACGCCGCCTACGAGCGGGCGCCTGTCGAAGCAGGCTGTCTGATCCTGCCCGCCGGCAATCCACGCAGCGCCGAGCTTCTCCGCAACCGCGGCTTCGACGTCGTCGAAGTCGCCGTCTCCGAGCTTCAGAAAGGCGAATCGGGAGTCACCTGCATGAGCCTGGTCGACGACCGCTCCCAACGCCGCAAATCGTGGAAGCCGGCGTAAGGCTCAGCTTGTCAGTCGGTAGCCGACAGCGGGCTCATTGATGATCAGTCTGGGCTGCGCCGGATGGCACTCCAGTTTCTGTCGGAGCGCGCGCACCGCAACACGGAGATACTCGGTTTGCGTCTCCTGTGCGGGCCCCCACGCAGTGCGCAGCAGGTGCGCGTGGGTGAGCACCTGCCCCCGATGCTTCGCGAGCTCGGCAAGAATCGCATATTCCTTTGGCGTCAGGTGGACCTCCTGCCCGTTTCGCAACACTCTGCGGCGGAACAGGTCGATGCTGACATCGCCGGCTTCGATCGGCTGCCGATCCGATTCCGGCTCGACCTCCACCAGGTTCGAGACGTAGCGCTCGAGCTTGCAAGCTTCCGATTCAACCGTGGAAACGAAGCACTTGTCGCTCGACCCGGATCGGCGCTGCGCACGCGCAGCTTCAGTGAGGACCGAGAGGTGAGGCCGAACATCGGTGGCGATGGACGCTAGCAAGGTCGCACGGGTGCGATCCCGGTCTCGAACGCTTTCGAACTTTCGCGCCTCCCCCTCGAGTAGAGCGCGCTCCAGCGCCAGCGCGACCTGGTCGAGCAGCCCCGAAAGCAGAAGCAGCTGATTTCGCTCGACCGGCGGCGCTCCATCGTCTCGGGCAAGCCCTAATGCGGCGAGCACGTGGTCGCCGGATCGAACCGGGTAGAAAACCCACTCCGCTGGCTGCGCGCGCGAGGTTCCCCGTCCGGCGGCCGCCGCGGTGTTAATGGTCAGCGCAGCTGCAGCCACGTCGCTCGGGGTCAGTCGATTGCCTTCGGGATCGGCGGCGAGGACCCGCGGCGCCGGACTGCCGCTCACCAGGACCAGATTGCAATCGAAGACCGGCCGAAGCTCCTCGCATGCCGAGCGTGCGATTTCCTCCTCGCCGCTGCACGACAGCAGGCGTCCGGCAAAGCCCGCGATCGTGGCGTGGCGTGCCGCATGGGCCGCGGCAATCCGGGCTTGCGCTCGAATTCCGGCAGCGAGGCAGCTCGTCACGAGCGCCACGATGAACAGCACGATCACGGTCACGATGTCGGTGACCTGGTCGATGCGCAAGGTGTGGATCGGCTGCGTGAAAAAGAAATTGTAGGCCAGCGCCGCGGCGATCGCGGCGGCCACGGCTGGCCCGAGTCCCCAAAGCGCAGCCACCGCCAGGATCGACGGCAGGTACAACATGTCGACCGGCGCTGTGCCCCAGCGCGGGGCAACCCAAAGACCTAAAAGCGTGGATAGGGCGACGAGCGCGAGGGCACCCGCATAAGCCTGGATCCCCTCGGTGATCGAGCGGCGTGAACCATCGCGCACTGCGCTGCTGGGCATGGCATCCACCATGGCCGTTAATTGCGCCGGCCGACGCCGCGCGCCAAGGCCCGGGAGCCGATTCAGTGGCCGGCCCTCTGTGAATGCCGGGTAAATCCACATAGAATCTTTATGGCCGCCAAGCCCAGCTAGCGCGCATGGCTACCGCTGTTATCGATGCTGACCGCTCCGCCGAGGCTGTCGGCGTCAGTCATGGTCCGAAAGAGAAGCTGCCCAAGCTGATGCTTGGCGCGATCGGCGTCGTCTACGGCGACATCGGCACGTCCCCGCTCTACACCATGAAGGAAAGCTTCCTCGGCCCACATCCGATGGCCGTGGACCCGCTCCACATCTTCGGCGTGCTCAGCCTCATCTTCTGGTCACTGATGTTCATCGTGACCATCAAATATGTGTTCGTCGCAATGCGCGCCGATAACAGGGGCGAAGGCGGCTCGTTCGCGCTGCTGTCGCTGATCTGCCACAACTTGGCGGGGAAGAAGTGGACCGCCACGCTCGTGGTGCTCGGCGTGCTCGCGACCTGCCTCTTCTACGGCGACGCGATGATCACGCCCGCGATCTCGGTCCTGTCCGCTGTCGAGGGACTGACCATCGTGGAAGCGGGGCTGCAGCCGCTGGTCATTCCGATTTCGATCGTCATCCTCATCGCCCTTTTCCTCGTGCAATCGCGCGGGACCGCCAAGGTCGGGGTCCTGTTCGGTCCCGTGGTGCTTGTTTACCTCGCGTCGCTCGCCGCACTGGGCGTCACGAACATTATGGCGCACCCGGCAATCATTGGCGCGCTCAGCCCGCACTGGGCGGTGGAATTCTTCGTTTCTAATCCGAAGCTGGCATTTCTGGCGATGGGCTCGGTATTCCTCGCAGTGACCGGCGCCGAGACGCTTTACGCCGACATGGCCCATTTCGGCCGGAAGGCGATCGGCTTTTCGTGGCTGGGCCTGGTGTATCCCTGCCTCATGCTGAACTATCTCGGCCAGGGCGCACTGCTGCTCGGCAATGCGCACGCGGCGACCAACCCCTTTTATCTCATGGCGCCGGAGTCGGTCCGGCTGCCGCTCGTATTGATCGCGACGGCGGCCACGATCATCGCCAGCCAGGCGGTGATTTCGGGAGCATTTTCGGTCACTCACCAGGCGATCCAGCTCGGCTTCCTGCCGAGGCTCAGGACGGAACATACCAGTGAGAAGGCCCTCGGCCAGATCTACATTCCGCTCGTCAACTGGGGCCTGATGATCATGGTCATGCTGCTCGTGGTCGGGTTCCGTGAGTCCGGACGCCTTGCGTCCGCTTACGGCATCGCGGTCACCGGCACGATGCTGATCACCACGGTGATGCTCGCCTTTCTCGTCTTCCAGGTTTGGCGCTGGAACAGGCTGCTGGCGACCGCGACGATCGGGCTCTTTTTCCTCGTCGACGGCACCTATTTCGCCTCCAACATTACGAAGATTCCCGACGGGGGCTGGTTCCCGCTAGTCGTCGCGGGGGTCAGCTTCACCGTGCTCACAACCTGGGCCAGGGGCCGCCAGCTGATGCGTGCGCGGCTGGCGGAATCCGCTCTGCCGCTCGCCGTTTTCATCAAATCGGCTGCGGCATCGGTCCATCGGGTGCGCGGAACGTCTGTTTTTCTCTCGACCTCGGCCGACGTCGTGCCCGCGGCGCTCCTCCACAATCTCAAGCACAACCAGGTGCTCCACCAGCGCGTCCTCATCCTCAATGTGAAGGTGGAGACAGTCCCGCACGTCCCGGAAGAGAATCGCATCGATGTGCGCGATGCCGGGCACGGATTCTACCAGGCGATCCTCCACTACGGCTTCATGGAAGAGGTGGATATCCCGCGCGGCCTTTCTCGCATCAAGACCTGCGGCGAGCCCTTCAACATGATGAGCACCAGCTTCTTCCTCGGACGTCAGAAGCTGATCCCTTCGAAGAAGGTCCCGGGGATGTCGCTGTGGCGCGAGAGGCTGTTCGCCTGGATGCTCAAGAGCTCCGAAAGCGCGATGGAGTTCTTCAAGCTGCCGACCAACCGCGTGGTCGAGCTCGGAAGCCAGCTCCAGATCTGACCCCGCCCTAGCGGTTCACCGTCTCCATGCCGCGCGCATGGTAGCGCTCTCCGGCCGCCGCACCGGGCGGAAGGATCGCGTCGAGCCGCTCGAGGTCGTCGTCGCTCAGCTCCAGGTCGAGCGCGCCGATGTTCTGGTCGAGATATTTGACGTACTTGGTGCCGGGGATGGGCACGATATCCTCGCCCTGCGCGAGGACCCAGGCAAGCGCGAGCTGGGCCGTCGTGCAGCCCTTCTCCTTCGCTATCGCCTCGACCTCGCCGACGAGATCGAGATTCTTCTGGAAATTCTCGCCCTGGAAACGCGGGTGGTACTTGCGGAAGTCGCCCTCGGGGAAATCGTCCGGCGATTTAAACTGCCCGGTCAGGAACCCGCGGCCGAGCGGCGAATAAGCGACATAGCCGATCCCGAGCTCGCGAACCGTCGGAAGCACGTCGGCCTCGGCGTCGCGGCTCCACAGCGACAGCTCCGTCTGCACCGCGGTGATCGGAGACGTCGCATAGGCCGCACGGATCGTCCTGGGAGCGGCCTCGGAGAGGCCGAGGAAGCGGATCTTTCCTTCGTCCTTCAGCCGCGCCATCGCCCCGACCGTGTCCTCGATTGGAACGGTCGTGTCGACGCGGTGCTGGTAATAAAGGTCGATGGTCTCGACGTTCAGCCGCTTGAGGCTCGCCTCGCAGGCCGAGCGCACATATTCGGGGTCGCCGCGAACGCCGAGGAACTCGCCCTTGGGTCCGCGCACATTGCCGAACTTGGTCGCGAGGAACACCTCGTTGCGGCGGCCAGCGATGGCGCGCCCGACCAGCTCCTCGTTCGCACCCCAGCCGTACATGTCCGCCGTGTCGAGGAAGGTGACTTCGCGGTCGAGCGCATGATGGATGGTCGCGATCGACTCTTGCTGGCTCCCGCCGACGTAGAATTCGCTCATGCCCATGCAGCCGAGCCCGATCGCCGACACTTCCGGCCCGTCGCGGCCAAGCCGACGCTTCTCTATTCCGAACATGCGCTTCTCCCTTTCTCTTGCCGGCCGAGCCGGCGGCGGGCTTCAACGAGATCAAATGGGATCGCCACCCGCTTGTGACGACCGGTCCGACCGGCAATGATCGACACTTCCGAACGGCTGACCCCGAGCGCTTTGGCGAGTAGCCTGACGACAGCCTCGTTCGCTGTTCCCTCCGCGGGCGGCTCGGCAACCCGGATTTCGAGCTCCTCGCGTCCGTCCGCGGCGGCGCGCCATCCGCCAATCCCCGGTCTTGCCGAGCGCGGGGTGACGCGGATGACGAGGACGTTTGTCAATCCATCGCCATCGCAGAGCCGCCAGTGCCCACCTTGTTGCCGCGCTTCATGAAGAAGAGCAGCGGCAGGATCGCGAAGCTGACGATCATCATCAGCTTGAAGTCGTCGAGATAGGCGATGAACAAGGCCTGCTTGGTGATCATTGCGTTGATGTACGCAAGCGCCGCCGGCCCGGCGACCGGGACCACCGTCTGCAGGATCTCCGGATTGGCGGTCGGGACGGTGTTCTGCGTGATCTGCGCCGCGAGGTCGGCGTGGGCGACCTGAGTCATCCGCACCAGCTGCGTCGAGACGATCGAGATGCCGATCGACCCGCCGATGTTGCGCGACAGGTTGAGAAGCGCTGCCCCGGTCGTCCTGTAGCGTGCCGACAGCGTCTCGAACGCGAGCGTCTGAAGCGGCACGAAGATCAGGCCGAGGCCGAGTCCCTGGACGACGCCGCTGACGATCACCGGCCGCGACGGCTGGTCGATCGCGAAGCCCGTCATCATGTAGAGCGACACGCCCATCAGGACGACGCCGACCCCGACCAGCAGCCGCGCGTCCATCTTGCCCGTCAGGCGCCCGGCGATCAGCATCGAGAACAAGGTCCCGAGCCCGCGCGGCGCGGTCAGGAAGCCCGACTGAAGCACCGAATAGCCGTACATGTTCTGCAAAAGCGGCGGCAACAGCGCGAGCCCGGCGAGCAGAAGCACGCCGGTCACCACCATGAATATCATGCTCGTCAGGAAATTGCGGTCGGTGAACATGATGCGGTCGAACAAGGGGTGCTTGGCGGTCACCATGTGCACCGTGAACATCCATGCGGCACCAATCGCGAAGCCCGCCTCGATGATCGTCTCCCAGCTCGAGAACCAGTCGTTCTGTTCGCCGCGGTCGAGGCAGAATTGCAGCGCGCCGAGCGCGATCGCGAGCAAGGCGAAACCGAACATGTCGAACTTGCGCTCGTGAGTCTCGGTCTTGGGCATGAAGCGCATCATGATCAGGATGCACAGGATGCCCACCGGCAAGTTGACCAGGAACACCCAGCGCCAATTGTAATTGTCGGTCAGCCAGCCGCCGAGCACCGGTCCGAGGATCGGCCCGATCATCACCCCGCCGCCGAACAGGGCCATTGCCTGCCCGTGTTTTTCGCGCGGGTTGATGTCGAACAGGGTCGCCTGCGCGAGCGGGACGATGAAGGCGCCGCCGACGCCCTGGAACGCGCGGAACAGCACCATTTCGGCAAGCGAAGTCGCGGTTGCGCACAGCACCGAGGCAATGGTGAACAGCACAACCGAGATCAGCAGCAGGCGTTTCCTGCCCACCTTGTCGGCGAGCCAGCCGCTGATCGGAAGCGCGATGGCCGAGGCGACGATATAGCTCGTCAGTACCCAGTTGATCGTGTCCTGGGTCGCGCTGAGGCTCGCCTGCATGTGCGGCAGCGCGACGTTGGCGATGGTGGTGTCGAGCACCTGCAACAACACCGCCGCCATCACGCCGACGGTGACAATCAGCCGCTCGCCCGTAGGCAGCGGGTGGGTCGCGACATTGGCCGGAGTGTCGGCCATCGGTCCGCCGCTACTTCTTGCTGCTCTTGTCGAAATAGACGGTCGCGTTGACCGACAGGCCCGCGATCATCGGCTTCGAGGGCGTCCCGTCGAACGCGATTCGGACCGGTACGCGCTGGGTCACCTTGACCCAATTGCCGTTCGCGTTCTGCGCCGGAAGCAGCGAAAATTCGCTTCCCGTGCCGGCGCCGATGCTCTCGACGTGCGCGTCGAACTCCTGGCCCGGATAAGCGTCGACCTCGATCTTCGCGCGCTGGCCCGGAACCATTCGGCCGACATCTTTCTCCTTGAAGTTCGCCTCGACCCACGCGGTCGAGCTGTGGACGAGCGACAGCATGCCGAGGCCCGTCACCGCCATCTGGCCGACCTGGAGGTTGTCGGCATTCTCGACGACTCCGTCCATCGGCGCGCGGACGGTGGTGCGCTCGAGGTCGAGCCTGGCCTTGTCGACGGCGGCCTTTGCCTGAGCGATCTGCGGCTGCTCTCCGGGCGCGAGCGCGGCATGCGCGTTGGCTGCGCGCGCCTTGGCATCGGCGACCTCCTGCTCGGCGGTCTTCACCTCGTTGAGCGCGTCCTCATAGTCGGCCCGCGTCGTGAAGCCCTGCTTCAGCAGCGCCTGCTGCCGCGCCAGCGCGTTCTTCTTGATCTCGAGGTTCGCCTGCTCCCCGACGATGTCGGCGCCCGTCCCCGCCGCCTGGGTCCTCAGCTGCGTCGTCTGGAGCTGAGCGGCGGCGAGCTGGGCCTGCGCCTGCTCGAGCGCGACCTGGTAAGGTTGCGGGTCGATCCGGAACAGCACCTGGCCGCGCTTCACATGATCGCCGTTCTTGACCAGCACCTGCGCGATGGGCCCGTTCACCTGGGCGCTGACGGACACGATGTCCTGCTTCACATAGGCATCGTCGGTCGACACGCTGTCGCCGCTGATCAGCCAATAATAGCCTCCGCCGATCAGCAGCAGCGCCGGCACGATCAGCATCAGGATCGCGCGCGTCGTGCCCATTCCTTTGGGAAGCTTTATCTTCCGCTTCGGCTTCGGGGTTTCCGCGGCTTCCGCTCCGGTCAGCGGTTCCGTTGCCATCTTGTTCATTGGTTCGATGCCCTGTTCGTTGCTGCACAGCGGCCGGCATTCTCACGCGCCTGGGCCAATACCTTGCGAGTGATTTCGATGTCCTTGGGGTCGATCCCGGCAAACGCCTCGCTGACGAGTTCGGCGCCCACCGCGCGAAGCTTTTCGACGAGCGGCGCCGCTTCCGCCGTGACGTGCAGGCGCCAGGCGCGGCGGTCGTCCGGATCGCGCGTCCGCTCGACCAGCTTCGCCTCTTCGAGCCGGTCGACGATCCGGCACAGGGTGATCGGCTCGAGCTCGAGCAGGTCGGCGAGCTCAACCTGGCGCAGGCCGGGCCGTCGGCTGAGCTTGAACAGCACCTTCCACTGGGCGCGCGTGACGCCGAGCCCGACCGCGAGGCGATCGAACGCCTTGCGCAAGGCATGCGCCGTCTCGCCGATTTCAAAAGGGAGGGTTTCCATGCACGCGAATATAATAAGGGTGCTTATGATGTGCAACGCTTCTTGAGCAGCCCAGTTCCGGGCCGGCGCAGAATTGACCGAAGTTGAGGACGGTGATGATCCCGGGAAAGGCCCTCATTCGGAACGGACGATCGCGTCTCGCTGGCGACCGGCCGGGACTTTCACGAGGTTAAGGGAATTTCCGCATAGCCGGCGGCGCGATTCTTTTGGAAGATGAGTGCGTCCTTGGAGAGGATGCACATGATTCGTTACCTCATCGCTGCTGCACTGATTGCGCTGCCGCTAACAGCAGCCATGAGCGAGGACGACCAGGGTCCGCCGCGATGGGCCGCTAACATTGCGCGCAAACAACAGGTCATCATGCATGGGCTCCCGCCCGAATACTCGAGCTTGCGCGACCGTCAGCCGGACACCCGCCAAAAGCTCCGGCGTGGGGCTGAGCTATTCGATCGACATTGCGCGAGCTGCCATGGCCGAAGCGGCCAGGGCAGCGGGCCGGAAGCATTTGCGTTGGTTCCGGCACCGGCCGACCTTGAATGGCTTGCGAATACTCCCAGGAGCCGAGCTCAGCCGTACATGTACTGGTCGATCGCCGAGGGTGGCAGCCAGTTCGAATCCGACATGCCTGCCTTCAAGGACAGCCTGTCGAAGGACGATATGTGGTCTGTGATCGCGTACATCAGGGCGGGTTTTCCGCACCGCTCGCCCTAGAGCCCATTCCGGGCCAGCCATCCATACTGACCAAGGGGATCTCCCATGGAACAACCAGCGATTGCAATTCTCGACGCCAACCGTGTCATGAGCATCTCGACCGTTCGCGCGGATGGCTGGCCGCAAACGACGGTGGTCGGATATGCCAACGAAGGCTTCCGCCTCTACTTTCTCATTTACCGGACGAGCCAGAAATTCGAGAATATCGCACGCGACAACCGGGTATCGATTGCGGTCGCGAACGAGCCGTCGAGACTGCGCGACATCAAGGCGGTCTATAGCGGCTGCACGGCGTCCGAGCTGACGGAGCTTCGCGAAAGGAGCCGGGCCTGGATGCTGCTTGCCAGGCGGCACCCGAACCTGACCGACCTGGCGCCGCCGGATCAGGCGGAGGTCGCGACCATGGTAGCGGAGTGCAGATACGTTTCCGTTCTCGATTACAGCCTCGGTCTCGGCCACGCCGAATCGATCACGGTCGACCCGCACGGGCATTGACCGTGCATCGCAAATCCACCAAATCGGCGACCGCTCCGGCCTGCGCTGTTGGAATGCGGGTATGATGTAATGGTAGCCTGTCAGCTTCCCAAGCTGAACGCACGGGTTCGATTCCCGTTACCCGCTCCAGCCTGACCAGTCAGCGCGAGAGTGCTTGAGCGCGCCAGGCGCTGCAAGGCGGCGCCCACATTCCTCCGCCCAACGGATCTTGCCCTGCCGCTCTCAAGCGTTCCGCAAGTTCCCGGTCGCCCGCGCAGCTCATCCGAACGGATCACGACATGCGCGTCAGATCGCACTCAACGGGCTGCAGCAGCCTCCGATGACTTGTTCCCCGCGTGCGCCAGGATGAACGACACGACGTCGGCATAGAGCTCATCGTTCTGCGACTTGGTCGACCCGATGCCATGGCCGGCCTTTTCATCGACGCGGAACAGGACCGGATTAGACGCGCCCGCCGCGCGCAGGGTCGCCGCCAGCTTCGCCGGTTCCCAGCTCGACACGCGCGGGTCGTTGAGGCCCGTGGTGATGATGATCGGCGGGTATTTCACGCCCGCTTTCACATGCTGGATGGTGTCCATCGCCAACAGGTTCTTGAAGCCTTGCTCGTTGCTGATAGTGCCGAACTCCGGGATGTTCACGGGCCCACTGACGCTGAACTCGGAGCGGGTCATGTTAGCTGCCGGGACGAGGTCGAAAACGCCGGCGAAAAGGTCCGGCCGCTCCTCCATGGCGCGGCCCATGGTAATGCCGCCGGCGGACCCGCCGATGATGAACAGCTTGTCCTTGGTCGTGTAGCCGCTCGCAATCAGCCGCTCGCTGCATGCGATCAGGTCTCGCCAGGTGTTCGGCTTGTTCGCGTCCTTGCCGCCAAGGCGCCACGCTTCGCCGAGCTCGCCGCCGCCCCGTACGTGGCAGATGGCGTAATCGATGCCGTTCGGGAGCGTTGCCATCGTCCGCGTTCCAAACGCCGGGAAGTTCGAGATGCCGTAGGAGCCATAGGCCATCAGCATCACCGGGCGCGGATGTTTCGCATCCTTGGCGGTAACGAAGCTCAACGGCACCTCGACTCCGTCCTTCGCTTTCGCTTTGAGGTCGAGCGCCTCATAAAGGCCGGGATCGAAGCCCTTGGGAGCGCTGCCCAGCCCCAGGTCCGAGAAGCCCTTGCCCGGATCGTAGGCGAGGTTGCGCTGCGGCACCGTCCAGCTGTCCAGCACCAGCTTGACCCCCGGCAAGCGCGGGTCTGCCGAAAGCTCGTTGATCGAGCCTTTGAATGGCAGCGCGATCGCCTGCTCTGGGCCGCCCTCCAGCGGGACCTTCACCAGCTCCGAGTAAACGCCGTGGCGAACGCGCACGTAGAGCCCGTCCGACGCCGCGGCGATCGATTCGATGAGGCGATCGGCGCGAGGAGCAATCATTTCCTTCGCGGCGCTCAACGGCTCGCCTGCATTCAGCGCCAGCACCTTGAAGGTCGGCGCATCTTTGTGGCTGAGCAGGAAGATGCGGCTTCCGGCCTGCACCACGTTGGTGACGTCGTCGTCGCGCTTCACGAGCGGCTGCCACGGCGCGCCGGCGGTGAGCGCATCCGCGACAGGCGCGGTCCACAGCGCAATCTCGTTCTGCACGCCGTTGGCGTTGATTGCGAGCGCGAGCGGTGCGTTCGGCGCCGTTGCAATGAGCGGGAACTCCTCCGGCTTGTATGGCACGACGGGCGACAGTCCGACGCCGAGCAACGCTGTCGGGGCAGCCTTCAGGTCCCACACATAAGCCTTGCTATTCAGATATTTGTCGGTCTCGGGGCGTCCCGGCTTCACGCCCTGCATGAGGGTCGTGAAGATGTGGCTGTCGTCCGCAGTCCAGCTGACCGCGCCAAACTGGGCATTGGGCACGGGGCCCGCGATCTTCGCGCCGGTGGCGACATCATAGACCCACATCGACGCGTCCTCGGATCCGCCTTCGGAGATCCCCACCGCGACCTTCGTTCCGTCGTTTGATGGAGTGAAGTAATTGATCGCGAAAGGTTCCCCGCGGTTCGCCGCGCGGATTGCCGAGACATCGACGAGCTTGCGGATCGTTCCGTCGGCGTCGCGAACCATCAGGTCGAAATTGTCGGAACCGGCGCTGCGCTGTTCGTAGAAGGTGCGACCGCCGCCCGCGGTCGTCACCGATCCGACGACGTCCCACGATCCGGTCATCGCGCTGAGTTTCGCCAGGATCGCGTCATGCTGCGGAAGCGCGTCGAGGACCGACCGCGCATAGCGGCCTTCGGCCTTCATCCAGTCGGTGACTGCGGCGTCTTGCTGCTCGAAATAGCGGAACTGGTCGGTGATGCTTTGGCCGAAGATGGTCTCGGTCACTGGCTTCGCCGGTGGCACCGCAGGCTGTGCGGGCGGAGCCGCGGCAACAGCCGGAGCGAACGCTACCGAACCACACAAAAGCGCAACAAATCTCTTCATGAGAAGCCCCCTTTCATGAACCGCGCAGGTGTTTCATCTTTCCGGAAAATCGGCAAATTAAATTGTTGACAGGCTAAATGCCGCCGTCCACCGGCTCGTAGCCTGCCGCTCTCAGCCGTTGGGCAAGCTCCTGCCCCGTCGCCCGCGCCAAATCTCCGTCTTCGGAGCGGATGACGAAATTGGCGCCGTGGCCGCCATCGCGGAAGAAGGGATAGCTGCCGATCGCGACGCCCGGGTGCGCGGCTTCGGTCTCGCGCAGCAGGTCGGCGACGTCGCTTTCCGCGGCCCGCGCGCCGATGGTCACCGACACCACCGGCCGACCGCCCTCGAGCTTGCCCGCCAGCGACTCGATCATGCTCGCGGCGATCGCCGGCACGCCGGCGAGGATGTAGATGTTCCCGACCCTGATCCCCGGCGCGCCCGAATATCGGTTGTCGAGCAGCTCGGCACCCTCGGGCGTCCGCGCCATGCGCAACCGCGCGTCGGTCAGGCCGCCGGGGCGGCCGCGATAATAAGCCTCGAGGATCGCTCGCGCCTCCGGGTGGACGATGACCGGCACGCCTAATGCGGCCGCGATCGCATCGACCGTGATGTCATCGTGCGTCGGCCCGATGCCGCCCGTCGTGAACAGGTAATCGTGTCTCGTGCGGAGCGCGTTCACTGCCTCGCCGATGCGGTCCATATCGTCGGGCACCACCCTCACTTCGACGAGCCTGACACCCTGGTCGTTGAGCCAGGTCGCCAGCTGGGCGACATTCCTATCCTGGGTCCGGCCCGAGAGGATCTCGTCGCCGATCACCACCAGCGCCGCGGTCCAGGTGCGATCAGGTACCATGGCCGATGCCCTAAACCGCTCCTTCCCGAGCGCAACAGGCTTGCAGCTGCGCTACCTGCGTAATACAGCGCTACATATGTAGCCACGTTTGCCTTGAAAGAGATCGTGCCGATGCTGTTTCCCTTGTTCGCGCTCGCGGCAGCCCAGACTTTGACCGTTGCAACGCCGGCATTCGACCCGCGGAGCCACAAGCGCGAGCTCGCCGGCGCACCCGCGCAGGTGCTCGTGCTCGGCAGCCCGCATCTGTCGCAGCTCCCGAAGAAGCTCGACCCCAAGCTGCTCGCCCCGCTGCTCGATCGGTTCGCCGCGTTCAGGCCGGACGTGATCGCGATCGAGAATATCTCGGGCGAGCAGTGCGAGACTTTGAAGCGCTTCAAATCGCAACATGGCGATGCGTGGGACGGCTATTGCTGGGACACCGACGAGGTTGAGAAGGCGACCGGCCTGAACGTCGACCAGGCGCTGGGCGAGATCGACCGTACGCTCGCCTCGTGGCCTGATGAGCCGACGCCCGCGCAGCGGCGGCGCCTGGCGATGCTGTTCCTGGCCGCGAACGATCGTCCGTCGGCGCAGGTCCAATGGCTCCAGCTCGCGCCCGCGGAGCGCCTTGCCGCCGACGGCCTGACCGCCGCGATGGTCGAGATCCTCGAGCGCAAGGGCAAGCCGCTCAACGAGAGCATCGACGTCGCCGCCGCGCTCGCGGCGCGCCTCGGGCTCGAGCGGCTGACCCTGATGGACGACCACACCGCCGACTGGGCGTTCGACGAGAAGAGCCCCGAGGGGCTGGCCTATGCCAAGGCGCTGCGGAGCGTGTGGGACGCAAAACCCACGCCGGCGGTACGCACGAGATATGAGCAGCTCCAGGCGCACCTCGACACGCCCGCGGAGGTGATCGGCTTCTACCGCTTCCTCAACGATCCCGAGACGCAGCGCGCGACGATCGCTTCAGACATGGGCAGGGCAGCGCGCGTGGCGTCCGCCCAGCCCTACGGTCGCGAGTACGTCTCCTGGTGGGAAACGCGGAACCTCAGGATGACCGCCAACATTCACGCCGCCTTCCAGCACAAGCCCGGCGCGCATGTCCTCGTTATCGTCGGCGCGACCCACAAGGGCTATCTCGACGCCTATCTCGACATGATGCAGGACGTCCGCCTCGTCGACGCGATCCAATACCTGAAATGATCGCGGATCGCGGGGTGCAATTTCGGCCTGCACCGACTAATTTGGGCGCATGACTGAATATATCAGCGTCGCCATCGACGACGACCGCGCCGAATCGCGCAACGGAGTCATCAAGCTGCACGGAGCGGAGGCGTTCGCAGGGATGCGCCGCGCCGGTCAGCTCGCTGCGAGCATCCTCGACGCGCTCGCGCCGCACGTGGTGCCCGGCGTCACGACGCAGGAACTCGACGAGATCGTCTATCGGCTGACGCTCGAAGGCGGCGGCGTGCCGGCGACGCTTGGCTACCGCGGCTATACCAAGAGCTGCTGCATCTCGATCAACCACGTCGTGTGCCACGGCATCCCGAGCGAGCGCGCGCTCAAGGGCGGAGACATCGTCAACATCGACGTCACGCCGATCGTCGACGGCTGGCACGGCGACACCAGCCGCATGTACCTTGTCGGCGACGTGCCGCTGAAGGCGCGCAAACTGGTCGACGTGACCTACGAATGCCTGATGCTCGGAATCGCGCAGGCGAAGCCGGGCAACCGTCTGGGCGACATCGCCAATGCGATCCAGCAGCATGCCGAAGCGCGCCGCTACAGCGTGGTGCGCGATTTCTGCGGCCATGGCGTCGGGCGCCTGTTCCACGACAGCCCCGAGGTGGTCCACGCCGGCCGCCCCGGAACCGGCCCCGAGCTCAAGCCGGGCATGATCTTCACGGTCGAGCCGATGATCAACACCGGCCGTCCCGACGTGAAGGTGCTCGACGACGGTTGGACCGCCGTTACCCGCGACCGCTCGTTGTCGGCGCAGTTCGAGCATTCGATCGGGATCACCGACAGCGGTTGCGAGGTTTTCACGAAGAGCCCGGCCGGGCTGGACAAGCCGCCCAACGCCTGACTCCGCGACGGAAGGCCGCGCGGCAGCCGAGACACGCCGCGCGGCCGGGCCGCCTAGAAGGCCACGATCAGCACGCTCAGCATAAGCAGCTTGAAGACGACGATTCCGGAAACGATCGCGACCGTCGCGGCGTCGAAATCGTATTTGCCGGCGCGCCCGGAAAGGTCGACCTCGGCATAGGCCTTCGCTGATCGCCCGGCGGGTTCCGGCGCGGCTGACGCTCCGCGGAACGCAAACCGGCTGGCTTGAACCTGGGTAACCGGCTGCTCGCGCAAGTCGGTCTGGGTAATCACGTAATCCTCCTCTTGAAAATTGGCTGATCTTCCTGGCTTCTCGCCGCACCGTCTCACATCGCGCCAGCCCTCTCCCGATGCGTTTTGCCGTTTCTGGCACTGACGACAGCGGTGACGTGCAACTCGCGCAGGCAGCCTTCCTCGTCCGGCCACAGCAGCACCTGGCCGGCGCGAAGGCCGACAACGCCCGCTCCCAGCCGCGACGCGATGCTCAAGGCAAAGCTCGCCCCGCAGACCGACGGATGGAGCAGCTGGCGGAAGCTTCGGGATCCTGCTCCGAACCGGAATTCGACATAGCTGTTCATCCCAACATGCTCTGAGCTGCCCACCGGATCGCTCAGCTTGCGCGCCATCTTCAGTTTCTTGAGCAAAAGCAGCGAGGCGAGGTCGTCATCGATGGTCGACGCGATCATGCTCAAGTAGAAGGCGTCGCAGTCGCGGACCGCGAACTCCACGCCCACATTCATCTTCGCCCATGCCGAAGAATATATTTCGGCCGGCGTTCGCTGCGGATTTCCCAGCCGCTCGAACATTGCCACGCCCCTCACCGGCCGAGCCTCGCCGCCGCCATCCGGCGGTTGAGCAGCGCCAGCTCCTCCACCCGCGACCGGAGCACGCGGGCCCGGCGGAAAATCTTTCCCTCGAGCGATTTGAAGTGCGGGTTCGACGTGAAGAACCTGAACCCGCCGGGGGCCCGGACGGCCACCCCGACGACGCCTTTGTCGGCTTCGATGACGAAACGATCTGACAATCCATCCTCCCGTGGTCCTGCAGCCGCGAGCGGCCCACACCGGCCTGCGGTCGAAATTCGTCGACTGGAAAATCGCTGCCTGGCCGGCAGCGGTAGCGGCGCCTCCCCCGCGCTCCTCATCGGAGCGTGGGCGGCGCCTAGGCGCGTGCGGTGCTGCTGCCGGCGTGCAGTTCAGGCTGCTGGATGTCGGTGCGCTTGAACATGGTATGTTCGATATGGATCCAGGTTGTTTGAAATCAAGCTCAAGTCATCGCGTCCAAATTCTCGTCAAGCCGACCCCATCGTCTGCCAAAGCAGCCAACAGAAAGCGAAAAACGCAAGGACGAGCGCTGCGATGGTGATGACGTCCCCAGCCGAATAGCGAAGCTGCCGCTTGTGCGCCTTCAGGAAGATCTCGACTTGCCGGCGAAGCGACTCGTCGGTGGCAAGAAGCTGCATCTCCACATAACGGGCGTGCTTAAGGAACTTGAGAATTTCGGCGTTCTGGGCCGGCGAAGTTTCTGGATAGCGCGCGATCAGCGATCTCACGCGGTCGGCGGACGCGAGCCGCGTTTCTGCGGCGGCGACGTTCTTCAACACCTGGTTTTCGAGATGTGCGGGCCAGACCGACATCATTCACCTCTTCGGCTGCGTCGCGGCCAATGCCAGGGCAATGCCCTGCACGGCGGCGCGACCCTTGATCGGGAAAGCGCCCTCTCGGGGGCGCGGCTTCATCGCGAGCCCTGGTCTCGTGCGCCGGGCGCACGCCAGGGCTTAATGCCGTGCGGTGCTGCTGCCGGGGTGCAACTCGCGTTGCGCGATGTCGAAGCGTTCGGTCATAGGCCAAACTATAGATGAAGATTCAGTAATGTCAAAGCACCGAAGCCATCTTCGTTTTTCTTTACCTCTAGATGGCGAATTTCCTAAGAAGTCTACGAAGCGCAGACGAAAATCGCTTTTGCGAGTTTTCAAGACAATTCGCTGAACTCCTGCGCACCACATGGCGCAACCATGCGCGGGCACGATGCGGCGGCGTGAATCATAAATCGAACAGCCGTTCGTCGACCGGTCGAAAAGACCCCTGCGTCACTTGACGGCGCCGGTTATCCCTTTGATCAAGCGCCGGGAACTCGGGGGAACGAATGCTCGAAATCACTGATCTGTCGCACACTTACGCCAACGGCACGGTGGCCT
This sequence comes from Sphingomonas segetis, assembly GCF_009720245.1. Classification (GTDB taxonomy): domain Bacteria; phylum Pseudomonadota; class Alphaproteobacteria; order Sphingomonadales; family Sphingomonadaceae; genus Sphingomicrobium; species Sphingomicrobium segetis. The sequence goes on along the minus strand of NZ_WJSQ01000035.1, from coordinate 2,565 downwards.
TGCAGGACGTCAGCCTGTCGATCCCGCGCGGGATGTACGGGCTGCTTGGCCCCAATGGCGCCGGCAAGTCGACGCTGATGCGCACGGTGGCGACGCTGCAGCAGCCGACCGCCGGCTCGATCCGGTTCGGCGAGATGGACGTGCTCGCCGAACCGGAGCGGCTGCGGCGCACACTCGGTTATCTTCCGCAGGACTTCGGCGTTTATCCGCGCGTCTCGGCCTACGCGATGCTCGACCAGCTGGCCGTGCTCAAGGGCATCACCGGCAGCGCGCAGCGCAAGGCAGTCGTCGAGACCCTGCTCCAGCAGACCAACTTGTGGAATGTGCGCAACAAGTCGATCGCGGGCTTCTCCGGCGGCATGCGCCAGCGCTTCGGGATCGCCCAGGCGCTGATCGGCAACCCCGAGCTGATCATCGTCGACGAACCCACCGCCGGCCTCGATCCCGAGGAGCGCAACCGCTTCCTCAACCTGCTTGCCGAGATCGGCGACAATGTCGTCGTGATCCTCTCCACCCACATCGTCGACGACGTCGCCGACCTCTGCCCGCGCATGGCCGTCCTCGCCAACGGCCGGCTCCAGCTCGAAGGCAAGCCCGACGACCTCATCGCCGCCACCCGCGGCAGGATCTGGAAGAAGGTCATCGGCCGCGACGACCTCGAGGATTACCAGTCCCGTTACGACGTCATCTCGACCCGCCTGTTCGCCGGCAATTCGGTCATCCACGTGCTCGCCGACGAGCAGCCGCAGGGCTTCGAGCCGGTCGAGGGCGGGCTCGAGGACGTCTATTTCTCGACCCTCTCCACGCTGCGCCGCGCGGCCTGAGGAGAGATTCGACATGATCTTCGGAATCGCGCGGTTCGAGGTCCGCTACCAGCTGCGCAACCCGGTTTTCTGGGTCGCCTCCGCGATTTTCTTCCTGTTGGGCTTCGGCCTCACCGCAAGCGCGAACGTCAGCATCGGCACGCCTGGCGGCGTTCACCAGAATGCGGCCAATGCGATCGCCGTAGCAACCGCGGTCTTCTCGCTCTTCTACGTGTTCGTCGTCACCGCCTTCGTCGCCAACGCCATCATCCGCGACGACTCCAGCGGCTTTTCGCCGATCGTCCGCGCGACCTCGGTCACGCCGCATCAGATCATCTCCGGCCGCTTCATCGGCGGGCTGCTCATCGCGTGGCTCGGCTATCTCGCGCTGCCGCTCGGATTGCTCGTTGGCTCGCTCATGCCGTGGGTCGATCCGGAGACCATCGGACCGCAGGTCTTCTCCTACTACGCCTGGCCGTTCCTGATCTTCGCCCTCCCGAACATCTTCCTCCTGTGCGCGGTCCTGTTCACGCTCGCGACGCTGCTGCGCTCGATGATGGCAGCCTACATCGGCGCAATCGTGCTGGTGATGGGCTATCTCGTCATCACCAGCATCCTCGGACAGAAGATCGAATATCGCGATGCGGTGGCGAGGTGGGAGCCGCTGGGCACCGGCGCGGTCGAGCAAGCGACCCGCTACTGGACCCAAAGCGAGCTCAACAGCCGCCTGATCGACCTTTCCGGCGCCGTCCTGTTCAACCGCGTTTGGGCGCTCGTCCTCGCAATCCTGTTCCTCGGACTGACCTTCTGGCGCTTCTCGATGATCGAGCGAGCGCCGTCGCGGCGCCGGCTTCGCAAGCTTGCGAAGGCGCAGGACCGCGAAGCGAAGCTCGCGGCGGTCGCGCCCGAGCTGGGCGGCGGAGAGGTCACGGCACGCGATCTTCGGCCGTCGCGCGCGGCGCAGTTCATGACGCGGGTGCGGGTCGAGGTTCGACAGGTGCTGACCAGCCCTGGCCTGATCGTCCTGCTGCTGCTGTCGGTGACGTTCACCGGAGTCATGTTGTGGCTGTCGCCATCGCAATATGGCACGTCCGACCACCCGACGGTTTCCGCCACGATTCAGGGGGTCGAGGGCGGGTCGAGCTTGTTCCTGCTGATGATTGCCGCCTTTTTCGGCGGCGAGCTCGTGTGGCGCGAGCGCGACCGCAAGTTGAACGAGCTGATCGATTCGACCGCGGTTCCAAGCTGGGTCATGACGGTCCCGAAGATCCTCGCGATCTTCCTCGTGCTGCTGTTCGTCAATGTCGCGGCAGCGCTGACCGGCATCGTCTACGAGCTCACCGAAGGCGCCCGCAGCCTCGGCCTTGGCCAATTTGCCACCACGTTCATCATTCCGGTGGCGATCGACGCGCTGCAGTTCGCGGTGCTTGCCGTGATTGTGCAGGTGCTCAGCCCGAACAAATATATCGGCTGGGGCATCCTGTTCGTGTGGTTCGTCGCAGGGATCTTCCTCAACAACATGGGCTACGGCGACCCGCTCTATAATTACGGGCGCACGCCGCAGGTTCCGCTCAGCGATTTCGTCGGATCGGGCACCTTCTGGGTGGGCGCGGCGGTGTTCCGCCTCTATTGGACCTGTTTCGCGGTGATCCTTACGGTGCTCGCGCACTTGCTGTGGCCGCGCGGCACCGATCTCGCGCTCCGCTCGCGCGTTCGCCGCCTGCCGGGCCTTGCCAGTGCGCCGGTGCTTGCGACCGCGGGC
>NZ_WJSQ01000034.1 GCF_009720245.1 Sphingomonas segetis | reverse complement strand
GGGCCGCGGCGGAATGGGCCTGCCGGCGCAGGCCGCGCAGGCCTACGCCACCCACGCCGTGCCAAGCGACACCCGCGGCATGAGCTACGGCAACGGCATCATGCATGTCGGTGGCCGCGGCACCCGCGCCTACCTCCACCACACCGGCGGAATGGTGAGCTTCACCTCGTCCTTCCACGTCGATGTCGCGAGCGGCGTCGGCGCGTTCGCCAGCTCGACGCTCGACGCCTTCTCCGAGTACCGGCCGCGGCTGCTGACGCAGTTCGCGGTCGATGCGCTGACCGACGCTGCTGCCGGCCGGCCCCTTCCTGCTCCGCCCCCGCTCGAGCGGCCGTTCGCGGGTGCCGCGGCCTATCTCGGCACGTATACGGGCCCGATGGGCTCGTTCGAGGTCAGGAGCGGAAGCCCGCTGACTCTCGTCGCCAACGGCGAGGCGGCGGCACTGCAGCCGTGGGGCGGCGACATTTTCCGTACCACCCACCGCTCCTTCCGCGCCTTCAGCCTGATGTTCGAGCGCAGGGGCGGCAACGTCGCCGCGGCGAGCTGGGGCCCGGCGAGCTACGTCCGCGCCGGAAGCATGGCGCAGCTGCCGGCGTCCGACCCGGCGCTCGGCAGGCTCGCCGGGCGCTACGTCAACGACAGCCCGTGGCTCGGGATGATGCATGTCGTCGAGCGCGGCGGCCGGCTGTGGCTCGGCACCGAGGTGCCGATGGAAAAGATCGGCGAGAATCTGTGGCGTGTCGGTTCCGAACGCTGGTCGCCCGAGCGCGCCTCGTTCGGCGATGTGATCGACGGCCGCCCGCAGACCTTCGTCTTCTCGGGCGAGAAGTTCATTCGGCACGACATTTGAGCCGCCGAGCGCAGCGACGCCGATGCGAAGCGTCGCCGGAGGAGCGCGTAGAGCCGGCGAGGCGCGGACGGCCTGCGCACAGCGCGACAGGTCCGACGTCACGCGATTTACTCGCGTGACGGCCTCCACCGCCACCGCTAAGGCGCCGCGCATGGACGTGCTCGAAGCTTCCCCCATCACCCCGGAAATCGTCGCCGAGCATGGGCTCAGCGACGAGGAATATGACCGCATCCTCAAGGCGCTCGGGCGCGAGCCGAACCTCGTGGAGCTCGGCATCTTCTCCGTCATGTGGTCCGAGCATTGCAGCTACAAGAGCTCGCGCGTCCATTTGAAGACCCTGCCGACCGAGGCGCCGTGGGTGATCTGCGGGCCTGGCGAGAATGCCGGGGTGATCGACATCGGCGACGGCGACGCGGCGATCTTCAAGATGGAGAGCCACAACCACCCGAGCTACATCGAGCCCTACCAGGGCGCGGCGACCGGCGTGGGCGGGATCCTGCGCGACGTGTTCACCATGGGCGCACGGCCGATCGCGAACCTCAACGCGCTGCGCTTCGGATCACACGACCATCCCAAGACCCGGCACCTGGTCGCGGGCGTGGTCGCGGGCATTGGCGGCTACGGCAATTGCGTTGGAGTCCCCACCGTCGGCGGCGAGGTCGATTTCGACGCCGCGTACGACGGCAATATCCTCGTCAACGCCATGACCGTCGGCGTCGCCAGGACGGACAAGATTTTCTATTCGGCCGCGGCGGGGATCGGCAATTCGGTGGTCTATGTCGGGTCGAAGACCGGCCGCGACGGAATCCACGGCGCGACCATGGCCTCGACCGACTTCTCCGAAGACAGCGAGGAGAAGCGCCCGACGGTGCAGGTCGGCGACCCGTTCACCGAGAAACTGCTGATCGAGGCCTGCCTCGAGCTGATGGCATCGGACGCGATCGTCGCGATCCAGGACATGGGCGCGGCCGGCCTCACCTCGTCGAGCGTCGAAATGGCGAGCAAGGGCGGCGTCGGAATCCGGCTCGACATGAACCAGGTGCCCTGCCGCGAAACCGGCATGACCCCGTACGAGATGATGCTCTCGGAAAGCCAGGAGCGGATGCTGATGGTGCTCAAGCCCGGCCGCGAGGGCGAGGCCGAGGCGATTTTCCGCAAGTGGGAGCTCGACTTCGCCGTCATCGGCGAGGTCACCGACAGCGGCCGGATGGAGCTGGTGTGGAACGGCGAAACGGTCGCCGACATCCCGCTCGGCCCGCTCGCGGACGAGGCGCCCTGCTACGAACGGCCCTACGCCATCCCCAAAGCGCTGGACCCGCTGACCGACATTCCCGAGAGCCCCGACATCGGGGCGGATTTGATCAAGCTGATGGGCTCGCCGAACCTCGCGAGCCGCCGCTGGATCTGGGAGCAGTATGACCAGCAGGTCGGCGCCGACACCGTGCAGCGCCCCGGCGGCGACGCGGCGGTCGTGCGGGTGCACGGGTCGAACAAGGCGTTGGCGATGACCACGGATTGCACGCCGCGCTATTGCTACGCCGATCCGGTCGAGGGCGGCAAGCAGGCGGTTGCCGAAGCCTGGCGCAATCTCTGCGCCGTCGGCGCGAAGCCGCTCGCCATCACCAACTGCCTCAACTTCGGCAACCCGCAGCGGCCCGAGATCATGGGCCAGTTCGTCGGCTGCCTCAAGGGCATGGCCGAAGCCTGCCGGGCGCTCGACTTCCCGGTCGTGAGCGGCAACGTCTCGCTCTACAACGAGACGAAGAGCGAGGACGGCAGCAGCCTCGCGATCCTTCCGACGCCGGCGATCGGCGGCGTCGGCCTCCTCGACGATTGGCAGAAGAGCGCCACGATCGCGTTCAAGCGCGAAGGCGAAGCGCTGCTTCTGCTCGGCCATTCGACGGGGCACGTCGGCCAGTCGCTGTGGCTTGAGGTCTGCCACGGCCGCAGGGAGGGCGAACCGCCGGCGGTCGATCTCGCGGGCGAGCGGCGGCTCGGCGAGCTTGTCCGCCAGCTGATCGCCGCAGGACTGGTGTCGGCCGTCCACGACATTTCCGACGGCGGGGCGCTCGTCGCGATCGCCGAAATGGCGCTTGCCGGATCGATCGGCGCGCGCCTGAATCTCCCGACCGCGGCCAATCCCGCGGCAATCGTATTCGGCGAAGACCAGGGCCGAATCCTCGTGACCACGAGCGACCCCGACACCGTCGCCGCGCGGGCGAGCGCTTCGAACATCTTCACCGCCCGCGTCGGAGAAACCGGCGGCGCTGCCGTCGAAGGCCCGGGATTCAGCGCGAGCCTCGCCGATCTCCGCACCGCGCACGAAGGCTTCTTCCCCAGGCTGATGGGAAGCGAGCCGACACCGGAGTGCTGAGCGAAAGACTACGCAATCTTGCGTAGTTGCGATTGTTTCGCATTAGCGCTACATAGGCGCACATGATCGTGTGCAACTGCAACCGGATCACTGAAGGCGAAGTTCGCGATGCCGCTCGAGCCGGAGCCACCACGCCCGAGCGCGCCTACGCCACCCTCGATTGCGAGCCGCAGTGCTGCTGCTGTCTCGATTATGCGCAGGAGCTGATCGACGAAGAGCTCGCGAAGCGCCCGAAGCTGCGCGCCGTCGCCTGACTTGACCTGGCCGCCCCGCGCGACGCATGGCCTCTCCGCGACGCGACGGAGACCGGCATGAAGGGCGATCCCAAGGTAATCGAGCTGCTCAACGAGGCGTTGAAGGCCGAGCTGACCGCGATCAACCAGTATTGGCTCCATTACAGGATGCTCGACAATTGGGGCGTGAAGAAGCTCGCCGAGTTCGAGCGCGGCGAATCCATCGACGAGATGAAGCACGCCGACCGATTCGCGGAGCGAATTCTGTTCCTCGACGGCCTGCCCAACTTCCAGGCGCTCGGCCGGCTGCGCATCGGCGAGAATGTCGAGGAAATCCTGAAGGCGGACCTGGAGGCGGAGCTCGAAGCCGTGGCCATGTACCGCGAGGGCGCGCGCTATTGCGAGAGCGTCAACGACTTCGTCAGCCGTGACCTGTTCACCGACGTCCTCGCGACCGAGGAGCATCACGTCGACATGCTCGAGACGCAGTTCGAGCTGATCGCCCGGATGGGCATCCAGAATTACGTCCAGCTCCAGAGCGAGGAAGCGGGAGAGTAACTTCGGCTCCTCCTGTTGCGAACCAATGGGGAGGGGGACCATTCACCGCAGAGTGAATGATGGAGGGGCCGGGCCCTCCGCCAATCGTGCTAGCCCGTGACTGCTAGGAGAAGCTAAATCCGCCCGAAGCCCTGGTTGTTGATTTTGCGGCCGAAACCGCCGGGCGCGGCGCGGGTCATGAGCGGGTTGGTGGCCTTGTCGAACAGCTCGATCGTCTGATCGAACAGCCGCCGAAGCTCGACGACTTCAGGCACCAGTTCGTCGGGGAAGCGGTGAGTCTCGATGCAGAATCGCGCGGTTGACTCGATCAGCTCGGCGATCTTCGCCAGCGGCTCGGCGCCGAGCTGGCGGGCCTCGCCTTTCAGCGTATGCGCCGGGATCACCAGCGCCGCCGCATTCTGCTGGTGCATCGCCATTTCGATCTGAGAGATCGACTTGACGCCGTCTTCCTTGAAATAGCTGAGGATCCGAATGAAGCCCGGCCCGAGCTCGGAGCGGCTCTTCTCGAAGTGCGCCCAGTCGACGATGTCCCGCGCCTCGTCGGTCACTCCAAGCTCCTCGAGCGCCGGTTGCCTCCGGCGGTGGTCCCACGTTCCCGAATAGGTCCGAAAGTGTAAAATTCTCCTTAGCGGCGCCCCTGATCTCTGGCGCGGTCGAAGGGATTGCTGCGGCCGCGGAAATCGAGACGGAGCGGCACAGGGCCGAGGCCGAGGTCGCGCCGCATCGCATTGAGGAGGTAGCGGCGGTAGCTTTCCGGCAGCTCCTCGAGCCGGTTGCCGAACACGACGAAGCTCGGCGGGCGCGTCTTCACCTGGGTGATGTAGCGCAGCTTGATCCGCTTGCCCTTGGGCGCGGGCGGCGGGTTCGCTTCGATCGCAGCCTCGAACCAGCGGTTGAGCTCGCCGGTCGAAACGCGGCTACTCCAGGCGTCCCGAAGCTCGAACGCGACCTTGAGGATCGTATCGATCCCCTTGCCGGTCTTCGCCGAAACCGTGAGCAAAGGCACGTCGCGAAGCTGCGCCAGCCCCTCGCTGAGCGCCTCCTTGATGCCGTTGAATAGCGACGAAGCATGTTCGGCAACGTCCCACTTGTTGACGGCGATGATCAGCGCGCGCCCTTCCTCGATGACCTGGCTGGCGATCCTGAGGTCCTGCGATTCCAGGCCGCGCGTGGCGTCGAGCAGAAGGACGACGACCTCGGCATAATCGAGCGCGCGCTTGGTGTCCGCGGCGGAAAGATGCTCGAGCTTGTCGTCGATTTTCGCTCGTTTCCTGAGCCCCGCGGTGTCGACGAGGCGGACGGCCCTGCCCTCCCATTCCCAGTCGAGGCTGATCGAATCGCGGGTGATCCCGGCCTCCGGGCCGGTGATCATTCGCTCCTGCCCAAGCATGGTGTTGACCAAAGTCGACTTGCCCGCGTTGGGCCGCCCGACGATCGCGAGCTTCAGTGGGCCATCGTCGGGGGCACTCTCTTCTTTTTCGGGGACTGTCCCTCGCTCTACGTGGGGCCGAAGCGCTTCGAACAGGTCTGCGACGCCCTCGCCATGCTCGGCACTGAGCGCGATCGGGTCGCCGAGGCCGAGTCGGAAGGCCTCGAAGATCCCGCTTTCGGCGGCGCGGCCCTCGGCCTTGTTCGCGACCAGGATGACGGGCGTGCTCTCCGCCCGGAGCCAGCGCCCGATTTCCTCGTCGAGCGGGGTCAGGCCCTCGCGCGCATCGACCAGGAACAGGGCCGCGTCGGCATCGCGGACCGCGGCCTCGGTCTGGGCGCGCATGCGCCCCGGGAGCGAGTGCGGGTCCTCGTCCTCGAAGCCGGCGGTGTCGATCACCCGGAAGTCCAGCCCGAGCAGCCGCGCCTCGCCTTCGCGCCGGTCACGGGTCACGCCGGGACGGTCGTCGACCAGCGCCAGGCGCTTGCCGACGAGGCGGTTGAACAGGGTCGATTTGCCGACGTTGGGCCGGCCGACGATCGCGACGGTCGGAAGAGGCATGAACGCCCTGTACCCCTGCGAAGGCAGGGGTCCAGCCCTAAAGAAGAAAGAGGCTGGGCTCCTGCCTTCGCAGGAGTACAGCCATCACCGATAAGCGTGCAGCTTCGCCGCGTCGTCGAGCACGTACAAAGTCGAGCCCGCGACCACCGGCGGCAGGCTGACACGGTCTCCGACGCTGAACTGGGATTGGAAATTGCCCGTTGCCGGGTCGACCTGGATGACCTGTCCACTCGCGGAGGTTAGGATCAGCCGGTTACCGGCGAGCACCGGTCCCGAATATTCGATGTCGCCCTTCTTCGCCTTGGGCTTTTCGAACTGCGGCAATTGGTTGATCCAGCGGATGTGGCCGTTCTGGCGGTAGATGCACAGCAGCCTGGCCTCGCTGGTCACCACGAACACCCAGTCGCCGGCGACCCACGGGGTCGCGATTCCGGCGATGTTGAGCTCCCACAGCCGCTGGCCCGAATTGAGATCGAGCGCGACCATGCGCCCGCCGGCGCCGATCGCGAACACCTGGCCGTTGTCGATGACCGGGTCGGCGTCGATGTCGGACAGCGACGAGACGCTGGTGCGGATGCTGGTGCGCTGCAGCTGATCCTGCCACACCTGCCGGCCGTTCTCGTAGCGGTAGGCGTTAAGCTCACCCGACGAAAAGCCGGCGACCACGGTGCCCTGCCCGACGGCCGGCGACGCCGCGCCGAAGATCCCGGCAATCTCGAGCGAAGCGGGCTGCGACCAGTTGGTCGACCCGTCCTCCGCCTTGAGCGAATATATCTGGTTATCCTGGCTGATGACGTAGACCGCTCCGTTGGACACGGTCGGCGCGCCGCGCAGCGGCCCGCCGGGCCGGACCTGCCACAGGATGCCGCCGTTCTGCTCGCTCAGCGCGGCGACATAGCCGAGGCCGTTGCTGGCGAAGATCCGGCCGTTGTCGTAAGCGATCCCGCCGCCGTAAAGCGACGCTTCATTGCCCTTGATGTCGGGCGTCTGGCTCGCCCAGATCTGCGACCCCGTGCGGGCATCGAAGGCACGCACCGCGCCGAGCGTATCGATCGTGTAGACGCGGCCGTTGGCGACGATCGGAGGCGCGGCGAGCCGCGCGGTCAGGCTGCTGCCGCGCCCCGCCTGGACGGTAAACGCCGGCGCGAGCGCCCTGCCGAGCGCGAGATGGCCCATCGAGTTGCTCGCATTGCCGCCCGATTCCGCCCATGCCGCATTCTCGACCGGCGCGGGAAGGTTGAACGGCAGCGCTTGGGTCGCCGGGTCGATCTGCGCATCGTTCTCCGAGGTGAGCACGGCGATGCGTTCCCCGAGCACCGGGGTCTTGACCTTGCCCTTCTTGAAGATCCCGCAGCCGCTCGACGCGAGCGCGGCCGCGATCAGCAGCGCGATGCGAATGTTCCTGGATCTGATCATTCTTGTCCTACTGGGCCTGTGGTCCGAGGGCGGCGCTGGCGTCGGCGCCGAGAGTTCCGGCGATCTGGATCGCGCGATCGCGAAGCGACTGCGGGACGCTCTTGTCCTTGGCGATGGTCGCGAACAGCTCCCCCGCTTCCTTCTTCTTGCCCTGTTTGACCAGCGCGAGCGCGGTCATCTCGCCGGCTGAACCGAACCACGGATTTCCCGCCTGGGTGAGCGGCTTCAGCCTGGCGATGACCTGCTCCGGCTGGAGCTGGTCGAACTCGAGCGCCGTCCGGCGCAGCAGGGCTGCGCTGCGATAGGAGTCGGGAAGCGAGCTGTCCTCGCCGATCTTCTTGTAGGTGGCGATCGCGAGCTTCGGGTCGTTCTGCTGTAGCGCGAACGCGGCGCGCGTGAACAGCGCCGTCGCGCGCACCGCTTCGCTCGAGCTGTGCGACAGATCGTCGAGCTGCTGCGGCACCTTCGCGGTGTTGCCGGAGCTAATGTCCTTGTAGATCGCGGCGATCTGCTCGACATGCTTCTCGGCGAGCGCGACGCGGTGCTGCTGGTACCAGATGAACCCGCCCGACGCGGCAAGGAACAGGATCAGCGCGACGACGAGCCAGCCGGCGTTGTCCTTGACGAAATCGTTCATCCGGTCGCGACGGAGATTCTCGTCGACTTCCTTGATGAAGGTTTCGCTGATGTCCGGGGGCTGCGCCAAAGACGTTCCTTAAGTCCGCTTTACTCGGGGGTCCTCTTGCCGGTCGCTCCTCTTCCCCACCCGGGATGAACGGAAGCTGGCGGCGGCTCGTCTAGCGGCTATGACGCGAAAGGCAAAGCCCCTCGCCCTCCCTCCTCAGGGCGACGGCTTCGGCCGGTAGGTCTGGTCGGCCGTCGGGAAGGTACGCGCCCGGACTTCCTCCGCATAGGCGCGCGCGGCTTCGCCGATGCGGGCCGCGAGATCGTCGTAGCGCTTCACGAAGCGCGGCGTGCGCTCGAACATTCCGAGCATGTCGTCGATCACCAGCACCTGGCCGTCGCAATCGGCCGATGCGCCGATGCCGATCACCGGCGGCGCGACGCTCCTCGCCACCGCGGTTGCGATCTGCTCCATCACGCCTTCGACGACGATGCAGAATGCGCCGGCATCGGCGACCGCCTTGGCATCGGCGATGATCTTTTGGGCCTCATGCTCCTCTCGGCCCCGGGCTCCGTAGCCGCCGAGCACGTTCACCGCCTGCGGGGTCAGGCCGACATGGCCGATGACCGGCACGCCGCGCTTGGTCAGCAGGTCGATCGTCGGCGCCATCGCCTCGCCGCCTTCGAGCTTCACCGCGGCGCATCCGGTCTCCTTCATGATCCGCGCGGCGGATTCGAAGGCCTGTACGGGCGAAGCCTCGTAGCTTCCGAACGGCATGTCGACCGCGACCAGCGCGTGCCAGCTTCCGCGCACCACCGCCGCGCCGTGCGCGCACATCATCTCGAGCGTGACGGGGATGGTCGACGGAAGCCCGTAGATCACCTGCCCCAGGCTGTCGCCCACCAGCAGCATGTCGCAGTGCGGATCGAGCAGCTGCGCCATGCGCATCGTATAGGCGGTCAGCATCACGATCGGCTGCTCGGTGCGCAGTCCATCCTCGCCGGCGATCTTGCGCGCCCGGATCGACGGCGCGGTCGTCCGCTTGCCCGGGACCGGCGACGGTGTGGCGCGGCTGGTGCCGGTATCCATGGTGAAAGTCGACATGGCGCGACTTCTAGTCGCGAGCCGAGGGCGCCGCCAGTGCGGCTGCGCTACTTGTCGCCGCCCAGCCGCTCTTCCCAGCCGGCGCCCTGGGCGAGCGAGATCGAGTCGAGCACCGCCGTGCTCTGATCGCGAAGGATGGTGAAGGCGCGGCGGATGGCGCAGGTCGCCTCGTCGTGGCAATCGCCGCACGGGGCGTAGAAATTGACGCTTGCGCAGGAAACCAGCGCGATCGGTCCCTCCATCGTCCGCACGACCTCCCCGAACGAGATCTGCTCCGGCGGGCGCGAGAGCCTGTAGCCGCCCTTCGGGCCGCGCGCGCTCTTCACCAGCCCGGCCTTCTTGAGGTCGAGCATGATGAGCTCGAGATATTTCGGCGGGACCCGCTGCGTCTCCGCGATCCGCGCGAGCTGGACAGGCGCGCCGCCCTGCTCCTCCGCCAGGAAAAGCAGCGAACGAAGCGCGTAACGGGTCTTCTGTGCGATCATCCCTCACCGGAGCCTAGCCGCCTGCCCGGCTCGACGCAAAGCGTTCGGCAGTGCAGCCCATGAACAAGCTTTAATGGCCCTGAAACGGCGCGGAGACTCGCCCCCGCATATCAGCTCCTCACCGGCGCCCCCGGGCGCCGATACGAGGAGGCTCGAATGAAAAGACTGATCAGCTCGATCGCGGCGCTGGCGATGATTGCCACGCCCGCGATCGCAGTGGCGAAAGCGTCGCCCTCGACCAAGACGGTGACCACCAAGTCGCCGACCGAAAAGGCGACCACGACGGTGTCGACCAAGGGCAATACCACGACGGCGAAGACGACCGTCATCAGGAACGCGGCCGGCAAGCATCATGCGGGCAAGAGCCACGCGACAGCGATGCACAAGACCGCCTCGGCCAGGAAGAAGGCTTCGGCGCCCGCCACCAAATAGCTTCGACCGGACCTCCGCACGGCGCTTCCGGCCAGACTCCCTCCCCGGCGCCGTGCGGAGCGGCTATGGTGACCGAACGAAACGCGACGGAGCCAAGCGCGATGGGCCGCAAGATTCTGCTGGTCGAGGACGATCGCGAGACCGCGTCCTACCTCGCGAAAGGGCTCACGCAGGAAGGGCACAGCGTCGAGCAGGCGGACAACGGCCAGGACGGGCTGTTCCGCGCTACCGACGGCAGCTTCGACCTCATCGTCCTCGACCGCATGCTCCCCGTCCTCGACGGCCTCTCCGTGCTTCGCGCGCTGCGCGCGGCGGGCATCGAAACTCCGGTCCTGGTCCTCTCGGCCCTCGCCTCCGTGGGAGACCGGATCGAGGGACTCGAATGCGGCTCCGACGATTATCTCGTGAAACCCTTTTCGTTCGCCGAGCTCAACGCGCGCGTGAATGCGCTGCTGCGCAGGCGCGAATCCCGCGTCGGCCAGCCCGATCACCGGCTGAGCGTCGGGGATCTCGAGATCGATCCGCTTTCGCGGACGGTGAAACGCGCCGGGCGCAAGCTCGACCTCAAACCGCGCGAATATCTCCTGCTCGAATATTTCGCGCGCAACGAAGGCCGCGTCGTCACCCGGACCATGCTGCTCGAGCAGGTCTGGGACTATCATTTCGATCCCGGGACCAACGTCATCGACGTCCATGTCAGCCGCCTTCGGCGAAAGCTCGACGAAGGCTTTGAGAAGCCGCTGCTCCAGACCGTGAGAGGCGCGGGCTACATGCTGACCGCTTGACGCGGTACAGGCACCGCGTGCCGACTACCCTCAGGATCGCGCTGCTCGCGGGATTGCTCGCATTGCTCTCGAGCCTGGCGGTGATCGGCTTCATCTACGTGCGCACGCACGACGAGGCGGTGGCCAGCCTGCACCGCCAGGTCGCCGAGCAGTCGAGGGTCCTGACCGACGTCTATCGCAGCGGCGGCAAGCCGGCGCTCGACCAGGCCATCGCCGACACCCTGACCTACGCCGACCCGCAGACCGCTGTCGCGCTGCTCGACGGCCGCGGACGGCAGCTCGCGGGCAATCTTGCCGGACCGCTGCCGGCCGAAGCGCTGCAGGAAGGATTTCGCAACGCGATCATCCGTCTCAGCGGTCAACCGACCCCACACCAGGCGCAGATCGTCCTCAGGCGATTGAGCGGCGGTCAGTGGCTGGTCAGCGGCCGCCTCGTCGGCGAGGGGCTCGCATTCCGCGCAACGCTCGAGCGCTCGCTGCTGCTGTCGCTGATCGTCGCGGCCCTGCTCGGCCTTCTGTGCGGTGTCGTGCTCGCCCATTATGTGTCGCGCCGGATCGCCAATATCTCCGCGGTCGCGGACCGCATCGGCGCCCGCGACCTCAGCCAGCGCGTGCCGTTGTCGGGCGCGGGCGATTCGTTCGACCGCCTGGGGCAGCAGATCAATGCGATGCTCGACCGAATCAGCACGCTGATGGAGGAACTTCGGCTGCTGACGGATTCGCTCGCGCACGATTTGCGCTCCCCGGCAAGCCGCCTGCGCGCCGCGGCGCAAGCCGCCGCTTCCGCGACCGATCCCGCGGAGCAGGAGGAGTTGCTGGCCAGCGTGGTGCGCAATGCCGATGCGCTGATCCGGATTCTCACGACCGTCCTCGAGATCAGCCGCTCGGAGGCGCTGACGAGCCGCAACCAGTTCGCCTGGTTCGACGTGCGCGAGCTGGCCGCGGAGCTTGCCGAAATGTACGACCCGCTGGCGGACGAAAGGGGCGCCACCCTGCGGTTCGAACGGCCCGACGCGGCGGTTCCGCTGTTCGGCCATCGCCAGCTGCTCGCCCAGGCGCTCAGCAACCTGCTCGAAAATGCAGTGCGTTACGGCGCGGTAGGCCGGGAAATCGTGGTTCGCGTCATTCCCGTCGACAAAGGCGTCCGTATCCAGGTCGCCGACCGCGGGCCTGGAATCCCGCAGGACCGACGCGAGGAAGCGCTGCGCCGCTTCGGGCGCCTCGATTCCAGCCGCTCCGACGAAGGTGCCGGGCTCGGGCTCGCGCTCGTCCAGTCGATTGCCCATCTCCACGGCGGCCAGCTGCTGCTGGACGACAACCGCCCGGGCCTTCTCACGACACTTCAACTCCCGGCTCAGCCGCCGCGCTGAACGCACCTGCGGCTGCGTTCAGCCACGCAGAGCGCCGCCCGGACGCGCATCCGAACACTGGTGCCGTTCGTTGAGTCCCGCAAGGGCCAACGCCCCGAAATTCAACGAGCAAAGGAGGATTGGACATGGCGCACGGCTATCTTGGCGACGGCTACGGAACCCATGGCGAGATCGACCCCGACCGCGAAAGCGACAGCGATCGCGGCCGAATGCAGCGCGGCGACGACAATCGAGTTCGCGGCTGGCGCGAAGCCCGCGATCGGGATGATCGCGGCGTGGGCCGCGGGTTCGCGTTCGCCGGAGATCGCAACGATCCCTCCGAGCGCAGCTGGCAACAAGATCGGGAGCAACGCTGGCCGCAGGACCGCTGGCCCGAGCAGCGCGGCCGCGCCGACAGCTACAATCGCCAGGCGCAGGACTGGTCAGGCCAGCACCGCCCCAGCGCCCACCCGGACGACCATTACCGCAGCTGGCGCGAGCGGCACATGAGCGAGCTCGACCGCGATTACGAGGAATATTGCCGCGAGTGCGAACAGCAGTTCCATCGCGATTTCGACAACTGGCGCCAGAACCGCGGGCAACGCGACAACGGAACGAAGGCGACCGCCGCCGACGCCGGCGAGCTCGAGCTGACGCACGAGCGCGCGCTCGCCGACGACGCTAACACGCCGAGCCCGATCGACGCCGCGACGCTGGGCACCAACAATTCGGCGAACACGATCATCGGCCGCGGCAACAAGCAGCGTTAAGGAACCTGCATTCCAGCCCTCTCCCGCTTGCGGGAGAGGGTGGATCGGCGCGAGCAGCGGGGGTGAGGGCCCTAGCCCTCGATGATCACGTCGGACCCGACCCTGGTCAGCTTGTAGAGCTTCTCGGCGAATTTCATCGGCATCCGGATGCAGCCGTGGCTCGCAGGGTAGCCGGGGTTCGCGCCGCCGTGCATCGCGATTCCATATTCGTCGATGCGCTCCATCCACGGCATCGGCGCGTTGTCGTATTTCTTCGACCGGTAGAACGGTCTTTTCTCGAGGATTTTCCATTCGCCGAGCGGCGTGATGTGACCCTTCTTCGCGGTCGATACGCTTGCTGCGCCGACCAGCCGCTCGCCCTTGTAGGCGTAGGCCATCTGCGTCAGCCGGTCGATGACCACGCGCGCGTCCCCGTCGGCGGGGACCGCGCTCGCCCACAGATATTCGCCCGGCTTGAGGCCGACGCGGCCGAAGGCGGCGACCATGTCCTTGTGCGCCTTCGGTGCGTTGCCGAGCGTCCACAGGTACGGCACCTCGGCGACCGGCTTGGGCGCGTGCGGCGCCTGGGCGATTTGCGGAGCCGGTGTTCTCGAGCAGCCGGCCAGCAAGGCC
The DNA here is from genome assembly GCF_009720245.1 of Sphingomonas segetis. Taxonomy (GTDB): domain Bacteria; phylum Pseudomonadota; class Alphaproteobacteria; order Sphingomonadales; family Sphingomonadaceae; genus Sphingomicrobium; species Sphingomicrobium segetis. The sequence continues at coordinate 8,387 of NZ_WJSQ01000034.1, read as the reverse complement.
ACGGCTGCCGCTGCGATCGTCCACTTCTTCATCGTCGCCACGCCCACGCTGAATATGCGGCTGCCTGAACAGCCCAACGCGCAGTCAGCGTCAATCCTGTGGTAAACAGCAGGTTAGCGGTTAACCGCTCATTCCCACTCGATCGTGCCCGGCGGCTTCGAGGTATAATCGTAGACGACGCGGTTGATGCCGTTGACTTCGTTGACGATCCGCGTCGCGACGCGGCTCAGGAACTCGGGCGCGAAGGGATAGATGTCGGCCGTCATCCCGTCGACGCTGGTCACCGCCCGAAGCGCGCAGACGTAGTCGTAGGTCCGGTAATCGCCCATCACGCCGACCGTGCGCACCGGCAGCAGCACCGCGAACGCCTGCCAGATCGCGTCGTACAGGCCGGCGTTGCGGATCTCCTCGAGGTAGATCGAATCGGCCTTCCTCAGGATGTCGCACTTCTCGCGCGTGACCTCGCCGGGGATCCGGATGGCGAGGCCCGGTCCCGGGAAGGGGTGGCGCTGGACGAAGGCTTCGGGCAGCCCGAGCTCGCGCCCGAGCGCCCGAACCTCGTCCTTGAACAATTCGCGCAGCGGTTCGACCAGCTTCATGTTCATCCGCTCGGGCAGACCGCCGACATTGTGGTGGCTCTTGATCGTCACCGACGGTCCGCCGGTGAAGCTGACGCTCTCGATCACGTCGGGGTAGAGCGTGCCCTGCGCGAGGAAGTCGGCGCCGCCGATCTTCGTCGCCTCGGCCTCGAACACGTTGATGAACTCGGAGCCGATGAACTTGCGCTTCTTCTCGGGGTCCGTGACCCCCGCGAGGCCGCCGAGGAAATCGTCGCTCGCATCGACGTGCACCAGCGGGATGTTGTAGCTGCCCCGGAACAGGCTCACGACCTGCTCCGCCTCGCCAAGCCGCATCAGGCCGTGGTCGACGAATACGCAGGTCAGCTGTTCCCCGATCGCTTCGTGGATCAGCACCGCGGCGACCGCGCTGTCGACCCCGCCCGAGAGCCCGCAAATCACGCGCCCGTCACCGACCTGCTCGCGAATGTCCGCGATCTTGGCGTCGCGGAAGCTGGCCATGGTCCAGTCGCCGCTGCAGCCGCACACGTGGCGCACGAAATTGGCGAGCAGCTTGCCGCCGTCGGGCGTGTGGACGACTTCGGGGTGGAACATCAGGCTGTAGCGCTTTGCGTCTTCGTCCGTCGCGATGGCGAACGGCGCGCCTTCGGACGCGGCAACGACCTCGAACCCCGGCGCGAGCGTCTCCACCCGGTCGCCGTGGCTCATCCACACCTGGTGCTTCTCGCCGACCTCCCACAAGCCATCGAACAAGGCGCTCGGCGCGACGATCTCGATGAACGCGCGGCCGAACTCGCGCTGGTCGGAGGAGACGACCGTGCCGCCGAGCTGCTGGTGAAGCGTCTGCTGGCCGTAGCAGATGCCGAGCAGCGGAACGCCGCTGTCGAACAGCAGCTGCGGCGCGCGCGGGCTCTCCGCTTCCATCACCGACGCCGGCCCGCCCGAGAAGATGACTCCCTTCGGCTGGAGCCGCTCGAACGCTTCCGCGGCCGCGTTGAACGGCGCGATCTCGCAATAGACCCCCGCCTCGCGCACCCGCCGCGCGATCAGCTGCGTGACCTGGCTTCCGAAGTCGACGACGAGGATGGAGTGGGTAGGCTGGACCGTCATGGCGCGCGGATAGAGCTTCTCGCGCGAGAGTAAAGTTGCGTGGCCGCGAGCAGCAGCCCGACGGCACTTGAAGTCGGGCCGTGCTTTGGGCAGCAATGGCGCTGCCCGACCGATCGACTCGCAGGGGGAACGCTGATGATCTCGCGCAATCTCGCCATCCTGTCCGCGCTTCTTCTCACCGGCGCCTGCAACCGTGCCGGCCCGGATTCCGCACAGGCCGATGCAAACCCGGGTGCCATCGCCAAGCTATCCGTCGAACGCGGCCAGTATCTCGCTTCGATCATGGACTGCAGCGGCTGCCACAACATCGGCTCGTTCAGTCCCAAGCCGGAGGAAGGTCATCTCCAGGGCGGGACGATCGGCTTCGAAGTTCCGGGAATGGGCGTCTTCTACCCGCCCAATCTCACCCCGCATCCCGACGCCGGCATCGGCAAGTGGAGCGAACGGGACATCGTCACCGCGGTTCGTACCGGCCGCCGGCCGGATGGCCGCATCCTGTCGCCGGCCATGCCCTGGCACGCATATTCGCACCTGACGGACGAGGACGCGGCGGCGCTGGCCGCTTATCTCAAATCGCTCCCGCCCTCGCCGCACGTGGTGCCGGGGCCGTCGAGCAAGGAAATGGCACCACAGCCGTACCTGACGGTGGCACCTCCGGCCAAAGCGCCGGCGCAAGCCCCCGCGGCCTAAGGCGAGGATCCGCCCGCCAGGGGCCCGGACCGACGGACCGTACCCGTCTGTCCCGCTGCCCCTGGCGAGGCGTCGGCCGCGAGCGCTAGTAGCGCTGGTAGCCGTACTGGGAATAATCCTCCGTCCACGGCGTGTAGCCGTCATTCTGGTACGAACCGCCGTAGGTCCGCTGCGCGGCATTGACGTCGATGTCGACGATCGCGCCGCGGAAGTCGGTGCGGCAGCTCCACACCAGGTCGGGCTGCGCCTGCGCCTGGCCGTAACCGTAGGCGTAACCGCCATAGCGGCCGCTGCTCGCGACTCCGCGGACCACCAGGCCGCCATTTTCGCGCTGCTCGACCCGGCTGATGCCGAGCACCCGGCCGCCGCCATAGCCCTGCGCCTGCCCGTAGCCATATTGCTGCCCGTAGGCCCCGCCGTAGCCGTACTGCTGATTGTAGCCGTACTGGCCGAAGCCGCCGCCGAGCCGCGCCTGGACGGCGTTGGCGCACTGGCTGATGACCGCCTGCCGGTTCACGCCCGGCGAATAGGGGTTCATGCCGTACGGAACGCCCGGGGCATAGGGTGCGGTCGGCGCGTACGGACTGCCGTAACCCGGATAATATTGCGCCGCCGCGGGTGCGGCGCCGGCCAGCGCGGCAATCGCGACGCCGCCTGCCAACAACTTCGTGATCGCCTTCATGGCCTGACTCCTCAACTCGACCCGCCGGCCAAACGCACGGCGGCCTGTATCGGCTAGTCTCATTACGCCGCTGCACCGGTTCTGAACCGGTCGTTGGCTGCCGTTCACCAGCTTCGTCAGTGACTTATCCGGCCGCAGGACCGACGCTCTCCCATTGCCTCAGGCGCCGCTCGCGGTTCCACAGCTCCATCGCGCGCCCATCGCTCCAGCGCACGGCGAGCGCGAGCGCCGCGCCATCGTCCGCCGCCTCGAACTCGCGGAAATGGTCGATGTGGCCGCTGAAGCGGTCGAAATAGTAGAGGCGATAGTAAGACATCCCCCCGCCATCCCCCGAATGTGGCGCAGCCCTTGTATCACTTATCCACCGGGCGCGAGACTAACGAACGATTAGGCACGAGCGTTTACTGGCCCAACGTCAGAGCCCCTTTACATCGGCGAGGCTGAAGTCACTCGCCCAGATCGAGCCCGGTGAAATGACCGAGGAACGCCAGTACGTCGGACGCTTCCTCGATGATCTTGCTGGTGGGTTTGCCCGAGCCGTGGCCGGCGCGGGTCTCGATCCGGATCAGGTGCGGCGCGCCGCCCGGGTCGGCCGCCTGCAGCGCGGCGGTATATTTGAAGCTATGCCCGGGGACGACGCGGTCGTCGGTGTCGGCGGTCGTCACCAGTACCGGCGGATAGTGAACGCCGGGCTTGATGTTGTGATAGGGCGAATAGGCGAGCAAAGTCCTGAAGTCGGCTTCCTTCGACGGATAGCCGTAGTCGTCGACCCAGTAGCGGCCGGCGGTGAACTGGTCGAAGCGCAGCATGTCCATGACCCCGACCGCCGCGTGCGCGGCATCGATGAGGTCCGGCCGCTGGTTGACGACCGCGCCGACCAGCAGCCCGCCGTTCGACCCGCCTTCGATCGCCAACCCGTCCGGCGAAGTGATGCCTGTCTTCTTCAGATATTCGCCCGCGGCGATAAAATCGTCGAACACGTTCTGCTTGTGCTCGAGCCGCCCGGCGTCGTGCCATGCCTTGCCATATTCGCCGCCGCCGCGGATGTTCGCGACCGCATAGGCGCCGCCCTTCTCGAGCCACGCGAGCCGCGTAGCCGAATAGCTCGGCGTCAGCGAAACATCGAACCCGCCGTAACCGTAAAGCAAGGTCGGCGCGGGGCCGGTGACGCTCGCCTTGCGGACGACGAACATCGGCACGCGGGTGCCGTCCTTCGAGGTGTAGAATCGCTGCTCGACCTTATAGTCGTCGGGGTTGAAGGCGAGCTTCGGCGCCGCCCAGACGCTCTCCTCGCCGGTCGCGACATTGTAGCGGTAGACGGTCGTCGGACGGTTGAAGCTGGCAAAGGCGAAGAAGGTTTCCGGATCGTCGAACTCGCCGCCGAACCCTCCCGCGGTGCCGATGCCCGGAAGCTCGACCTTGCGCGTCAGCGCACCCGCCGGCGAATAGACCCGGACCTCGGTCTTGGCGTCCGCAAGATAGGAAGCAACGAGCTTGCCGCCGACCAGGCTCGCGCCGTCGAGGGTCGCTTCGTCTTCCGGAATGACGGTCTTCGCCTTCGGATTCGACTGCGCGACGTCGAGCGTCACGATCCTTTGCTTGGGCGCGCCGTCGTCGGTGATGAAATAGAAGCTCGACCCGCGGTTTCCGACGTAGCTGTAATTATGCTCGAAGCCGGGGACGAGCACGCGCGGCTTCGCCTTGGGGTTCTTGAGGTCGACAAGCGTCACTTCGTAGCGCGGGTCGGTTCCACTCGACGAACTGATCACGAGCCAGCGGCCATCGTCGCTGACCTCGGCAGTGTTGTTGAGCTCGGGCTTGTTCGGCGTCGCGAACATCAGCCTGTCCGCCGACTGCGCGGTGCCGAGCTTGTGGAAATAGATTTGCTGGTTTTCGTTGAGGGACTGGTACTTGGCGCCCTTCGGCTCGGCGAAGCGCGAGTAATAAAAGCCGCTTCCGTCCTTGGCCCAGCTGAGGCCGGAAAATTTCACCCATTTGATTTCGTCGGCCAGGTCCTTGCCGGTCGTGACGTCGCGGACCTTGAGCGTGCGCCAGTCGGTGCCGCCGTCCTGGATCGCATAAAGGAGCTTCGTGCCCTGCTCGTTGGGCTGCCATTCGGCGAGCGCCGTCGCGCCGTCCTTCGACCACGGATTGGGGTCGATCAGCACGCGCCCTTCGCCGTCGACCTTGTCGCGCACGAACAGGACCGACTGGTTCTGCAAGCCCGTATTGTGCGTGTAGAAGTAGCGTCCGCCCTTCTTGTCGGGCGCGGCGAAGCGTTCGTAATTGTAGAGCTCGGTGATGCGTTGCTCAAGCGCCTTGCGCCCGGGCAGGGTCGACAGGAACGCGTTGGTGACGTTGTTCTCGGAATCGACCCAGTTCTTGACCTCGGCGTCGGTGCGGACGTCGTTCTCGAGCCAGCGGTACGGGTCGGCGATCTTCACCCCGAAATGGTCCTCGACCACGTCGCCGCGGCGGCTGACCGGATAGGCCAAGCTTGGCTGCGCAGCATTGGCCGTCGCATCGAGGCCGATCCTCGCAGGGGGTGGCGGCGTCTGCGCCGCAAATGCATCGCTACTCACGAGCCCCGAAGTGGCGAGCAACGAGACGACAAACAACCTCCGGCGCATGAAAACTCCCTCCCCGAAAAACAAAAGGCGCGGCTGCCCGCTAGCAGCCGCGCCCGTTGTTTCTCAAGGATGTGTTCGACGAACGGTCAGGCCGCTTCGAACTCTTCCTCGCTCATCACCGGACCCGAGTCCTGGCCCTTGGCCGAGACGTCTCGGTCGACCAGTTCGATGACCGCGATCGGCGCCGCGTCCGACATGCGGATGCCGGCCTTGATGACGCGCGTGTAGCCGCCCTCGCGGCTCGCGTAGCGGGGTGCAAGCACGTCGAACAGCTTGGCGAGCTGGGTCTCGTCCATCAGCCGCGACTGGGCGAGCCGGCGGTTCGACAGGCCGCCGTGCTTGGCGAGCGTGATCAGCTTCTCGACATAGGGGCGAAGCTCCTTCGCCTTGGCGAGGGTGGTGGTGATCTGCTCGTGCTTGATGAGCGCGGCCGCCATGTTGCGGAACAAGGCTGCACGGTGGCTCGAGGTGCGCTGAAGCTTACGTCCGCCAACACGATGGCGCATGGGTCATTCCTTTCGTTCGTCGGGGTCCCGTACGAGGTAGACCCGGCCACGCAGCTCTTGGGGCGGCTGCGCTCTGCCCAAATGGAAACGGCGAGCTCAGCAGCCCGCCGGACGCCGAACCCTCAAGCGGAAATCCGGCGGCTAGTCAAGAAGACGATCGGTCGTCCGGCTTCCGTGCACCATGCCGCGATCGCAAAATCGTCACGTGGTCGCCGTCGACACGGTAACGCAGAACGTAGGGTAGAACGATCGTCATTTCGCGGCGACCGCCGCCAATATCCCGCCCACGCTCCGAAAACTCGGCGAGGCTTTCGCCCAAGTCGAGCAATCGCTCGGCAAGACGTACGGCAGCAGCCTCATTGAAGCATGCGACATATGCAACGATGCTTTCCAGGTTCTCGACCGCTGCATCGGTCCACACCACTCGCCGCAAGCTAATCGCCGACTTTGGGCCTGGGCAGCCGCTCGCCTGAAATCCAAGCCTTCAGCCATCGCATCACTGCTTCGTTGCTGATCAAGCGTCCCTCGCGAACATCCGCTTCTGCGCGTGCTTCGGACGCAGCTTCCGCTTCCGGATCGTCGAAGATCGACCGCTCATGCTTCATGGACGGCTCCATATCATCACTCATGCCGTCCGCGCCACGTGCTCGCGGCAAGCCGTACCACCAGCGGCGACAGCCCGCGATGGCTCGAGGCGTGGTAGACCGAGCCGCTTTCCAGCTCGCTGCACAGCCGCCGGTGCGCCTCCCCGAGCGCGTGATAGGGCAGGCCCGGAAGCAGGTGGTGCAGCGCGTGGTAGCGCAGGCCCACCGGCGCCCACAGCGCAGGCAGCGTGCCCGGCGGAGGGACGTTGACGCTGTCGAGGAACTGCGCCGTGACGCTCATCGGCTCGCCGTCATTCTCCCACAGATGCGCGACCAGCGTGCGCACCTGGTTGAGGAACATCACTCCCGCGGACACGCCGAGAAAGATCAGGAAGGCGCGCAGCGGGATCACGCCGGTCGCGACCATCGCCAAGAGCGCGATCGCCCACACGCTCGCCGCCGCCTCCTGCCACGCCCAGTCGCGCGCGAACTCGCCTTCGGGCTTCGGACGAACGAACTTCGGATTGATTTGCAGGCCGGAGTAGCGGCCGACAACGACGCTCCGAAGCCTCGGCGACAGCAGCGACAGCGGGGCAAGGATTCCGAAACGGATCAGCATCCCGAACGGCGCCAGCGCGGCGGCGATAAGGAACAGCGGCAGAGTCCACGGGTGCATCAGCGCCAGCGGAAGATATTCGGGGTCGTCGACGGTACCGTAATAGCGCTTGGCGTGGTGCTGGTTGTGCACCCCTTCGTACATGAAGCTCGGCACCAGCAGCGGCACGCCGACGATCAGGTTCCACGTGAAGCGGAAGCCTTTGACGGCGCCTTTCTTGATGTGGGTCAGCTCGTGGATGAAAGAACCGGCGCGGTACAGCGCGAGCACCGCGACCAGCCCGCAACCGACCGCCAGCCACGCCGGCCGCAAGGCCATCGCCGCGAACAGCGCCGCATAGCCGAGCAGCGCCGAGCCGAGCATGTCGGCCCAATAAATCCGCGCGTTCGGCACGTTGAGGTCGCGCGTCAGCTTCGCGGCCGCCTTGAGCATCGCCGCGTCGTCCAGCGCGCGCGCCGGTTCGCGCTGCGCGGGGGCAGCGACGCTGGTGCGCTCGAGGATGACGGCTTCGCTCATGATTGTCTTGGCTTTGTCAGGAGATAGTGGCGCCAATTGGGCGTTCCAACCTTAACCGGCGCTTGAGAGTGAACCTTAGATCCGTCGCACCCGCGGTACTCCAGGCGCGGTCAACACCAGCTCGCTCAGCGCCCACACCATCGCGTCGGCGCGGTCCGGCGACCCGTCGCCGACGAATCCGTGCGCCGTCAGCGCGCACAGCTCGTCCTCGAGTTCGGGGAAGCAGCCCGCCAGCAGGCACCGCCCCGCCTCGAACGCGGCCGCCACCGGCTCCGCGCGGGCGCCCTTGCCGCGGCCCGCGTGCACCAGCCGCAGCGGCAACGCCGGCGCGACCGTCTTCAGCACCGCGTCCACCATTTCCCCGCCATTGTTGGCTTCCGCGATCACCCGGTCCGCGGCCCAGCTCTCCGCCGCCGCCGCGACGCGCCGCGCCCAGCCTTCGGGCCGCAACCCGCTGACGCTGCAATCCGCCAGC
>NZ_WJSQ01000033.1 GCF_009720245.1 Sphingomonas segetis | reverse complement strand
GCCGGACGCGCGCACGGTCGGCGATTTCTTCGGCGGCACGCTCGCCCAGTTCGCCAACCGCAAGGCGAAAGGCCCGGTCCTGCTCGTCGAGGCGCGATCCGGCGCCGCGCGGCGGCAATGGGTGCCGGTCCAGGTCACGCTCCACAAGGCCGAGGGCGAGGAGGAGTGGAACTGGGGCCTGCGGCTCGAGGTCACGGCCCGCGGCCCGCTCGCGATCCGCCGCGTGAGCTGCGTGGTGGCGGGCTGATCGGAGGTTTTTCTATCTACGCGAAGGCGCGCCAACCGGAGATCACTTTACGGCGGCAGCGTAGCGGCAAAGCCGACGCCGGGAGCACGACCGGACGCGGCGAGCGGCGTCACGGGAGGCACCTCCGTGACACCGCCGCTTCGCGGTCGACCGTCCCCTAGCGGGAGCCGAGCGCCGCAACCGCCTGTTCGGGCGAAATAGGCCCGATCGCATAGGTGTCGGTGTGGCTGGCGATATATTTGCGAAGCTCGAGCGATACGCGCGGGCCGCTCGTCACCCCGAGCTTCTTCGCGGCGGCGTCCATCGCCTCGTCCTGCGCTTCGGTGGTTGCCGGCGCGATGCCCATATAATCCCAGCTGTCGCCGTCGGTGTGGACGTAGAGCTGCACCGGTGCGACCCCCGCGGCGCGCGCGACACGATCCTGCTCGGCGAGCCACCGCAGAAGACCTTCCTGCTGCCCCGGAGCGGCGTGGTACAGCGTGACGATGGCCCGCGGCGGCGGCGCCGCTGCCTGCGCATAGACGACCGATCCGCACGCAATCGCGCCGACCGCTGCCGCAGCGGCGAGTTTGACGAGCTGTTTCATTGGCTTTCCCCCTGTCGGCGCAAGTGCTCCCAGCGCCAGCAGGATAGCTGCGCCTTCGACCTCAGCGAGTCAATCGCGAGTCGCGAGCCACGCCTCGGCCCTGCTCGCGGCGGTAGTCGGTGGCGGTCAGGCGGCCGGTTGCGCGGATGCGGATGAAGGAAGCGAGCGAGGCGGTGAGGGTGAGCATTTCGGGACTCAACGCATTTACACTCGGCACGTCCTTGCTACGCTGCCCTCGCTCGGGGCGGAGGGCGCGTGACGAACCGGCTTTATTATGGCGACAACCTGGAGGTGCTGCGCGAGCATATCGCGGACGCGAGCGTCGACCTCATCTACCTCGACCCGCCGTTCAATTCGAACGCCGGCTACAATGTGCTGTTCAAGTCCGCGAGCGGGGCGGGGGCGGACGCCAGCATCGAGGCGTTCGACGACACCTGGACGTGGGGCGAGTCCGCCCAGAACGCGCTGATGGACATCGCCAAAGGCACCAACCGCCCGCTGCAGGTGATGATGGCGGCGATGCACTCGGCGATCGGCGAGAACCCGCTGATGGCCTATCTGGCGATGATGGCGGTGCGGCTGGTCGAGCTTCACCGCGTGCTCAAGGACACGGGCAGCCTGTATCTGCACACTGCGATCCGACCGCGAGCCACTATTTGAAGCTGGTGTTGGACGCGGTGTTTGGGGCGGAGAATTTCCGGAATGAGATAATCTGGAAGCGCACCAGCGCGCACAGCAGCGCCAAACGCTATGGACCGGTCCACGACACGATCCTCTTCTATTCCAAAGGTTCTGAATACGTCTGGAATAAGACGTACACGCCTCACGATGCGGCATACCTCGATACCTTCTTCGACCAAGAGGATGCGGATGGTCGGCGTTGGAAGCGCATGGACCTAACCGGTGCAGGCACTCGGAATGGAGAGACAGGGCAAATCTGGCGGGGAATTGATGTTACGGCGAAGGGGCGACACTGGGCATATCCTCCAAGCAAGCTCGAAGAACTTGACGCTGCCGGGCGTTTGCATTGGCCAGCGAAGGAAGGAGGAATGCCTCGCTTGAAGCAGTATCCTGAAGACCTTCCCGGAGTGCCGCTTCAAGATATCATTGGTGACATCAAGCCGATGCACAATCTGGCACAGGAACGCCTCGGCTATCCGACGCAAAAACCACGCGCCCTGCTCGAACGAATCATCGCCGCCTCGTCCAACCCCGGCGACGTCGTGCTCGACCCGTTCTGCGGCTGCGGGACGGCGGTCGATGCGGCGCACAAGCTCGGACGGCAGTGGATCGGGATCGACGTCACCCACATCGCCATCGGCATGATCGAGACACGGATGCGCGAGGGCTATCCGGGGATCGAGTTCGAGACGCACGGCGTGCCCAAGGACATCGACAGCGCTCTTCGGCTCGCGACCGACGACAAGCATCAGTTCCAGCAATGGGCGTGCTGGCAGGTCGGCGGCTACCCGCGCGAGAAGAAGGGCGGCGACAAAGGCGTCGACGGCTGGTTCAATTACCTGGTCGAGGGCGGGAAGATCGAAACCGGCGTGATCAGCGTCAAGGGCGGCGAGAACTTGAACCCCGGCATGGTCCGCGACCTTGGCCGGGTGATGGAGCGCGACCGTCACCGCTTCGGCCTGTTCATCACCGCCGCGATGCCGACCAAGGGCGTGCGCGACGAAATCGCCTCGCACCCGCTGATCGAAACCGAGTTCGGGCGCTTTCCGGCAATGCAGGTCGTGACCATCGCCGAGCTCATCCACGGCCCCAAGCCCAAACTTCCGCCGCTGATCAGCCCGGTGAAGAAGGCGTCGCGGGTGGAGACGCGGGTGAGCCATCAGAAGGGGTCGCAGGGGGAGTTGTTGTGAGGCTCCAATCGAAGGACCTTAGTGGCATTGGCACTTTCTTAGGATACGGAAATCCCACCGCGAAAATATGGTTCGTCGGTGGAGAAGAAGGCTTCGGTGGTCGCATGTCCGAGGACGAGCGTTTGGACAGTCTCGTCATGCGTGCTTCATGGTCGCCAATTCGAGACATGTACGAGGCTCATTTGGAGCTAATGGAAGCGGGCCAACCCATTGACATTTCAAAGCCGCGAAAAGGCTCTGTCGCAGTTTGGCGCTGGATGGCCAGAATCTACCTGGCGCTGGCAGAGTTTGACTACGAAGAAGCCAAACGTCGAGATCGCGAATATGTCTACAATCGGCTCGGCCGCACTTTTGGCGAGACTTTTCTGACAGAAGTGTCGCCCTTTCCGTGCGTAACGGCGCGTAAACCGCACCCCGCCGTTGCCATTGCAGCGGCCGCGCCAAATCGACAACGGACGAGTGAATTGCGCAAGCTGCGAGATGCAACCGACCCGCTGCTGATTTGCTACGGGCTGGGAAGGCGTCACGAATTCAGGGATTTGTTCGATCTTACATGGACGCCACTAGACGGATTTGGTGGGCGAGTGCTGGCAGACACCACAGGGCGCGCTTTCCTTCTTCCATTCTTTGGTCAGGGGCAAATGTCCCACGAGCTTGCACGCCAGTTTTGCAACGCAGTTCGGACGGTGGATTAGTTAGTAGAGTTCACGCGGAGTGAATCCGCGTGACGTCGGACGGGTTCGCTCAGCTTAGGCTTCGCGCCCCGCCGGCCGAATCTCGCCGCCTCTTCGACGTTAGCTCGCGTCTGCTTCGCAGAGCGCTTCCTAACGCTCGGCGGCTCGATTATTGATCCAAGAAGCTCCGCATCTTCCGCGAACGCGAAGGATGCTTCTATGTCGTGCTCGCCAGTCCCCCGGACTGGCTACGCGCCTCGCTTGATGCCGATGACGAAGCCCATGCGCAGCGTGCGTTCATCGCCACCGATCGCGAACCTACCCCTTGAAGATCTCATACTTCGCGCGGTCGAAATCGACCGCGAGGTCGGCGAAGTGGCGGCGGTGGACGTCTTCGCGAAGGAACACGGCGTCGCACTGCCATAGCGCACGATCGTAATAGCAGGGCTCGACCAGGTCGAAGAGGACGAAGCCTTGTGAAGCGATGGCGGCGAGGCGCTGGGGCAGCTCGCTGACCTGCGCTTCGACGATGACAACGGCGCACCTCTTGAGCGTCTCAGTGGCGCCGGCGATCGCAGCGAGCTCGTGGCCGTCGATGTCGATCTTGAGCAGCCAGGGTTCGGCAAGGTCGCGGCCGCGCAGGAAATCGTCGAGCGTGGTCATCGGAACCGTTCGGTGGACCTTGCCCTCCGGCGCTTCGCTCGCGACGTGGCTGTGCGAGAAGTCGAGGCCGGGGACGTCGACCACCTGCTCGAGCACGAGCAATGTCTCGCCGGTCCTGTCGGAAATCGCGACATTGACGAGCTCATGCGGCGTGTCGCTGTAGCGCTTGGCGATCGTCGCGTTGAACTCGACCACCGGCTCGAACAGCATGTGCAGGGCGCGCGGGAACTGCGCCCTCAGCTCGCGCGTCCCGTGGAGCACACCGACGTCGAGCACGGTTCCGATGTGGATGCCGCGCCGGACGATGATCTCCAGGGCTTGCCGTTTGAGCGGCGCACGCAAGCGCCGCTGAACAGCGTCACTGGTCAAGGAAGCTGCGCATCTTCCGCGACCGGCTGGGATGCTTGAGCTTGCGCAGCGCCTTCGCCTCGATCTGACGAATACGCTCCCTCGTCACGCTGAACTGCTGGCCGACTTCCTCCAGCGTGTGATCGGTGTTCATGCCGATGCCGAAGCGCATTCGGAGCACGCGCTCTTCGCGGGGGGTTAGGCTGGCGAGGACCCGGGTGACCGTTTCCTTGAGGTTGGACTGGATCGCCGCGTCCACGGGGATGACCGCGTTCTTGTCTTCGATGAAGTCGCCGAGGTGGCTGTCTTCCTCGTCGCCGATCGGGGTTTCGAGGCTGATCGGCTCCTTGGCAATCTTGAGGACCTTGCGGACCTTCTCGAGCGGCATGGAGAGGCGCTCGGCGAGTTCCTCCGGGGTCGCTTCGCGGCCGGTCTCGTGGAGGAACTGGCGGCCGGTGCGGACCAGCTTGTTGATCGTCTCGATCATGTGCACCGGGATCCGGATGGTGCGCGCCTGGTCGGCGATCGAGCGGGTGATCGCCTGCCGGATCCACCAGGTGGCGTAGGTCGAGAATTTGTAGCCGCGGCGGTACTCGAACTTGTCGACCGCCTTCATCAGGCCGATGTTGCCTTCCTGGATGAGGTCGAGGAACTGCAGCCCGCGGTTGGTGTACTTTTTCGCGATGGAGATGACGAGGCGAAGGTTGGCCTCGACCATTTCCTTCTTGGCGATGCGGGCCTCGCGCTCGCCCTTCTGGACCATGTTGACGATGCGCCGGAACTCGCCGAGCGAGGTGCCGGTCTGCTGCGCGATCTCGGCGATTTCGGAACGGATGCGCTCGACCGTGTCCTTCTCCGCGATCGCGAAGGCGGCCCATTTCTTGTCGAGAGCGGAGACGCCGTCGAGCCAGCTCTCGTCGAGCTCGTGGCCCATGTAATTTTCGAGGAAGGCCTTGCGCGGTACCTTGTGGCGCTCGGCGAGGCGGAGCATCTGGCCGCCGAGCGCGGTCAGTCGGCGGTTGTAGGCGTAGAGCGCGTCGACCAGGGTCTCGATCTTCGAATTGTGGAACTGGACGCTCTCGACCAGCCCGGTCAGCTCCTCGCGCAGCCGGTGGTACTTCTTCTCGTCGGACGCGGGGAAATCGTGGCCCGCCTGGAGCGCCTCCATGCGGTGCGCCTGGACCTTGCTGAACTTCTTGTAGACCGAGGTGATCTCGGCGAACTTCTCGAGCGCCTGGGGCTTGAGGGTCTCCTCCATCTGGGCGAGCGAAAGGGTGTTGTCCTCGTCGTCGTCCTCGGTCGCTTCGGGCTTGGCGCGCCGCTCGACCATGTCCTCGTCGTCTTCGTTGCGGTCCGCCTCGGGCTCGTCGGCGACCTCTTCCTCTTCCTTGATCGAGGGGCCGGCGACCTTCTCGCTGATCTCGCTCTCGGCGTTCTCGCCGCCTTCCTCGGTCGCGTCGAGCTGCTCGGCGGTCGGGCCCTTGGACAGCATCGCCTCGAGGTCGAGGATCTCGCGCAGCTGCATCCGGCCTTCGTTGAGGGCGTTCGACCAGGCGATGATCGCGTCGAAGGTGATCGGCGATTCGCACAGGCCCCAGATCATCGTGTCGCGGCCGGCCTCGATGCGCTTGGCGATCGCGATCTCCCCCTCGCGGGAGAGAAGCTCCACCGCGCCCATCTCGCGCAGGTACATGCGGACGGGGTCGTCGGTGCGGTCGGTCGGCTCCTTCTTGACCGCGGCCGCGGGGCGCGGGCCGCCGTCGTCGAGCGGGTCGACCTCGTCCTCGGGCGTCGCTTCGGCTTCCTTTTCCTCTTCCTCGTCCTCGGAGCCTTCCTCGCTCTCGACGATCTGGACGCCCATGTCGTTGAGCGCGCTCATCACGTCCTCGATCTGCTCGGACGACATCTGGTCCTGCGGGAGCGCCGCGTTGAGCTCGTCGTAGGTGAGAAAGCCGCGCTTCTTGGCGCGGGCGACCAGTTTCTTGATCGACGCGTCGTTGAGGTCGATCAGCGGGGCATCGCCCGCCTCGGCCGTGTCGACTTCCTGTGCTTCGTTTTTCGCCATAAGTTCCGCTGCTTAATCAGTGCCGGCAAGCTGCGCCAGCCTCTGCCTCAACCCATGCCGCGCCGAAATCAGGCGCTGCTGTTCCTCCAGGGCTTCGTCGGTCATGTCCCGCTTCAGCCGTTCCGTTGCATCTTCAAGGGCCCTTGCCACTTCCTCCGCCGCCGAAATGATCTCCACGGCAGCGGCCAGATCGCTTCGGGCGCGATCCGGGTCGCTGTCGCGGCGGGTGAAGGAAAAGCCCATGGTGCTTGAGGCTTTCGGGCCCGTTGCTCCATCGCCGCGCAATATGGTGGCAAGCCCGTCACGATCAAGCGCGGCGCCCGAGAATGCCGCGTTGACCAGCTCGTCGCGAACCCTGGCGGTCATTTGGTCGGCGATGTCGAGCGCGGCGAGTTGCTCGCAATGGACGGGCAATTCCTCGGGGTAATTGGCGAAGCCGACCATCAGCACGCCGATGAATTCGTCGGCCATGCCCGCCTGGCCGATGCGCTTCATCACCGCGCCCGGCTTCTTTTCGGGAAGCATGAAGCGGCCGTTCCTGAAGGTTCCGCGGCGCTCAAACGCCGGCGATGCGGTGCCGGCGGCAGCGGCCGGCCGGCGCTGCGCATAGAAGCGGCTGAGCCAGTCTTCGCGGTAGATCCGGGCGAGATCGGCGTGACCAATCGCCGAAGCGTGGTCGAGCAGGCGCTGCTTGAGTCCGGCCCAGGCCTCCGGCGTGCCGAGCAGCTGCGCTTCGAGCTCGTGTCGCCACAGGCGTGCGTCGAGCGGCTCGGGCGCGGCGATCAGCGCCTCGAACGCGTCGCTTCCTCCGCTGCTGATCACATCGTCCGGGTCCTGGCCGGCGGGAAGCTCGACGAAGCGCAAAGTCCGTTCGGGGGTGATGTGGGGCAGCGCGCGGAGCGCGGCGCGGATCGCGGCCTTGCGCCCGGCGGAATCGCCGTCGAAGCAGAGGATCGGCGCCGGGTCGAGCCGCCACATGCGCTCGAGTTGGGCCTCGGTGACGGCGGTGCCGTTCGGCGCGACGACCTCGGCGATTCCGGCGCGGTCGAGGGCGATGACGTCCATATAGCCTTCGACCACGATCAATCGCCTGCTCGCGCGGCTGGCGGGCGACGCGCGGTCGATGTTGTAGAGCGTACGACCCTTGTCGAAGAGCGGCGTGTCCGGGGAGTTGAGATATTTGGGCTCGCCGCTCCCGAGTATTCGCCCGCCGAAGCCGATCACCCGGCCGCGCGGGTCGCGGATCGGGAACATCAGGCGCCCGCGGAAACGGTCGTAGCTGTCTCCGCCTTCCTCCGGCTTGATCAGCATGCCGGTTTCGACGAGCCGGTCCTCTCCGAGCTTTTCGAGGGCGCGTTTGAGCGCGGAGCGGCTGTCGGGGGCGAAGCCCAGAGCGAAGCGCTGGACCGTCTCCGCGTCGATCCCGCGGCGCTTGAGATAGTCGCGCGCTTCGGCGCCCGCGAGGCCGTTCAGCTGCTCCGAATACCAGCCAGCCACGGACGCCATGACGTCAGTCAGCGACGCCGTGCGGTCGGCGCGTTCCTTCGCCTGGGGGTCGGGGGCGGGAACGTCCATGCCGGCCTTGGCGGCGAGCTCCTTCACTGCGTCCATGAACGGCATTCCGCGATGGTCGGTGAGAAAGCGGATCGCATCGCCATGCGCGCCGCAGCCGAAGCAATGGTAGAAGCCCTTGTCGTCGTTGACCGTGAAGCTGGGCGTCTTCTCGTTGTGAAACGGACAGCACGCCTTCCACTCGCGGCCCGCGCGGAGGAGCTTCACGGTGGGCGAGATGATCGCGCTGAGCACCGTGCGCGCACGCAGTTCGTCGAGCCATTGCGGTGAGAGGGTCACGAATCGACCCTATGCGCGAATCACCTGCTCGCAAGACGGAGCGAGCGATTTATCCACAGGTCAGGAGCTGAGAGCAGCCTTGACGAGGCCGGAGGCGCGGGCGGGATCGATTGAGCTGCCGAGTCGCTCCTTCACCAGCGCCATCACTCGGCCCATGTCCTTCATCGAGCTGGCGCCGGTCTCGGCGACGATTTCTCCGATCTTCGCTTGCGCCTCGGCGTCGCTCAGCTGCTGCGGCAGGAAGCGCTCGATGACCGCGATTTCGCCTTCCTCAAGCGCCGCGCGGTCCTCGCGGCCGCCCTTGCGGTAGAGGTCGGCGCTTTCGCGGCGCTGCTTGATCATCTTCTGCAGCACTTCGGTGACGAGCGCGTCGTCGTCCTTCGGGGCGGCGCCGGTGCGCGCTTCGATGTCGCGGTTCTTGATGGACGCCGAGACCATGCGCAGAGTCGCCGTCGTCTCCTTGTCCCCGCCCTTCATTGCCGCGATCGTCGCGGCCTTGATGTCGTCCCTGATCATCGCGCCGCACTAGCCCCGCATTTTGTCGCTGACCAGCGTTGACCGGGAGCAGCAAAGCGCATAGCTGCAATGCCTTAGCGACATCGCTGGAAAACCCCTGACGGAAGGCTCCTCCCGCCCATGGCCGACGCACGACCTCCGCACGTGCCTCAACCCGAGGGCGCGACGGGAGTCGTGGTCTTCGCGGACGGTCGAACGATCTGGGGGCAGGGCTTCGGGGCCGAGGGCGAGGCGGTCGGCGAGCTGTGCTTCAACACCGCCATGACCGGCTACCAGGAGGTGATGACCGATCCGTCCTACGCACGCCAGGTCATCGCCTTCACCTTCCCGCATATCGGCAATGTCGGCGCCAACGACGAGGACGTGGAAGCGGGCGAAGCCCATGCGCTCGGCTGCCTGGTACGAGAGGTGGTGACCGAGCCGTCGAATTACCGCGCGAATTACGGCTTCGCCGACTGGATGCGGCGGTGGGGGCGGATCGGGATTGCCGGCGTCGATACGCGGGCCCTGACGAAGCTCGTGCGCGAGGAGGGGCCGCCGACGGTCGCCATCGCGCATCGGGCGGACGGGAAGTTCGATCTCGACGCGCTGCAGAAGATGGCGGCGGAGTGGCCTGGGCTCGAGGGGATGGACCTGGCAAAGGACGTCAGCCGCTTGCAGGTCGAACGTTGGACCGACGGGAAGTGGCGCTGGGGGCAGGGCTATGAGCTCGGTGGTGAGGACGAAAGCCGCCCGCACGTCGTCGCAGTGGACTATGGCAATAAACGCAACATCTTCCGTCTGCTTGTTGAGGCGGGTGCTCGGGTAACGGTGGTGCCGGCGACGGCCACCTTCGACGAGATCATGGCGCACGAGCCGGACGGTTTCTTTCTGTCGAACGGGCCGGGCGATCCGGCGGCGACGGGCGAATATGCGGTGCCGGTGATCCGCAAGATGCTGGAGACGAAAAAGCCGCTGTTCGGAATCTGCCTCGGCCACCAGATGCTCGCGCTCGCGGTCGGCGGCAAGACGAGCAAGATGTTCCAGGGCCACCGCGGCGCGAACCACCCGGTGAAGCGGCTGTCGGACGGGGCTGTCGAGATCACCAGCATGAACCACGGCTTCGCGGTGGAGCGGCAGGGCCTGCCGGACAACGTCCGCGAGACGCATGTTTCGCTGTTCGACGACAGCAATTGCGGGATCGAGCTGACCGACCGCCCGGCGTTCAGCGTCCAGTACCACCCGGAGGCGAGCCCCGGGCCGCAGGACAGCTTCTATCTGTTCGAGAAGTTCGTGGGGATGATGGGGTGAGGCAGGCGTTTGTTGCTCTTGCCGTTTTGACGCTCTCCGCCTGCGCGACGCCGGCGCGGATTCACGACGAGGCGCAGCTGAACCGGGTCGCGACCGGTTGCGGGCTCGCTCTTGGGGAGCTGATCCAGGACGAGAGCGAGAAGAAGCTGCTGCTCCTGATCCGCCAGGACGTGACGGCGGAGCAGCGCAGCTGCGTCAATCGCTGGGCGAAGCGCAACGGGCTGAAGATGGTGTTCGTCGAAATGCAGTTTCCGGAGGGCTGATGCCTAGACGCACCGACATCTCCTCGATCCTGATCATCGGCGCGGGTCCGATCGTCATCGGGCAGGCGGCGGAGTTCGATTATTCGGGGAGCCAGGCGGTCAAGGCGCTAAAAAGCGAAGGCTATCGGGTCATCGTCGTCAATTCGAACCCGGCGACGATCATGACCGACCCGGATCTGGCCGACGCGACCTATATCGAGCCGATCACGCCGGCGATCGTTGCCAAGATCCTGGAAAAGGAGCGGCCAAAAGTATCAGGCGGCTTCGCGGTGCTTCCGACGATGGGCGGGCAGACGGCGCTGAACACGGCGCTGGCTTTGTTCAAGGACGGCACGCTCGAGCGGCTCGGGATCGAGCTGATCGGGGCGAACGCAGAAGCGATCGAGATGGCCGAGGACCGGCTCAAGTTCCGCGAGGCCATGGACAGGATCGGCCTCGAAAGCCCGCGCTCGGCGATCGCGCACAGCCTGGAGGAGGCGCTGGCGGCACTCGAGGGCGTCGGCCTTCCGGCGATCATACGGCCCAGCTTCACGCTCGGCGGGACGGGCGGGGGAATCGCCTACAATCGCGACGAGTTCGTGCAGATCGTCTCCGGCGGACTCGAGGCGTCGCCCACGACCGAAGTGCTGATCGAGGAATCGGTGCTCGGGTGGAAGGAATATGAGATGGAGGTGGTGCGCGACCGCGCCGACAACGCCATCATCATCTGCTCGATCGAAAATGTCGACCCGATGGGGGTTCATACGGGGGACTCGATCACGGTGGCGCCGGCGCTGACGCTGACCGACAAGGAATATCAAAGGATGCGCTCGGCGAGCATTGCCGTACTGCGCGAAATTGGCGTCGAAACAGGCGGTTCCAACGTCCAGTTCGCGGTCGATCCGAAGACCGGGCGGATGGTGGTGATCGAGATGAACCCGCGCGTGAGCCGGTCTTCGGCGCTGGCGTCGAAGGCGACCGGTTTCCCGATCGCCAAGGTCGCGGCCAAGCTGGCCGTCGGCTACACGCTCGACGAGATCGCCAACGACATCACCGGCGGCGCGACCCCGGCCAGCTTCGAGCCGACGATCGATTATGTCGTGACCAAGATCCCGCGTTTCGCGTTCGAGAAGTTCAAGGGCGCCGACGCGATCCTGACGACATCGATGAAGTCGGTTGGCGAGGTGATGGCGATTGGGCGCAGTTTCGCCGAGAGCCTGCAGAAGGCGCTGCGCAGCCTGGAAACCGGCCTGTCCGGCCTCGACCGCGTGCGCGAGCTCGAGAACGCCGATCCGACCGAGATCGAGCGGGTTCTTGCGCGGCCCACGCCCGACCGGCTGCTGGTCGCCGCGGAAGCGCTTCGGCAGGGTTTCACGGTCGAGCGGATCAACGAGATCGCGCACTTCGATCCGTGGTTTTTGAGGCGCCTGGAAGAGATCGTTCGTGCTGAGGAGCAAGTTCGGCTGAACGGACTCCCGAGCGATGCGCGGGGGATGCGGCGGCTGAAGGCGATGGGCTTTTCCGACGCTCGGCTCGCGCAATTGTCGCTCCGCTCCACCCATGTCGAGCGCGAGATGAGCGAGGCGATCGCGGTCGGCGGTTCGGGCGTGGTGCACAGCGCGATGCGGGCGATGACCGGCGGGATCACCGAAGGCGAGGTGCGGGCGCACCGGCTCCGGCTCGGCGTCAGGCCGGTGTTCAAGCGCATCGACAGTTGCGCGGCGGAGTTCGATGCGGCGACGCCCTACCTCTACTCGACCTACGAAGCGCCGCTGTTTGGCGAGCCGGTCGACGAGGCCGAGGTTTCCGGCCGCAAGAAGGTGATGGTCCTCGGCGGCGGCCCGAACCGGATCGGGCAGGGGATCGAGTTCGATTATTGCTGCTGCCACGCTGCCTTCGCGCTCGGCGGCGACCGCAACGGCCAGGCGGGGGCCGGCTTCGAAGTGATCATGGTCAACTGCAACCCGGAGACGGTGTCGACCGATCCTGACACGTCGGACCGCCTCTATTTCGAGCCGCTGACGATCGAGGACGTGCTCGAGATCGTGTGGCGCGAACAGCAGAAAGGCGAACTGCTCGGGGTCATCGTCCAGCTCGGCGGGCAGACCCCGCTTAAGCTGGCGGCAGAGTTGCAGTCGGCGGGGGTGCCGATCCTCGGCACCTCGCCCGACAGCATCGACCTCGCCGAGGACCGCGAGCGGTTCGCGGCGCTGGTCCAACGGCTGAACCTCAAGCAGCCGGCGAACGGCATCGCGCGCAGCCGCGACGAGGCGCTGCGGGTGGCCGAGCGGATCGGCTATCCCGTGCTGCTGAGGCCGTCGTATGTGCTTGGCGGAAGAGGCATGGAAGTGGTCGACGGGCCGCAGCAGCTCGACCATTATATCGCCACCGCGGTGCAGGTTTCGGGCCGCAGCCCGGTGCTGATTGACCGCTATCTGCGCGACGCGATCGAGGTAGACGTGGACGCGATCTGCGACGGCGTCGATGTCGCCGTGTGCGGCGTGCTCCAGCACATCGAGGAGGCGGGCGTCCATTCGGGCGACAGCGCCTGCTCGATCCCGCCGCACAGCCTTTCGGACGAGGTGATCGCCGAGATCGAGCGGCAGACGCGCGCCCTCGCGCTGGCGCTCAAGGTCAAGGGCCTGATGAACGTGCAGTTCGCAGTGAAGGATCGCGACGTCTATTTGATCGAGGTCAACCCGCGCGCGAGCCGGACGGTGCCGTTCGTCGCCAAGGCGATCGGCAAACCGCTTGCCAAATATGCGGCGCGGGTAATGGCGGGCGAGCCGCTGAGCAGCCTCGGGGAGATCGGTCACGCGATCAATTATGTCGCGGTGAAAGGGCCCGTATTCCCGTTCGCGCGCTTCCCCGGTACCGATCCTGTACTTGGACCGGAAATGAAGAGCACGGGAGAAGTCATGGGAATCGATACCGATTTCGACATCGCTTTTGCCAAGGCACTGCTCGGCGCGAGCATGATCCTGCCGCAGGGCGGCACGGCGTTCGTGTCGGTCAAGGACGCCGACAAGGACAATATCGTGCCCGCGGTAGAGAAGCTGGTCGAGCTCGGCTTCTCGATCATCGCGACCGGCGGGACGGCGGCACACCTCCAGGCGAAGGGCGTCCCGGTCAGCCCGGTGAACAAGGTGGCCCAGGGCCGGCCGCACATCGTCGACAAGCTCCTGGACGGCGATGTCGCGCTGGTGTTCAACACGACCGAGGGCTGGCAGTCCCTCAAGGACAGCCATTCGATCCGGGCAACCGCACTCAACCGCAAGGTGCCTTATTTCACGACGGCGGCGGCGAGCCTTGCCGCGGCGCGGTCGATCGAGGCGGTTCGGGGCCACGCGCTTGAAGTCGCGTCGCTCCAATCCTATTATTCCGCCCCCTAGAGGCAGCTTCCACCGACAATCTGCTGGTTACCGCGCGCTCTGCAAAGCGCGCCCGGGCAGAGCATTGAAAAGGGTTTGAGAACATGGCGAGTGCCGACAAGGTACCGATGCTCGAAGAGGGGCATCGCAAGCTCAACGAGGAGCTGAAGCGGCTCAAGAAGGAGCGGCCCGAAATCGTGGAAGCGATCGAGGCTGCGCGCGCGCACGGCGACCTCAGCGAGAATGCCGAATATCATGCCGCCAAGGAGCGGCAGGGGCAGATCGAGGCGACGATCGCCGATCTCGAGGACCGGCTGAGCCGGGCGATGGTGATCGACCCGAAATCGCTGTCCGGCAACAAGGTCGTTTTCGGGGCGACGGTGACGTTGACCGACGAGGACGACAAGAAGGTGAAGTACCAGCTTGTCGGGCAGGTCGAGGCCGACGCCAACCAGGGGCGAATCAGCTACAATTCGCCGCTCGGCCGGGCGCTGATCGGCCGTCAGGTCGGCGAAGAGGTCGAAGTGTCCACGCCCTCGGGCGACCGTTACTACGAGATCAAGAAGATCGAGTTCGTCTGAGCCCGATGCAGCGGCTCTCCAACAGCGTCACCAACATGATCGCGGTCGTGACCGCGGCGGCGTGGCTGCTGGCGGTCGCGGCGGGCCTGGCAGAGCAGGCGCAGCTGGCGCTCGGTTTCATTCCCGTCCGGCTGAGCGGTGCTGCGGTGCCGTGGCCGGCGGTTCCGGCGCTGCTGACGCCGCTCACCGCGACGCTGGTCCACGCGGGGCTGATCCATCTCGGCTTCAACCTGCTGATCCTCGTCTGGTGCGGCACGGCGGTCGAGCGCGTGCTCGGAAAAACCGCAGTGATCGTGCTGTACCTGGTCGGCGCCTATGCCGCCGCGCTCGCGCAATGGGCGCTCGATCCGATGGGCACGATGCCGATGGTCGGCGCGAGCGGCGCGATTAGCGCGGTCATGGGCGCATTCGCGCTCAGCTTCGGGCGCGCCAAGGCATTTACCAGCAACCTGCGGGTTAACCGCTGGATCAATGTCGTGTGGCTGCTGGTCGCGTGGGTGGTGCTGCAGATGATGATGGGCTGGCTTGCCGGCGGCCAGGGGTATTTGCTGGCGACTCCGGCGCATGTCGGCGGCTTTGCGGCGGGTCTTCTTCTGCAGCGGCCGCTGCTGCTGTGGCGGTACCGGGGGGCATAATCCTCCTGCCTGTCGGCGGAGCCGATGGGGAGGTGGGAGGCACGCGCAGCGCGGCTGACCGAGGAGCCGGCCCCTCCACCACTCGCCTCCGCCAAGGCTACGGCGAGCGGTTCCCCTCCCCACGAGGCTGCGCCCCGCAGGGAGGAGAAGTTAACCCGCCGTCTGCTTCGGCCTTGCGATGCCCGTGATGCTTCCCTCCGGCTCGGGCTCGAGCAGCCGGTGGAGGTGGACCACGACATATTTCATTTCGGCATCGTCGACCGTGCGCTGGGCCGCGCCGCGCCAGGCGTCCTCCGCCGCGGCGTAACTGTCGTAGACGCCGACGACGTCGATCGTGTTCATGTCGAAGTCGAGGCCGCGCGGATCCTTGACCCGCCCGCCGAAGACCAGGTGAAGCTTGCTCATGCCGGCTCCGCTATCCGATTTGCAGCGCGGCGTCAGCCTTTGTCGCTATCGCGGGCCGCATCGAGGCCGGCCTTCGCCGATGCCTTCGCAGCGTCGGCGACGCCCTCGAGCAGGCTGCGGATCGTCTCCTCGCCCTTTTCGCGGCTGATTCCGAGCTCGTCGAGGCGCTGCGTCCCTGTGCCCTTGGCGGCGTCGAACGCCGCCCTTGCGGTGTTCTTCACCCGCCGCGCGGTCGGACGAACGGCCCGCGTCTCGGCCTCGGTGCGGGGGAGGAGCGCGGCGATGAGCGCGCCCGCTGCAATGCCGCCGGCGAGCGCCAGCAGAGGCGCTTCAGCGAGCGTGTCGGTGGTGCGGTCGCGAGCCCTCTCATAAGCCTCGATCGCGCGCTGGCGGGCGCTGGTGTCGCCTTCAACGGTCGACGTGGTGGTGGTGTCCTGGTCGGTCATTCGGCTGCCTCCGTCTTCTCTTTCTGTGGCGCCTTGCGGCGCTTGCGGGTCTTGGTTTTGGCTCCGTCCACGAGCTTGCCGGCGAGGTCCATCAGCGGCTCGCGCGCCAGAAACATGGTGATAGCGGCAACGACCCCGGTCGCGGCCAGCGGGTGCGCGCGCACGCCGTCGACGGCATCCTCGGCGAGATCGGCGCCCTTCTCCTTCGCACCCTGCCACGTGTTGCGCGCGAGCGACTTGGGGCTGAGCCGGTCCTGCAGCTCATGCGCCGTGGCCATCAGCCGCGAGCGCCTGCGCTCGACCTCGATACGCGCCGCCGCGACCTGCGGGTCGTCTGTCACAGCGCGCGCCTCACCCGGTCGGCCGCGATCCAGCCGAGAAGCCCGGCAATGGCGGCGAAGATCAGCAGTCCTACGAAACCGGCAAGCAGCGGGCCGAGGAACTTCGCCAGCGCCAGCACGACCCCGAGCGCGAGCGCGGTCACCGCCGTGAGCGCAAGGATGAACGCCACGCCGAAAAGCGCAGCCGGAAGGGCGAGCGCGCGGGCCTTTGCCCCAGCCATCGCCTTGGCGAGGCCGAGTTCGGCGCGGGCATAGGCCTTACCCTCCTCGACGAGCTCGTGAACGAGCTCGCCGATCGGGCGCTCGGGCGGGGGCGGCTCGACCGGCTTGAGCATCAATCCTCGTCGTCGTCGCGTTCGTCGCGGGCGAGGCCGCTCTTGACCAGCCGAGCAACGACGAAGCCGACGACGGCCGCGCCGGCGAGCGCGATTCCGGGGCTGTTTCGGACGAAGTTGCGCGTGTCCTCGATCAGCTCGTCCGGGTTCTTTTCGGCGATGGTGTTGGCGACGTTCTCGATCGCTCCGGCGGCGCGGCGGGCGTAGCCGCCATAATCCTCGCCGAGCCGTTCATCGATTCCCGGCGCCGTGTCGCCGACCATCCGGGCGACGTTGGCGAGCGCTTCCGAGGTCCGTTCGAGTCCCTGGCTGACGAGCCCGCGTGCCTTGTCGCCGGCCTGGCTGGACAGCTGCTCGCGGCCGCTGCGGATTCGGTCGGCGATGCCCTGCGCGGTGCCGCGGCCCGGGCCCCCCGAAGAGTTCGCGAGGCCGCCTTTGGGGCTGCCGCTGCCGGTCACGTCGCGTTCGACATCGACCTTGGGCGCCGAAACCTTCTTTTCCTCAACGAGGACGGTGTCTTCGATCGCGATCGTCTGGCCGCCCTGGTCGGGCGCGGTCGGATCGGTCGTGATCGCGCCGACATTGGCGCCTTCAATCACGGTGTCGGTTCCTTCGGGCAAATCATCGGTTCGTTGGTCAGCCATCGCGGTCCTCCTTTGCCGACTCCAACCCGGAGCCTTGCGGCTTCGTTCCGGGGCGCCGCGGGGAAAGTTGCACGGCTCATCGTCCGGCTTATAGCCGCTCGCACAGCCTCATATTGTTACGCCTGCGCAAGAAGGGAAGCCATGACCGCAATAATCGACGTTCATGCCCGCCAAATTCTCGACAGCCGCGGCAATCCGACGGTCGAGGTCGACGTCACGCTGGAAGACGGAAGCATGGGCCGCGCGGCGGTGCCGTCGGGGGCCTCGACCGGCGCTCACGAAGCCGTCGAACTGCGCGATGGCGACAAGACCCGCTGGGGCGGGAAGGGCGTCTCGAGGGCGGTGCAGGCGGTCAACGGCGAGATCGCAGAGGCCGCGGTCGGAATGGACGCCGAAGACCAGGCGGCACTGGACGCTGAGCTGATGGCGCTCGACGGGACCGAGAACAAGGGGCGGCTCGGCGCCAACGCGATCCTCGGGGTCAGCCTGGCGACGGCGAAAGCGGCGGCGGACGCGCTCGGGCTGCCGCTCTACCGCTACGTCGGGGGGGTCGATGCGCACCTGCTGCCGGTGCCCATGATGAACATCCTCAACGGCGGCGTTCACGCCGACAACGGGATCGACTTCCAGGAATTCATGGTGATGCCGGTGGGAGCACCGGATTTCGCGGAGGCGCTGCGCTGCGGCGCTGAGATATTCCATGCGCTCAAGGCCGCGCTGCACCGGGCGGGGCTTTCGACCTCGGTCGGAGACGAGGGGGGATTCGCCCCGAAAATCGACAGCGCGCGCGAGGCGCTCGACCATATCGACAAGGCAGTCGGCGCGGCGGGCTACAAGCTCGGCGAGGACGTGCTGCTCGCGCTCGATTGCGCAGCGAGCGAATATTTCCGTGACGGCGCTTACCGGATGGACGGGGAGGGGAAGGCGCTGTCGTTCGCCGAGAACGCCGATTTCCTCGCCGGTCTCGCGTCGGATTATCCGATCGCCTCGATCGAGGACGGGATGGCGGAGGATGACTGGCAGGGCTGGAAGCTGCTCACCGACAAGCTCGGCGGTCGGGTGCAGCTGGTCGGCGACGACCTGTTCGTGACCAATGTGAAGCGGCTGCAGAAGGGGATCAACGAGGGCATCGCCAATTCGATCCTGGTCAAGGTCAACCAGATAGGAACGCTCACCGAAACGATAGAGGCTGTGCGCCTCGCGCAGACGAACGCCTATACCAGCGTGATGTCGCACCGCTCGGGCGAGACCGAGGATTCGACCATCGCCGACCTCGCCGTCGCGCTGTCCTGCGGACAGATCAAGACGGGCAGCCTGGCGCGCTCGGACCGCACGGCGAAATACAACCAGCTGCTGCGGATCGAGGAGGAGCTGGGGGAGTCGGCGAGGTACGCCGGTCGCGGCGCGTTGAAGGCGTATCATCCTAGCGCCTCCCCCTCAGGGGGAGCCGTCAGCCCGCAGGGCTGACGGAGGGGGTATTAAGCTCACTGGCCCAGAGCGGACGAAGAGCCGCGCTCGTGAACAGCGCGCGTCCATGTCGCTTCCCGGCCGAGTACTTTGGGGCCAATTACGCCGAAAGCAGACAGGGCTTCGCTTTCGCAACCAACATCCTGCAGGACCATATGTTCTCGACTTCTACTGTCACGAGGCGAAACTCTGCGTCGAGATCGATGGAGACAGCCATGATTTCACTGCCTCGCGTGACGAGCGGCGCGATCGATGGCTTGCATCCCAAGGTGTTCGGACGCTGCGGATTGCTGAACGGGATGTGCTTCGCAATCTCAATGGCGTTGTGAAGCATATTGTAGCCGAGGCACACCCCCCTCCGATGCGCTTTGCGCATCGTCTCCCCCTGAGGGGGAGTAGCAGACGTTTCCCACAACTTTATCCCCGGGATTTCCACCAAACCATTCTTTTCACTTGCACTTCCGGCCCGCTCGTGATTCTTTCGAGGCGTGAGGGGTGGGAGGCGCATTTTCGAACTTGTCCGGCGCGCTGCGTTCCCGGCGTTGGCGCTGATCGTCGTCGGCACCTTCGCCGGCCATGCGATCGCCGGTCCCAACGGAATCCTTGCCTGGGGCGGCTATCATCGCGCACTCAAGGAGCGGCAGGCGGAGCTTGCCCAGCTGCAGCAGGAAAAGGCGCGGCTCGAGCACCGCTCGGACCTGCTCGACCCGCGCAAGGCCGATCCCGACATGGCCGACGAGCTGGTGCGCAAGGACCTCGGCCTGATCCGGCCCGACGAGGTCATCGTCCCGCTGAACTGACGCGCTGTTGCCGCTGGTCGCACCGCCTCCTATAGGCGGGCGCGCTTCATTCATGAGAGAGACAGCCGTGGCGCGTTCCGCGAAGAAGTCCGCCGTTCCGACGGCTCCAGAGGTTCCCGAGATCGAGCGGCCGCCGCAGCCGCAGCGCTACAAGGCGTCGAAAGACCAGATGATGCGGCTCTACCGCGAGATGCTGCTGATCCGCCGTTTCGAGGAACGCGCGGGGCAGCTCTACGGTCTCGGCCTGATCGGCGGCTTCTGCCACCTGTACATCGGCCAGGAAGCGGTCGCGGTCGGGCTGCAGTCGGCGATGACCGTCGGCAAGGACAGCGTCATCACCGGCTACCGCGACCATGGCCACATGCTCGCTTATGGCATCGACCCCAAGGTGATCATGGCCGAGCTGACCGGGCGCGAGGCCGGCATTTCCAAGGGCAAGGGCGGGTCGATGCACATGTTCAGCGTCGACCACGGCTTTTACGGCGGCCACGGGATCGTCGGCGCGCAGGTGCCGCTCGGCACGGGCCTCGCCTTCGCCCACAAGTACCGCGAGGACGGCGGGGTGTGCCTGACCTACATGGGCGACGGAGCGGTCAACCAGGGGCAGGTGTCCGAGGCCTTCAACATGGCCAAGCTGTGGGACCTGCCGGTCATCTACGCGATCGAGAACAACAAATATGCAATGGGGACGAGCGTAAATCGCTCGCACGCCGAGCCGCTGCTGTACCGGCATGGCGAGAGCTTCCGGATCCCCGGATTCCAGGTCGACGGCATGGATGTGCTCGCGGTTCGCGGGGCAGCCGACGTCGCGCTCAAATGGGTGCGGGACGGCAAGGGGCCGATCATCATCGAGTTCCTGACCTACCGCTATCGCGGCCACTCGATGTCGGACCCGGCCAAGTACCGGACGCGCGAGGAAGTACAGGAGGTGCGCGAGAACCGCGACCCGATCACCAGTGCCGAGCGCGAGCTCGAAAGCATGGGGGTGAAGGAAGAGGAATTGAAGGCGATCGACAAGGAAATAAAGGACATCGTCGTCGGCGCTGCCAAGTTCGCTGAAGAAGCGCCGGAGCCGGCTCCGTCCGAACTCTACACCGACGTGCTGGTGGAGAGCTACTGATGGCCACCGAGCTCAAGATGCCCGCTTTGTCCCCGACCATGGAAGAGGGGACTCTCGCCAAGTGGCTGGTCAAGGAAGGCGACGAGGTGAAGTCGGGCGATATTTTGGCCGAGATCGAGACCGACAAGGCGACGATGGAGTTCGAAGCCGTCGATGAGGGGAAGATCGCAAAGATCCTGGTGCCCGAAGGTACCGACGGGGTGAAGGTCGGCCAGCCGATCGCGCTGCTGGCGGCCGATGGTGAGCAGGTCCAACCCTCACCCCCGTCAGGGGGAGAGGGACAGAGCAGCGTAGCTGCTCAGGGAGGGGGGGCGGCTGCCTCCTCTGCGCGCCCTCACCCCGCTCAGCCTGCGGCTGAGTCGCCCTCTCCCGCGGGGGGAGAGGGGAAGGTGCCGGCGCCGGAATCGGCCCAACCGACGCCTCACCTGATGGAGACCGCGGCGCGCGATCTCGTCGCCGATGTCGCCGAAACGCGCGACGAGCCGGAAATGCCCGAAGGCACGCCGCTGGTCAGCTTGACCGTGCGCGAGGCGCTGCGCGATGCGATGGCCGAGGAAATGCGCGCCGACGAGCGCGTCTTCGTGCTGGGCGAGGAAGTCGCTGAGTATCAGGGCGCCTACAAGGTCACGCAGGGCCTGCTCCAGGAATTCGGGGCCAGGCGCGTGGTCGACACGCCGATCACCGAATATGGTTTTGCCGGCGTTGGCACCGGCGCGGCGATGGGCGGCCTGCGGCCGATCGTCGAGTTCATGACCTTCAATTTCGCGATGCAGGCGATCGACCACATCATCAATTCGGCGGCCAAGACCAACTACATGTCGGGCGGGCAGATGCGCTGTCCGATCGTGTTCCGCGGACCCAATGGCGCCGCCGCCCGCGTCGCGGCGCAGCACAGCCAGAATTACGGCAGCTGGTACGCGCATGTGCCCGGCCTGATCGTGATCTCACCCTACAGCGCGGCCGACGCCAAGGGCCTGCTCAAGGCCGCGATCCGAAGCCCGGACCCTGTCGTCTTCCTCGAGAACGAGCTGCTCTACGGCCAGCATTTCGACGTCCCGCAAATGGACGATTACGTGCTCCCGATCGGCAAGGCGCGGATCGTCCGCCCGGGCAAGGACGTGACCATCGTCAGCTATTCGATCGGGGTCGGAGTGGCGCTCGAAGCCGCGCAGGAGCTGATGGGGCAGGGAATCAACGCCGAAGTCATCGACCTTCGGACCTTGCGCCCGCTCGACAAGGCAACCGTGCTCGACAGCCTGAAGCGCACCAACCGGATGGTGGTGGTCGAGGAGGGCTGGCCGGTCTGTTCGATCAGCTCGGAGATCATCGCGATCGCGATGACCGAGGGCTTCGACGACCTCGACGCGCCCGTGCTCCGCGTGACCGATGCCGACGTCCCCCTTCCTTATGCCGCCAACCTCGAGAAAATGGCGCTGATCAAGGCGTCCGAGGTAGTCGAGGCGGCGAAGGCCGTCTGCTATCGCTGACGCGCTTCGAGGAGCGCTCGGATCGGATCGCGCGCTCGCGCTGAGCACTGTTCCCGCTGCGACGCGCGGCGGCCTCGCGGCGCTGTTTATGATCGACTCGGCGATGGCGGATGTAGTGCGCACCACGCGCGAACCGCTGCTCGGGCCGATCCGGCTGGCGTGGTGGCGCGAGCGGCTCGAGGAGCTCGACGAGGGCGGCGGGGCG
>NZ_WJSQ01000329.1 GCF_009720245.1 Sphingomonas segetis | reverse complement strand
GCCGCGGCGATCAACGGCGAGCACGCCCGCGCCGCCGAGCTGCTCGCCTCGCTCGCCGACGCCCAGCCGGGCGAGGTTCAGTTTGTGCAGCAGGCGATTACCGAAGCGATCGGCGCGGGACAGATGCCGCTTGCGCTCAGCCTCGCGGCCAAGCTCCCGGCCAACAAATTGTCGACCGACGCGCGGCTGCTGCTCGTCGCCGAAGCCGTCAAGCAGCGCCGTCTCGACCGCGCCGTGCCGTGGTTGGCCTCGCAGGGCGGCACCGGCAATCTCGGCTTCCTTGCGCCGCTGCTCAATGGCTGGGATGCGGCCGAGCGCGGAGACCAGGCGCGCGCGCTGTCGAGCATTGGCCAGATTCCGGTCAAGAGCCTGCTCGGCCCGCTGCGCGACGAGGAGCAGGCGCTGATCCTGCTCAAGTTCCGGCGCACGGCCGAGGCGGAGCCCTTCGCACGGCGTGCTATCGGTTCCGCCGGCGAGCGCGAGACGCGGGTCAGGCTTGCGCT
>NZ_WJSQ01000328.1 GCF_009720245.1 Sphingomonas segetis | reverse complement strand
GTACCCGGCGGCCCCGTCGCTCAAGGCGCGCCCGAGTCCGCTCGAGCCCTGCTCGGCGCGGCGAAACGCCCGCTCCTGATCGCCGGCCTCCAGGCGCGCTCCGCCGATGCCTCCGCGGCGCTCCGGCGGTTCGTCGAGCAGAGCGGCTGTCCCGTTTTGACCACCTACAAGGCCAAGGGCGCGATGCCCGAAGCGCACCCGCTGGCGATGGGCCTCTATGCCGGCGGGGTCGCCGAGGAACCGCTGGTCCGCGATGCCGATCTCGTCCTCCTCTACGGGTTCGATCCGGTGGAGGGGCCGCCGCAGGCCTGGCGCTACAAGGGGATCAAGGCGCTCGAGCTGACCAGCCATCGCTTCGATCCCCAACTGCTCGAGCCCGATGTCTCGGTCGTCGCCCTGATCGGTCCGGCGCTTGGCGCCCTCGCCGCGGACACCGATTCGAGCGGGTGGGCGGCGGGCGAGCTCGCCCGGCACAGGGAACGGATCCGGGGCGCCGCCCGGGTCGAGCCGGCCG
>NZ_WJSQ01000327.1 GCF_009720245.1 Sphingomonas segetis | reverse complement strand
CCTTTCGGCGGCGAGCTCGCGGGCGGTATCGCGCGGCAGGCCCAGCGTCCCGGCGATTGGCGCGCCGAGCAGCGAATCGCCGAGCGCGCTGAGAACCAGCGCCAGCGTGCTCTCGGCGACGTGATGCTCCTCGCGGCCAACGCTGAGCTGGGCGACGAGGCCGCGGATCGAATCGAGGATCGGGTCGAGCGCATCACGGTTGCCGGTGAGGATCATCCACGCGGCAAGCGCTCCTGCTCCTTCGCGGTCGAACACGTCGAAGGTGCGGTCGACGATTTCGCGCGCATCCGCTTCGCCGGCGCGCGCGCGCTCGACCGCCTCGGCGATGGTCGACGTCACCGAATTTGCGATGGCGCGGGCGAGCTCCGCCTGGAGACCCGCCGCCGACCCGAAATGGTGGAGGAGGTTGGCGTGGGTACGGCCGACCTCGGCGGCGACTGCCTTGAGGGTCACCGCCTGCGGCCCGTCGGCGAGCAGCAGCCGGCGCGCGGCGGCGATCGCGGCCGAGCGGCTCTCCTCCGGGCTCAGGC
>NZ_WJSQ01000326.1 GCF_009720245.1 Sphingomonas segetis | reverse complement strand
GGCTTCGCCGGCGCCACGCGAGCGAGCGGCCACGGCTGTTCCGCATCGGTGATCGCCGGCGAGGGCGGCGCGATGCAGCGCGACCAGGCCTGGCACAGCGCGCGCCATCTCGAGGATCTAGAAAATGCCGCGGAGATCGGCCGCCGCGCCGGCACACGTGCAGTCGCCAAGCTCAACCCGTCCCGCCCGAAGGCCGGCAAATATCCGGTGATCTTCGATCCGCGCGTATCCGCGGGCCTGCTCGGACACTTTTGCGGCGCGATCAGCGGCGCCGCGGTGGCGCGCAAGACGAGCTTTCTGCGCGAGAAGCTGGGTACCGCTGTCTTTGCCCCCGGCGTGACCATCGTCGACGATCCGCTGCGGCTGCGCGGGCTGAGGTCGCGCCCGTTCGATGCCGAAGGGGTGCGGGTCTCGCGTCAGGAGCTGGTCTCGGGCGGCATTCTCAACCAGTGGATCGCGGATAGTGCGGCGGCGCGGCAGCTCGGCATGGCGCCGACCGGCCATGCGTCGCGCGGTGTCGGCGGAGCCCCCGGCGCCGC
>NZ_WJSQ01000325.1 GCF_009720245.1 Sphingomonas segetis | reverse complement strand
CGAGGCCGCGCGGCTGGTGAAAGCGCCGAGCTGCCGCGACCTAGGCTTCGCGCTGGGCCCGCGGATCAACGCCGGCGGGCGCGTCGGCAAGTCCGACCTCGGCGTTCGCCTGCTGACCTGCAGCGACCCGGAGGAAGCGCGCACCATCGCCGCCGAGCTCGACCGCCTCAACGAGGAACGCCGCGCGATCGAGATGCTGGTGTGCGAGCAGGCCGAGGAACAGGCGGCCAGGCTCAACGGCGCGGCGGTGATCACGGTGATGAGCGGCGGCTGGCACCAGGGCGTGATCGGGATCGTCGCCGGCCGCCTGAAGGAGCGCTTCGGCCGGCCCGCGATCGTGATCGCCGAGACCGACGACGGCACCGGCAAGGGCTCGGGCCGCTCGATCTCGGGAGTCGATTTGGGCGCGGCGGTGCTGGCGGCAAAGGATAGCGGCCTGCTCACCGCAGGCGGCGGCCATGCAATGGCGGCGGGGCTAACGCTGCCCGCCGGCGGGCTCGAGCCGTTCCGCGCCTTCATCAGCGAGCGGCTCGCCGCCGACGTCGAGAAGG
>NZ_WJSQ01000324.1 GCF_009720245.1 Sphingomonas segetis | reverse complement strand
CCGGCCTGGAGGCCGCGCTCGCAGCCGGCGCGGCGATCCTCGGCAAGCGCGAAGGCGCGCTCGACGCTGTCGAGTCCGCGCTGCGCGTCCTCGAAGAAGATTCGTGTTTCAACGCAGGCCGCGGCAGCGTGCTGACGGCAAGCGGCTGCATCGAGCTCGACGCCGCGATCATGGACGGAAGCAACCGGCGCGCAGGCGCGGTTGCGGGGCTGAGGACGACTCGGGCGCCGATCAGCCTCGCTCGGCTTCTGCTCGACGAGGGGCCGCACGTGTTCCTCTCGGGCAAGGGTGCCGACGAGTTCGCGCGCAACCAGGGGCTGGAACAGGTCGCCAACAGCTGGTTCGAGGTCCCAGAGCGCCGCCGTCAGCTGCACGAATTGCTGGCTGAAGGCGGGTTCGACGACGAGATCAAATACGGGACCGTCGGCGCGGTCGCGGTGGACGTCGATGGCCATGTCGCGGCGGCGACCTCCACCGGCGGCCTCACGGCAAAGCGCTGGGGGCGGGTCGGCGACTCGCCGCTGATCGGCGCCGGCACTTATGCCGACGACCGCTCCGCGGCCGTGTCG
>NZ_WJSQ01000323.1 GCF_009720245.1 Sphingomonas segetis | reverse complement strand
CCCCCCCCGCCGGTTCCGCCGCCGCCGCCGCCGCAGCGCCGCCGGCCGCAGCAGAGGGACGAAGCCGGAGCGCCCGCGAAACAGGCGGAGCCGACACCCGTCGTGGCACCGCAGCCGCGGATCCCTGCGCCCTCGCCCATCCCCGCCGCCAGGGTCGCTGGCGCCGGCAGCGCTTCAAGCTCGGGAGCGGGCGCGTCGGGAACGGGCAGCGGTGGCGGCGGCAGCGGGAGTGGAACCGGCGCCGGCGGAACCGGTGATTTTACCCCGGCGCGCAAGCTCACCAAGATCCCTGATCGCGAATACCGGCGCTTCGCCGCCACCGGAATTGCCTCGGGAAGCGTGGCGATTTCCGTGCGCGTGAACGCCGACGGCTCGGTCTCGAACTGCCGTGTCGTGCGCAGCAGCGGCAATTCCGCGGCCGACGCACTGATGTGCCAGCTGTTCGTGCAATATGTCCGGTTCAGCCCCGCGCGCGACCCGGCGGGCCGGCCGGTCGCGCAGGACATCACCTGGGTGCCCGTCTGGGCGCGGCGCTAGCGCCCGCCGACAGTGCTCGACTTCGCGCCGTCGCT
>NZ_WJSQ01000322.1 GCF_009720245.1 Sphingomonas segetis | reverse complement strand
GGCGAACACTGGCGCCTCGGCGGCCGACAGATTGCCCATGACCGCGAACGCGGCGCGCGAACCTTCAACGCCCGCCGGTACCGCGCTGAAGCGCGGCTTGCCCTCGTCCAGCCCGAGAAAGAGGTCGGGCGCGTCGACTTCGCGCCAGACCAACGCGCCGTCCTCACCGATCGCCGGGAGGCCGTCTTTCCAGACGAGCTGGCGCGCGGCGGATTGTTCGGCCAGCTGCACGATGGCGCCCGCGTCGGCGCGGAGGATGTCGGCGCGGTCGAGACCGGCGCCCGAGAAAAAGGGTTCAGGCCGCAAGCAAGCGCCTCCGCGACAGCAATTCATCGGCAGCTTTCAGGTATAAGGTCGGAAGGCCGGCCTCCGGCAGCGAGTCGATCCGATGCCACCAGCCATCGCCGACCGGGTCGGAGCGAAGCTCGATTGCGAGGTCGAGCGAAAAATGGGTGAAGACGTGGCGAACGCTGGCGACCGGATCGCTCGCCGGCTGCGCTTCACCCCATGCGCCGCCGGGCAGCGCGGCCATGCCGCCGAGGAGCCCAGCGGCGGGTCGCCGGACGAGCCACACATGG
>NZ_WJSQ01000321.1 GCF_009720245.1 Sphingomonas segetis | reverse complement strand
CCGGTGCATAGGCGACCTGCACCGGCTCCGGCTGCGCATGGAGCGGCGGCTGCTGCCACACGGGCTGGGTTGCCTGCGGAGCCGAAGGGGCGCGAAGCAGCGCGTCGACGTCCGCCAGGCGGTCGGTACTCACGGTCTGGCTCATCGCCACGGTGGACGGCACGGTGCGAACCGGTGCGGCGTAAGCATAGGCCGTCTGGCCGGCGTCGGGGAAGATGCCGAGGTTCACTGCCGCGGCCTTGGCGCCCGGGGCGAGCGTCGGAAGCCGAGTCAGGAATGGCGACACGCGCGACCAGCTTCCGGGCATCGCGGCGTCGATGGCGGTCATTGCGGCGGTGGAGTTGCCGGTCAGCGCAAGGATGAAGGCGCGCACCCGCGGCACGGCGGAATCGCCTTTCGCCGCGAGCGGCGCAATCGCGGCGATGGCGCCCGCCTTGTCGCCGCTGATGGCGAGGCTGAGCGCGAGGCGGCGGCGGGCTTCGTCGGCGTCGGCGCCGCTCAGCGCGGTGCGATAATCGGCCTGGGCTTTCGCCTGCTGGCCGAGAAGGTCGTAGGCGAGCCCGCGGTCGCAGCCGAGCGTGGTGACGCTGGCG
>NZ_WJSQ01000320.1 GCF_009720245.1 Sphingomonas segetis | reverse complement strand
GCTGAGTTTCTTGCGCAGCTTGCAGATGAACACGTCGATGATCTTGAGCTCGGGCTCGTCCATGCCGCCGTAAAGATGGTTGAGGAACATTTCCTTGGTCAGCGTCGTGCCCTTGCGGAGCGAAAGCAGCTCCAGCATCGCATATTCCTTGCCGGTCAGATGCACGCGGCTGCCGTCGACCTCGACCGTCTTGGCGTCGAGGTTCACGGCCAGCTTGCCGGTACGGATGACCGACTGCGAATGGCCCTTCGAGCGGCGGACGATCGCGTGGATTCGCGCGACCAGCTCGTCGCGGTGGAACGGCTTGGTGACGTAATCGTCAGCGCCGAAGCCGAGCGCGCGGACCTTGCTGTCCATCTCACCGATGCCGGAAAGGATCAGCACCGGGGTCGACACCTTCGCGGTGCGGACCTTCTTGAGCACGTCGTAGCCGTGCATGTCGGGCAGGTTCAGGTCGAGAAGGATGATGTCGTAATCGTACAGCTTGGCGAGATCGAGGCCTTCCTCGCCAAGGTCGGTCGTATAGACGTTGAAGCCTTCCGTACCGAGCATCAGCTCGATGCTTTTGGCGGTCGTCGGCTCGTCTTCGATCAGCAGCACGCGCAT
>NZ_WJSQ01000032.1 GCF_009720245.1 Sphingomonas segetis | reverse complement strand
CGCTGTGGGCCGATTACAAGGACATCGCCCTACCGCACGGACTGCGAGCATGCTGGTCGACGCCGCTCCCACCGCCGCCTCCGCCGCCGCCCGCTCCGGCGCCAGTCGAACGAGGCGAGCGCGGCAACTAGGGTAACAAGACTGACTTGGAGAAAGGCTCCGCCCCCGGGCGGGGCCTTTTTCGCACCGACGTCTCCAGCGTCCGGACTCGCGCTTTCGGCATGCCCCGGCACGCCGCGACCTTCGATGCTTGAACCTTTCCGCGTTCGCGCCGATGTAAGCCCACCACCGCAAAGAGGACCCATCTCCCGTGATCGACCACCAGGACATCGTTTCGCAGCTCGTCCCCATCGTCATCGAGCAATCCAACCGGGGCGAGCGCAGCTTCGACATCTTTTCCCGGCTGCTGCGCGAACGGATCATCTTCATCACGGGGCCGATCGAGGATCATATGGCGAGCCTCGTCACCGCCCAGCTGCTCTTCCTCGAGTCCGAGAACCCGAAGAAGGACATCTTCATGTACATCAATTCGCCGGGCGGCGTGGTGACGGCCGGCCTCGCGATCCACGACACCATGCAGTATATCCGGCCCAAGATCAGCACGGTGTGCATCGGCCAGGCGGCGTCGATGGGCAGCTTCCTGCTCGCGGCCGGCGAGCCCGGGATGCGCGTCGCGCTGACCAACAGCCGGATCATGATCCACCAGCCCTCGGGCGGCGCCCAGGGCATGGCCGCCGACATCGAAATCCAGGCGCGCGAGATCCTGCGCATGCGCCAGCGGCTCAACGAGCTTTACGCGAAGTACACCGGCCAGAATCTCGAGGACATCGAGAAGGCGATGGACCGCGACAAGTTCCTCGAGGCGGACGAGGCCAAGGCCTTCGGGATCATCGACGAAGTGTTCGACACGAGGCCGGAGCAGGGCGAGGATGCGGGGACCGGGCAGGGCGAGGTGACGCCGTCGTAAGTGGCGCCGAGCGCAGCGCCGTCGACGCGAAGCGTCGCCGAAGCAGGGCTAGAGCCGCCACGACGCGCACGGCCTGCGGTCGAGCGGCCTAAGCCGCGCTGATCGACAGGACCGACGTGGTCACGCGATTCACTCGCGTGGCCTAGCGTTCTTTCTCGTCATCCGGCCTTTGGTCCCGCCGAATTTCCACTCGCGTCCCCGGATTTGCGTCAACCACTGTCACGGTCGCGCCGAGTTGCTTCGACAAGGCCTCTACGATGCCGGTGCCAACTTTCCGCGGTTAACGCCTACGGACATTCCCGCTCCGTTATCGGAAACGGACAACAGCCAGGCGCCTTTGTCTTCCGCAAAAGCGACTATGATCTTGCCGCCAGCGACCTGACCGGGGAACGCATGCTTGATCGCATTGATAACAAGTTCCGTGACAATCAGTCCCATGCTCACCGATACGTCGGAGCTGGTGGTCGTATCATCCACGATCGCCTCGAGAGTGAGCCTTTTCGGGTCGTCAATCATCGACGCGGAAATGCTTCGGCACAGGTCAGCGAAATAGGTCCGAAGCCCGACGGATTTCAGCTGGGTTACGGCCAGCTGCTTTTGAAGCATGGCGATCGACATAACGCGGCTGTGGGCGTCCTGAAGATGCAGCCGCGTCTCTTCCGATTGAACACGCCGCGCGCTTTGCATCAATACGCTTGCGATGATTTGGAGGCTGTTGGCGACACGGTGCTGAAGCTCCTGAAGCAGGACATGCTTTTCTCGAATGAGATCGTCTTTCTGCTTTTCCGCCAGACGCGTTGCCGTGACGTCGGTCGCAGCAAGCACGACGCGAACCTCCTCGGTGTCGAAATAATCGAGTTTGTGGGCGCTCAAAATGAGGCGGCAGGTCGCCTTGCCTTCTCGGATAAGGTCCATCTCGTAAGCGTCGATCTCCGCTGCGCCCGCAATGGTCGCCTGGAGCAGCGAGTTGAGCTGCGGAACGTCCCATTCGCCCGAGCCGAGATCGGCCAGCCTGCGGTTGGCGATGGTCAGCGGATCGAGATTAAAGGTGTTACAGAACGAGGTGCTTGCACCGATGACGACGACATCGTCATCCAGCAGGAGCAGCGGCGCCTTCGACGACTTGACGAGTGCCGTGGCGAGGCTGGTCACTGTCTCGTTTGGGAGCGGCATTGGCTCAACCATCTCTGCTGTCCAAAGTAAGCTTGATCGCTTCCACAATATCATCGGTCCCGAATGGCTTCTCAATCAATGGATGCCCTGGCATCCTCATCCTGACGTCCCCGGGACGCCCTGTAATGAAGAGGACGGGTATCGGCCGTTCAGTACAAATCGATTGAACCGCTGTGATTCCGCAGCCCGGTCTTAGTTCGACATCGGCAGTGATCAGATCGGGACATGTACGCGCGGCCGCCGTGAGCGCCTCCTCGGCAGAGACGGCAACATCGAAGGAAGTGAAGCCGCAACCTCGCAACGCGTCCTCTATCGCCATGGCAATCAAGGATTCGTCTTCGATGATGAGTGCATGCATTATGACGCTCCGTGAGCGGGGAGCGTGCCAGGTCTCTCCAGCACCAAGACCCAACTAGGTGACTGGTGATACTGCATTAACGGACTGAACTATCATTCGTTGCAAGTCCCCATTTTTGCAACGGCCGCTTTCCACCCATTCCTGCCGCTAGCGCGCTCATGTGTGCTCTCGGCCCAAAGCTGCCGTCAGCGATCAACCTGGAAATTCCAAGATCTTTCGACCTTGGTTCCACAGCTCTCGCAATACTCCGCTGCGAGGTGGGCCAGCCTTTACGATGGCTGCCAAGTCGCCAGGTGCCCGGAATTCGGACACATCAATATGGTGATCGTCATTATCTAAAACGTATATCCGGTAATGCATTGGCCTACCTCAGACGGTAGTTAGCACCCTATTTAGATTTAAGTAAACAACTGATTTTATTATAAATATCCAGGATGAACTTACCGGTGTTGTCGCCGATTTGTCGTTCGGTAGCGCGGCTGAAATGGCAAAAGCCAACCCGGCTGCTGACAGCGGGGGGCTGTCGCCTGTCCGACATCTGGCGGCATGTCCGTTGATGCCGCGCATTTCCGCTAAGCATGCATTCGAATCCCGAAGGCGGCTGAAGAGACGGCGGAGGGCATTGCGGGTACAAACAAGCATTCCGAGTGCCCGCTTTCCGCCAAACGCTGCCATTAGAGAAAATCCTGTCCTACAGCCCCCGACATGAGATAACTGCCTCGCCTCCTGTTCCCCTGCGGAGGTGCAATGGCTTCTAATCCAGTCGCGAGCCAGGAGGCGACAGAGAGAATCCGACACATCCGACAACCCCCGTTGGCGCCCGGGAGAAGTGTCGGAATCGCAGCCCGTCACTGCGAACATTCGCGAACATTCGCGCGCGGACTGGCCGCCGACGGGCCAACCGGACAGCTCGTTCGTTCCCCTCTTGTTCTAAAGGAACAAATAGGATACGCACACTCCACAGGCGGAAGCTCGGCCGCCGATGATTGGTCTTGAACGGAGGCAGGGGACATGGCAGCGCAGTTGAAAGTCATCGGTAGCGGATTGGACACCTCCAAAGTGAATTCGGGCATGGATCGTCAGAAGGCCCTCGAAGCGGCGCTCGCCCAGATCGACCGCGCGTTCGGCAAGGGCTCGGCGATGAAGCTCGGAAGCCGCGAGAAGATCGAGATCGACACGGTCTCGACCGGCAGCCTCGGGCTCGACATCGCGCTCGGCGTCGGCGGTTTCCCGCGCGGCCGGGTGATCGAGATCTACGGGCCGGAGAGCTCGGGCAAGACGACGCTCGCGCTGCACGCGATCGCCGAAGCGCAGAAGACCGGCGGCACCGCCGCCTTCGTCGACGCCGAGCACGCGCTCGACCCCGGCTATGCCAAGAAGCTCGGGGTCGACATCGACGAGTTGATCGTTTCGCAGCCGGACACCGGCGAGCAGGCGCTCGAGATCGTCGATACTTTGGTGCGCTCGAACGCGGTCGACGTGCTGGTCGTCGATTCGGTCGCGGCGCTGGTGCCGCGCGCCGAGATCGAGGGCGAGATGGGAGACAGCCACGTCGGCCTCCAGGCGCGGCTGATGAGCCAGGCGCTGCGCAAGCTCACCGGCTCGATCAGCCGCTCGCGCTGCACCGTCATCTTCATCAACCAGGTGCGGATGAAGATCGGCGTCATGTACGGCAATCCCGAGACGACGACCGGCGGCAACGCGCTCAAATTCTACGCCTCGGTCCGCCTCGACATCCGCCGCACGGGCCAGATCAAGGACCGCGACGAGA
The DNA here is from genome assembly GCF_009720245.1 of Sphingomonas segetis. Lineage (GTDB taxonomy): Bacteria > Pseudomonadota > Alphaproteobacteria > Sphingomonadales > Sphingomonadaceae > Sphingomicrobium > Sphingomicrobium segetis. The sequence goes on along the minus strand of NZ_WJSQ01000032.1, from coordinate 17,982 downwards.
TTGTCGGCAATGCGACGCGCGTGAAGGTCGTCAAGAACAAGGTCGCGCCGCCGTTCAAGCAGGTCGAGTTCGACATCATGTACGGCGAGGGCGTGTCCAAGGTCGGCGAGATCCTCGACCTCGGGGTCAAGGCGGGGCTGATCGAGAAGTCGGGCGCGTGGTTCAGCTACGACAGCATCCGCATCGGCCAGGGCCGCGAGAACGCCAAATCCTACCTCAAGGAAAATCCCGACGTCGCGCAGCGGATCGAAAATGCCATCCGCGGCCGCACCGAGGAAGTCGGCGAAGCGCTGATGGTCGGCGGCGGCGGGGACGACGGCGACGACATCGCTGCGGAGTAATTCCAACATTAGAACCCTCTCCCGTTTGCGGGAGAGAGTCGACTCGCGCGCGGCGCGAGCGGGGTAAGGGGTGTGTCAGTCGAGGTTCGCCCTAGGCGACTTCCTCGGGCACGGACGGGAATGGCGCGGCTTGGGTGCTGCCGATGCGGGCGAACAGCCGCTTCGGCTCGGTGAGGACGATGATCAGGAACCCGCCCGCGGCGCAGGCGGCGGTGCCGATCACGAACGGGATCACCGTGCCGTCGAACTGCTGGCCGATGACGAACCCGATTCCCGCGGCGCCGATGGTGCCGACCACACCCTGCACGGACGAGGCGGTGCCGGCGATCGGTGCCATATGCTCCATCGCCAGCGTCCCGAGGTTCGACGAGGTGAAGGCGAAGCTCGCCATGGTCAGCCCCTGGAGGAGGATGAACAGCGGCAGCGTCTCAAGCCCCGCGAGCGCAATCGCCGCGTGCACCGCGGTGATGATCATGAACGCCAGCGCGGCGCTGTGGCCGACCCGGCGCAACCCGAACGTGCCGACCACGCGCGAGTTGAGCCACGAGGCGAGCGCCATCGGCGCGGCGATCGCCGCGAAGACGAGGCCGATCAACTGGCCTTCGCCGAACGCGTCGAACACGATTTGCTGGATCGAGGAAATGTACGCGACCAGCGCCGAGAAGCTGATCGTCATCGCCAGCGTGTAGCCGCGCGACTGGGGCTCGCGGATCGTCTCCACGATCGCGGTTCCGGTCACGCGCCAGTTGAGCGGGCGGCGGAAGTCGGGGTGAAGCGTCTCGGGCAGGCGCAGCCACGGCCAGATCACCATCACCGCCGCGTAGACCGAGAGGACGAGGAAGATCGCCCGCCACGGCGCGAACAGCAGGATCAGCTGGCCGATGTTGGGCGCGAGCACCGGCACCAGCATGAAGGTCATGAAAACGAGGCTCATCACCCGCGCCATCTCCTCGGCTTCGAACAGGTCGCGCACCATCGCCACCACGAGCACCCGAGTCGCCGCTGCCGAAGCCCCCATCAGCACCCGGCCTCCGATCAGCACCGGGAAGGTCGGCGCGAAGGCGCACAGCAGTGCGAAGACGCCGTAGAGCGCGACACCCGCGGCCATGACCGGCTTGCGCCCGAAGCGGTCGGCGAGCGGCCCCCACACGAGCTGGGTCGCCGCGAACCCGACGAAGTAGGCGATCACCACCAGCTGGCGGTCGTTCTCGCGCGCAACGTTGAGCGATTCGCCGATCTGCGGAAGCGCCGGCACCATCGCGTCGATGGCGAAAGCGTTGAGCGCCATCAGCCCCGCGAGCAGCGCCGTCATCTCGCGCGTGCCGGGGCGCTTTGCGCCGTCGCTGAATGCCGAATCGAACATGGGCGTGGCGTGCTGGCCGATTGGCCGAAGCCGTGCAACATTAGGAGCCGCAATGAGGGGGGAGTGAAATGATCGGACGCCGCGGCTTTCTCACGGGAGCGGGGGCGCTCGGCACGGCGATGACGCTGCCCGCCGAGCGCCTGTTCGCCGCTGCAGCGGAGGCGCTGAAGCCGCTTCCGATCCCGCCGCCGATCTCGTCGGCCGAGCGGCTTGAGCGAATCGCCAAAGCTCGGCGGCTGATGCAGCTGAGCGGCATCGGGTCGATCGTCGTCGAATCCGGCCCGAGCCTCGAATATTTCACCGGCGTCCAGTGGTGGCGCTCGGAGCGGCTGACCGCGGTCGTGATCCCCGCTTCAGGCGACCCGATCATCGTCACCCCCTTCTTCGAGAAGCCGTCGGTGGCCGAGAGCCTGTCGATCCCGGCCGAAATCCGCACGTGGAACGAGGACGAGGAGCCGCTCAGGCTCGTCGCGGATTTCCTCAAGGAACGGGGAGTCTCGGCCGCTCCCGTCGGCTTCGAGGAGACCGACCGCTTCTTCATCCTCGATCGCTTGCGCCAGCAGCTACCCGGTCTGCGCGACGTCAGCGCGAACCCCGTCGTTCGCGGCTGCCGAATGATCAAGTCGGCGCACGAGCTCCAGCTAATGCAGTCGGCGAACGATATCATGCTCGCGTCGCTCGGCTATGCGGCGGCGCGCACGACCGAAGGCATGACCCCCACCGACATCGACGCGCTGATCGCCGCTGCGCAGAAGCAGCTCGGCGGCAGTTACGACGGCGGCCTGATCCTGCTCGGCGAAGCCTCGGCCTATCCGCACGGCAGCCACAAGCCGCAGCGGGTGAAGCGCGGCGAGGTCGTGTTGATGGACTGCACCTGCGCGGTTCACGGCTACCAGGCCGACATCACCCGCACCTACGTGTTCGGCGCCGATCCTACCGCGGAGCAGCGCAAGGTCTGGGACCAGGTGCATCGGGGCCAGCAGATCGCGATCCAGGCGGCGAAGGTCGGCGTGCCCGCGGGTGCCGTCGATGACGCGGTGCGCGCCGCCTATGAGAGCTGGGGCTACGGACCGGGCTACAAGCTCCCGGGCCTGTCGCACCGCACCGGCCACGGCATCGGCATGGAAGTGCACGAGCCGATCAATCTCGTGCACGGCGAAACCACGCCGCTTGCGCCGGGCATGTGCTTTTCCGACGAGCCGGGCATCTACATCCCCGGCAAGTTCGGCATCCGGCTCGAGGATTGCTGGCACATGATTGAAACCGGGCCGAAATTCTTCACCGAGCCGGCGCCGGGCATCGACCGGCCGTTCGGCAAGGATTCTTGACAAACCGCGGCCACCCGCGAAGCGGGGCGACTGCAATCAAGGAGCGCGAATGAGCGAGCGCAAGGGCCTCGGCCTTCAGTGGCAAATGCTTGCCGGTTTCCTGATCGGCTTGGTGGCCGGGCTGATTGTCTACACCGGCGCGCGCGGCGCACCATGGGTCGACGCGGTCACGACCTATGTCACCCAGCCGATCGGGCAGATATTCCTCCGGCTGCTGTTTATGCTCGTCATCCCGCTGCTGTTCTCGGCGCTGATCGTCGGCATTTCCGAAATGGGCGAGATCCGCGCGCTGAAGCGCGTGGGGCTGAGGACGCTCGCCTACACGGTCGTCGTTTCCGCGATCGCCGTTGCCGTCAGCCTCGCTTCGGTGAACCTGCTGCAGCCCGGCGCAGGCGTCGATCGCGCGGCGGCCGCGGAGCTGCTGGCGGCGCAGGCAGACCGTGCCGGCGCGATCGTCCGGACCGGCGCCGAGCAGCCCGCGGGAATCGATGCATTCATCAACATCATCCCCAACAATCTGGTCGAGGTGATGGGGTCGAACAGCGCGATCCTGTCGGTGATGTTCTTCGCATTGTTCTTCGGGATCGGGCTGCTTCTCACCGACACGCCCGCGGCGCGGACGCTGCAGCGCGGGTTCGAGGGGCTGTTCGACGTGACGATGCAGCTCATCATGATCGTCATCAAGCTCGCGCCGCTCGCGGTCGCCTGCTTCATGTTCAACCTTGCCGCCTTGTTTGGCTGGGACCTGCTGATCCGTCTCTCGGCCTATGTCGGGGTGGTGCTGCTCGCGCTCGGCATCCAGATGTTCATCGTCTTCCCGATCATCCTTTCGACGCTGGGCCGCAAGAACCCGATCGCCTTCTTCCGCGAGACGCAGGAGGCGAGCGTGATGGCCTTTTCGACGGCCTCGTCGAACGCGACGTTGCCGACCTCCCTCAAGGTCGCGGACGAGGAGCTGAAGCTGCCGCCTCGGGTCGCGCGCTTCGTGCTGACGATTGGCGCGACGGCCAACCAGAACGGGACCGCGATGTTCGAGGGCGTCACGGTCATCTTCCTCGCGCAATTCTTCGGCGTCGACCTCACGATCTGGCAGCAGCTGATGGTGATGCTCGTCTGCATCCTCGGCGGGATCGGCACCGCCGGCGTCCCGGCAGGCTCGCTTCCGGTCGTCGCCTTGATCCTGGCCATGGTCGGCATCCGGCCCGAAGCGATCGCCATCGTGCTCGGAGTCGACCGCTTCCTCGACATGTGCAGGACGACGCTCAACGTCGTCGGCGACCTCGTCGCGGCACAGGTGATCTCGGCTGCCGAGCCCGATTCGGACGTACCAATCCAGGCCGCTCAGCCGGCGGGATGATGCCCCGGCAGCAGATCCTCGATTTCGCGCGCGCGATCCTGCACGATGAGGCGCGCGCGCTCGACGCGCTTGCGGACAGCCTCGATGGACCGTTCGAGGAGGCGGTACGGTTGATCCTTGGCTGCAAGGGCAAGCTGATCGTCAGCGGCCTCGGCAAGTCCGGCCATGTCGCGCGCAAGATCGCGGCGACCTTCGCCTCGACCGGTACCACTGCGACCTTCCTCCACCTCGCCGAAGCGATCCACGGCGACCTCGGCATGGCAAGCGCGGGCGACGTCGCGATCCTGATCTCGCAGAGCGGCGAGACGGCGGAGCTGGAACCCGTCATCGACCACTTCCGGCAGGTTGGGATGCCCATCGTCGGAATCACCGGGAATGCGGGCTCGATGCTCGCCGAGGCAGCATCGGCGGCCCTCGTTCTTCCCCATTGGCCTGAGGTTGGACCGGAAGCCGTCGCGCCGACCACGTCGACGACGATGACGCTGGCGCTAGGCGACGCGCTGGCGATGACCGTGATGCGGCAGAAGGGCTTCACGCGAAGCGACTTCGGACGGCTGCATCCTGGCGGCATGCTGGGCGCCCGGCTGAAGCCGGTCAGCCGTCTGATGCATTCCGGTGACGCAGTGCCGCTGACTCGCGAGAACAGCCCGATGCACGACACCATCGTCGAAATGTCGGCCAAGCGGCTCGGCATCGTCGGCGTGGTGGATCGCGCGGGCCAGCTCGTTGGGGCGATTACCGACGGCGACCTCAGGCGCCATATCGAACAGGGCCTCGACCACAGCGCCGCGGAATTCATGACCTGCAATCCCAAGACGATCGCTCCGGACGCGCTGATCGACGATGCGCTGACATTATTCGAGGAGCACAGGATCACCGCGCTGTTCGTCGTCGACGACGGAAAGCCGGTGGGCGTGCTTCACATCCACGACTGCCCGCCAGTCCGATGAATGCCGTGATCCTGATCCCGGCGCGTTACCAGTCGTCGCGCTATCCCGGAAAGCCGCTGGTCGAACTGAAGGGCGCGACCGGCACCGCCAAGCCGCTGATCCAGCGCAGCGTCGAAGCGGCGCGGCGAGTGCGCGGGGTATCCGGCGTGTTCGTCGTCACCGACGACGAGGGCATCGCCCACGCCTGCGCGCCGGCCAAGGTCGGCGTGATCATGACCTCGCCCGAGTGCCGCAACGGCACCGAACGCTGCGCCGAGGCGCTTGCACAGCTCCATGACCCGGACCTGGTGATCAACTTCCAGGGCGACGCGCTATTGACGCCGCCGGGCTTCGTCGAGGCGTTGATTGCGCGGATGGAGGACGACCGCGACGCGCTGGTTGCGACCCCAGCGATGCGCATGAGGAGCGACGATGTGCGCGTGCTGCAGGCCGAAGAAGCGGCTGGCAGGGTTGGCGGCACGACGGTCGTGACCAATGTGCTCGGCCACGCGCTCTATTTTTCGAAACGCATCATCCCGCATCTGCCGGGCGGCGCGCTGAGCCGCGAGATGGCGCCGGTACGCCTCCACGTCGGGGTGTACGCGTACCGACCCGATGCGCTCCAGCGCTATGCCGCGACTCCGGTTAGCGAGCTCGAGGCCCTCGAGGGCCTGGAGCAGTTGCGCTTCCTTGTCGCGGGAATTTCCGTCGCGGTCGTCGATGTCGAGACGCCGCCTTATGCGCTTCGCGAGCTTAACAATCCCGAGGATGTTGCGCCGATCGAGCAGGCGCTCGCGGAAGCGGGGCTCGAATGAGCTTCTGGGAAACGCTCGACCCAAAATACCGGCTGATTCTGTGCGATTTATGGGGCGTCGTTCACGACGGCGTCGCCCTCTATCCGGGCGCGGCGGAGCGGCTGCGCCAATGGCGTGAGGACGGCCGCTGCATCGTCCTGCTCACCAATGCGCCGCGTACGGAAGTAGCCGTCGAGCAACAGCTCGGCCGCATCGGGCTGCCGCGCGACTGCTGGGATGCGATCGCCACCAGCGGCGAAGCGGGGATCGCGGCGATCAATGCGCTTGGCAGGGCGGTCGGGTTCATCGGCACGGCGGGAGACCGTGAAGTGCTGGAGAGCCGCGAGATTCGAATCGCCGACGGTGACGATTTCACCGATCTCGCCTGCACCGGCATGCGCGAATTCGAGCCCGACCCGGAGCAATACCGCGCCGAACTCGGGCGGCTCACGGAGCGCGACGTCCACATGCACTGCCTCAACCCCGACCGGCTGGTGGTCCGCGGAGGCGTGCCGGAGGCCTGTGCCGGCGCGCTTGCCGACATCTACCAGATGCTTGGCGGGCGCGTGACCTGGTACGGCAAGCCTTTTGCGGCAATTTACGAGCACGCGCTGCACCGCGCCGGCAATCCTCCCAGGGACGAAGTGCTCGCCGTCGGCGACGGGCTCCAGACGGACGTCCTCGGTGCTGCGTGGATGGGGTTCGACACGGTGTTTGTCACAGGCGGGATCCACGGCGGCGAGGCGTTCCCGGAGGATTTCGCCGCGCGAAATGGTCTCGGCGAATGGGAGCCTGTGGCGGTTGTCGAGGGGCTCGCCTAGATTGCGCGCATGAACCTGCTTGGACGCTCCGTGGGGCTCGACCAGCCTCTGTTCCTCATCGCCGGGCCATGCGTTGTCGAAAGCGAGGAGCTGCAGCTGCGCACCGCCGAGCGGCTGAAGGCGATCGCCGACAAACTCGGCATCTTCTTCATCTTCAAGTCGAGCTTCGACAAGGCCAACCGCTCGTCGGACAAAAGCTATCGCGGGCCCGGCATGGACGAGGGGCTGCGCGTCCTCGAGAAGGTGAAGAACGCGCTCGGCGTGCCGGTGCTGACCGACGTCCACGACATTCCGCAGATCGCCCCGGTGGCCGAGGTCGTCGATGTGCTCCAGACCCCGGCGTTCCTCGCCCGGCAAACCGATTTCATCCATGCGGTCGCGGCGTCGGGCAAAGCGGTGAACATCAAGAAGGCCCAGTTCATGGCGCCGCACGACATGAAGAACGTCGTCGACAAGGCGCGCGGCGCCGCGCAGGCCGCGGGCGTCAACGAGGACACGATCATGGTCTGCGAGCGCGGCGCGTCGTTCGGCTACAACAATCTGGTCAGCGACATGCGCAGCCTCGCGATCATGCGCGAGACCGGCTGTCCGGTGGTGTTCGACGCCACGCATAGCGTCCAGCTCCCGGGCGGGCAGGGGACCAGCTCGGGCGGACAGCGCGAGTTCGTGCCCGTGCTCGCTCGCGCGGCCGTCGCGACCGGCGTCGCCGGGCTGTTCATGGAGACTCATCCCGATCCTGCGAACGCAAAATCGGACGGACCCAACGCCTGGCCGCTCGACCGAATGGAAAGCCTGCTCACCACCCTCGTCGAGCTCGACCGATTGGTAAAGGAGCGCGGCTTCGAGGAGGCGAGCCTCTAGGCGGGTTTTGGCGGCCGCACGCGGCGGTACTCGCGCTGAAGCTGGATCAGCATCACCAGCACCGTCGCGACATTGCCGAGGACCAGCGCGACCGCGGCTCCGACCACGCCCCATCTCCACGACAAGGGCGCGATGCCGATGAAGAAGACGGCGCTTCCGAAGAGCCGCGCCCTGACCGGCCCCTCGGGCCTGTCCAGCGCATAGAGCATCGGCGGAAGCGGGAAGCTGAAGACGCTGATGAACGGGATCACCATCAAGACCAGGAGCGCGTCATAGGCGCCGAGGAATTCCTTGCCGAACAGGAAGGAAACGATCGGCTTGCCCGCGACGACGAGGACGAGGATGGCGATGAGCGCAACCGCGCTTGCAAGGGCGGTGCCGCGCAGCATCAGCTTCCATGGCTTGCTTGAGCTGAAATCCATCCTGACCACTTCGGGATAGAAGGCCTTGGCAAGCAGGTCCGCCGGCTTGCTCGCGCTGTCGGACAAAGCCGAAGCGACACGGAACAAGGCGGCGCCGGCAGGCCCGAGGAGGCCGCCCACGATGAGCCGCGCGATCGGTCCCCACACCGCCTGGACGCTGGCATTGAGGTTGACGTGGATCGCGAACCGCCACGCCCCCGGGAGGCTCTCCGGCCGAAGGGTTGGGCGGATGCCATCGAGCAGCGACCGCCGCTTGAGCTCGCGCCACGCGAGGAACCACAGGAACAGGTCTCCGCCGAGGTCGGTGACGAACCAGGCCGCGACATAGGCGCCGAACGGCGCGTCGGCGAAATAGGCGGCGCCGACGAGGATCACGCGGCTGATCGGCGCCGCCGTGCCCTGCCAGCTGATGAGGTCGAACCGGTCGAGCGTCCGCAGCACGCCGGTAGGCGTGGCCGCGCCCATCGTCGGGAGCAACGTGCAATAGAGCAGAGCCAGCCACAGCTGGTCCGGCTGAATTCCGACCCAGGCGGCGACAAAGGGCAGGATCGCCACCGCGACGAGCATGCCGCCGACGCCGCTCACCGCGTCGAGCGCGAAGGCGAAGCCGGTCGATGTCTTGAAATCCTCGTGCTCGCCGTCGAGCGCGCGGCGGCCATAGCGCACGATCAGCTGCCACGACTGGAACTTGCTGAGCCCGCTCGCCGCCTTGGCGTAGCTGGTGATGAGGATGAGGGCGCCGAACAGCAGCACGCCGAGCCCGTGCGCGGCAAGCGACACGGTCGCCAGCGACGCGACCGCCGCGACGATGCGGGACGCCGCGAGATAGCCGCTGTTCTTGAGCAGCGAACGAAAATGCTGGTCCTTGAACCAGTGCCTCATGGTCGGCGATTAACACGGATGCGCGAAGCGCCAAGAGATTCCTCCCCATCGTCACATGGGGAGGAGTTATGGCTAGGCCGGTTCCGGGACCTTCTGCTGGATGACCTTATCCGCGAGCGGTCCATTGAGCTCGGCGAGATGGTCGAACTCGGCTTCGTAGGTCGCCAGGCCCTGGCTCTGTGATCGGAGCTCGGCCTCGAGTCCGGACAGTTCCGCCTCGGGAAGCAGCGCATCGATGCGGTCCCATCCGGCCCAGCCGTCGCGCGGCGCGAGGCCGAGCATCTGGCCCCGCCGGCCGGCGATCGCCGAGGTGATCCGGCTCGTTGCGCTCGACGGGCAGACGACGGTCAGCTTGTGCATCGGCTCGAGCAGGTGCGGCTGGGCGCTGGCAAGCGCTTCTTGCATCGCGATTCGGCCGGCCAACCGGAACGCGAGCTCGGAGCTGTCCACGCTGTGGTAGCTGCCGTCGACGAGGGTCACCGCGCAATCGACCACCTGGAAGCCGAGCGGCCCCTTGCCGAGGGCTTCCCGGACGCCGTCTTCGACGGCGGGAATCCATTGCTTTGGAACCGAGCCGCCGTGGATCCTTTCCTCGAAGACGAAGCCGGAGCCTCGAGGGAGCGGTTTGACCTCGATGATCACGTCGCCGAACTGCCCGTGACCGCCGGACTGCTTCTTGTGGCGGCCCTTCTGCGTCACCTGCTTCCGGATCGATTCGCGGTAGCCGATGGCGGGGGCGTGGCTCGTCACTTCGACTCCGAAGCGCCGTTTGAGCCGGGCGAGGACGGCGTTGAGATGCTCGTCGTTGACGCCGCGAAGCCGCATTTCGTGATTGGCCTCGTCGTGTTCGACGATGAGCGCCGCATCTTCCTCGGCCAGCCGTTGAAGGGCGCCCGATAGCTTGACGTCGTCCTTGCGGTCGGCGGGCTCGATCGCGATCGCGCAGTTGCGCGCGGGATAGCTGATATCGATCGGTGGCGGGACCTTGCCCGCTCCGAGCCACTCGCCCGCTTTGACATTGTCGATCTTGGCGACCGCGACGACATCGCCGTCACGCGCGTCGCCGACCTTCTGGGTCTTCTCGCCCTGGACCTTGAACAGCGAGCCAACGCGTGCGTGGTCGCCGTCGCCGGTCTTCACGTCCGACCCCTCGGCAATCCTGCCACCGAGAACGCGCGCCATGGCAAGCCGGCCGATCGAGCCGTGCACGATCTTGAACACGTACATGGCGGGATCGGTCACATCGAGGCGCCTCGCCGCGGCCGCGGGCGGGGGCGCCTCGTGGCGCACCGCCTTGAGCAGCCGGCGCACGCCCCACGAGCTGATGGCCGAACCGAACAGCACCGACACGCCGAGGCTTTCGCCGGTTTCGCGGGCGAGATCCTGCAACACTTTCTCGCGCGTCGGGGCCTCGTCCATCAGCAGCTGCTCGAGAAGCTCGTCGTCGTGGTCGGCCAGCCGTTCGAGCATCTGGGTGCGCGCCTCATGCTCGCGGTCGTGCAGCTCGGAGGGGATGTCGATTCGCTCGGACGGCTGGCCCGGGCGGTATTTGAACGCATATTCGAGCGCGAGATCGACGAAGCCGCTGACCTTCTCGCCCTCCCGGATCGGAATCTGCCGCGCGATCAGCGGCGATACGCTCATCGGCTGAAGCGCGGAGAGGAGATCGCGGATGCGGCCGTGGGCCTGGTCGATACGGTTGACGAAGATCAAATGAGGGATTCCCAGCTCGTCGAGCGCGCGCAGCGCCGGCGCGGCGAGCGGGGCGCGCGCGGGGTCGGGGTCGACGACGACGATCGCGATATCGGCGATCGCGAGTGCCTTTGCGCCGTCGGCGGCGAAGCCGACCGATCCGGGACAGTCGAGCAAGGCGAACCTGTCGCCAAGATAGTCGAAATTGTAGAGGTTCAATTCGGTCGAGCCGCCGCGCTGGCGTGCTTCCTGGCTCGAATCGCCAACGCTGTAGCCGTTGGCCGTCGACCCGAGCCGGTCGGTAGCACCGGCTGCGAACAGCATCGCTTCGGCAAGGCTGGTCTTTCCCGCGCCGGCGGGCCCCACCAGCGCGATCACTCGAGTGCCTTTCGCGGATTCTCCAGCCTTGCTGTCGACCATGTGCGACTCTCCCTTCGTCCGTTTGCCGGGCGCCGCGAGTCGCTGAAGGCGCTCGGGGCGCTCTTCGTGGAAACCTTCACCGTCCGCCTGTTTTCGGCCGTTGGCAAGAGGGGTCGTTACGCACCCGGCGCAAGTCACGGCAGGCCGGCTCGCCGGACATGCGTTCGACCGAGATGAGCAAGGACCCGCGGGGACATCAGGCGAGCTCGCCTACGCTTACTACGAACCTCCCTGGTCACGGCCCCTTCGCGACGAAGGCGCCCGCGGCTTGATAGGTTCGGCTGTCGATCGGCGACTTGTAGGGAAGCGCGAAGTTACCGATGGCCTCCTCGGCCTTCGGCCCGGTGAACATGCCGCTGAAACTGTTCATGCCGGCGACATCGGTATCGAACTCGCCCGAGAACGTCGTGCTCCCCGCCGAAAAGACCGTGTTGCGGAAGTCGATCGTGCCCAGGGAATGGGGCGCGAAGCCCTCGTGCAGGATCGGGCTGATGCTTCCCGTAAGGGCGCCGCTTCCGAAATTGAAGTTCATGGCGATGGACCCGCTGATGAACATCGAGTCGAATGAATTGTCTTCCGGCGTGAATCCCATGACCTGCCCGGAGTAGCTCGCGGTTCCGGCCGTCGGAACGCTGCCCGGCGCTGTCGCGATTCCGATCGCTTCGTATCCGACGATCGAGTCGTTCCCGTTCCATTCGAACAGGCGCGAATATTGGTAACCTTCCGACCGTAGCCACAGGTGGGTGTCGCCGCCTCCGAAGTTGATCGGGCTACCGTCTCCAGTCGGAATATAGGAAATCGCTGCCCAGGCCTGGCTGTCGGGAAGCTGGATCTCATACATGTTGGTCGACGCGACATAGCGCACCTGGAGCTGCTCGCTTGCGCCGAGTTGCGGCCTTTGGTCGCCCTCGATGGCGTGGCTTGCCCCCATGACCGCAAACTGCTGGTTCGTCGTTGCCGCGGGAACGAGCGCCGGCGTCTGCGGTGATGGAGGAGGAGGCGGAGGCGGAGGCGGTGTCGAGACTATGCCGGTGCCGCCGCCGCCTCCGCAGCCTGCCAATGCGAACGCTGCCGCCAGCAGGACCGAAGTGAAAATCGAAGTGCGCATCGATACCTCCTCGCTGCTTCTTCACGGAGGGAGACGCTGTTATTTGTGCGAAGTCGGTTTCTTCCACCGGCTTTCGATCGAGCTCGCGCAGAACGGCGGATCGTTCTCGACGCGGAACACGGGCGGGCTGGCCGCCGGCGCCACATAGGTCGCATAGACCACGGCCACGCCGGCGCTCCTGGCCTCGTGGACACGCTGCTCTCCTTCGATGAACACGGACCCGTGCTCCGAACCCGGCCCGTACTCGTGCACGCTGCAATCGGTGTGCATCAGCCGGATCGTGCCTTCCTTAACCGTCACGATGACTATCCCGGGATGGTGATGCCAGCCGGAATAGCTGCCGGCGCTGAAGGTCAATTTCTGGACGAGTGTCGAGGCGTCGGACTTGGTCTGAAATTTGACCTGGCCGCTATTCTGTTGGTTGTCGCCCTTCAGAGTCCCGGTCGCGATGTTCTCGATCACTATGCCGCTCGGCGGCGAAGCGATTGCCGACGTTGCGGCGACGCCCGCCGCTGCGACCGCTGCGATGACGCATTTCAATTGTTTCGAACTATTCATGACCTTGCCCCCGTTGGTGGCGCTGCTTGCACTGCGCTCAAAGAGTGCCCGGCAGCGAAATCGAACGGGAGGACTCAGGCCTGATGCGCGCCCGATATTTCGCCGACGCAGACCCGATTTTTGTGCCTGGCCGATTGGATCATCAAAGTTGGAACGGCACGGCGCATCATCGGGCACGCGATTACGTGTTTCTTCAGGATGCGAGTCGGGCCGCTTCTTGCCTGCAATCGTAGGGCAGGCCCGGGTCCAGGCAGAAGTCCGGCCACCTGCCGCTCTTCTGCCAATAATCGATCAGGCCGATGCGCTTGGCGACCTGCATGAACCGGAGATCCCGACGGACATCAGCCAAAGCCGGACGAAACAGGACATAGCTAGATTCCGCCATGACGCTGGGCGAAGCTTGCTGCACCCATTCGAATGCCTCTTCGGTCTTATGAAATTTGCCAAGCGCCTGTACCGCAGCTGCCCAATATGGCGGGTACGACTTGCGCAACTCCATTGATCTCAACAGACGATCGACGTTGGCAGGCGAAGGCTCCAGCCGGGCTTGCAAATATGCGTCGGCCCATTGGCCCGGGTGGCCGGCACGGATCAGGGTTCGCGCGACTCTCGGGTCTCCATATCGCAGATAGAACCCGAATTGAGCGTCGCGGAGCGCGCCCGTTCCCGGCCAGAGACGTTCGGCACGCGCAAGCTCCTCTTTCGCGAGGTCGGTTGCACCGCTGCACGCGAGCATGAAGATCAGATTACTCGACATGGCGGGCGATAATGGGTCGAGTGCTACCGCTCGCCGCGCCGCTGCAACCGCTGCCTGCATGCGCCCGACGTCTGACAAGGCACCTGACTCACTCACCCAGACCTGTGGATTATCGGGCGCCTCGGTCTTGAGCTCCCTCAGCAGGTTCAGTCTCTCGGCGTAGCTGCGGGACGGAAGCAACTCGAGCTGAGCGAGTTTGGTTTCGGTGAGGTCGGGTGCGAATTTCCGTGCCGTCTCGATATCGCGGCGAAGCGCTTCGCGGGCGTCGGCGGGGTCGCCGCTCCCGCTGGCAGACTGCAGCACGTTGGTATCCAGTATCAGCAGCCGCGCCCAGGCCGGCGCGAAGCTCGGCCGCTGGGTCACGATTGCTCGCATCGTCCGCGCGATCGTTTGCGGGTCCTCAGCGCTCGTCTCTGCCGAGGCTGCGCAGCCGTTCAGAAAGAGTCTGAGCAGATCGGGCGGGAGCCCGACCTCCGCTCTCGCCTCCAGCGCGCAGCCAAGCACACGTGCGGCTGTCAGCGACAGGTGCTGGCGCAGATCGCTTTCCCGGCCTGCGGGGAAGCTGAATTCACGCGACCACAAAAGGCTGTTGCTCGTCCCGTCGAGCAGCGCCAGGCTCGTCCCGGCCGCCGGATTTCTCGCGGTCGTGCGAAACACGAGACTCGGAGTAGATTTAGCAGACCCGGCATCGACGAGCTGCCATCGACCGGAGCCGACCTGTGGAAGAGTACCGAGTTTGACGAGCAGGTCTCGCGCGAGCGCTTGGGACGGCGACGATGAATCCGTCGCTTCGACGGCAACGATCGGCAAAGCTTCCGGCCTGGCATACTTCCACCCCGCCAGTCCGATCGCGAAAACCAGGCCCGTGATCACCGCGACCGCTGCAATTTTGCGCTTGCCCGCTCTGCGGACACCAGAAGAAAGGGCATTTTGCTGGGCTGGCGAGCGATCGATCACGCCCACGAGCTCCCGGACGGGCGGACCCTCGCTGGTGAGCCGATAGCCGATCTTGGTAATCGTTTCGATTTCGAGTGAGCCGGCCCCAATTCCGTCGGCGATTTTCCGTAATTGGGAGATCACGCGATGGATCGCGTCCTCCCCGACGAAGCGGCCATCCCAGCAGAGAATGATCAACTCGTCGCGCGTGACGATTCTGCCCTCGGCCTTGCTGAGAGCAACCAACACCTGCATTATGCGATGTTCGATGACCTTGCGCTCGCCATCGTCGCGGACCAGCTGGCGGCGCGACGGCGAGACTGTCAACCGGCCGATGACAAAGTCCGGCTCGTGTGCAAGCTCCACTCTATCCGAGGCCGCCATTCGCCCCCCTGGCATCGGCACCAGCCGAATCTATCCTGTTCTCATTCAAGCGCAACCATGTACGGCGAGCATGCGCTCAGGCATAAGGCTGCGCACGGAACGCTGTGCTCCGGCGAAGCTTTCTTGCCACCATGGCACCAGCAAAGCGCGCCATCCCGGATCCGAAAGGGCATCAGGCGAGCTCGCCGGCACAGATTCCCGCGCCCGGGTGGAAGGACATTGCCAAGCGCACCTGGAAGCGAACGTGGGACGACAATGTCGGCCTGGTCGCCGCCGGGGTGGCCTTCTACGGGTTCTTCGCGCTTCTCTCGCTGCTCGGCATCGTCGTGCTGGTCTACGGATTCGCCGCCGATCCGCGGCTTGTGATCCGTGACGTGCACGGCTTGACCGCGATCCTGCCGACGGATGTCGCGAGCCTGATCGGCAGCCAGCTGATGACCGCGGTCGAAACTTCGGAAGGGAAGAAGGGAGCCGCGCTGCTGCTGGCGCTGGCTATCGGGCTCTATGGCGGCACGAACGGGGCTGCGGCGACGATCACCTCGCTCAACATCGCCTATGAGGAGAAGGAGAAGCGCAGCCTGTTCGTCTTCTATCTGACGGCGCTTGGAATGACGGTTTCGGCGATTGTGCTTGCGCTCCTGATGCTGCTCGCAACCACCGCTGCCTCGGCTCTCGGCAAGCTCGTGCCTCACGCTTCGGATGCGACGGTCATCGCCGGCAAGGTGCTGACTGACATGGCGCTGGTGCTGGTGGCCGCCGCGGTCGCCGCGACGCTCTATCGCTTCGGCCCGTCGCGCGAGGATGCGAAGTGGAAGTGGATCACGCCCGGATCGGCGTTCACCGCCATTAGCTGGCTCATCCTGACCTTGTTGTTCGGCGTCTACGTCTCGAACCTGACCAATTACAACGCCACCTACGGCTCGCTCGGCGCAGTCGTGGCGCTGCTCACCTGGCTCTATCTGTCGGCCTACGCCTTCGTGTTCGGCGCCGAGATCAACAGCGAGATCGAGCACCAGACGGCGAAGGATTCGACGACTGGCTCACCGGAGCCGATGGGCGACCGCGGCGCCTGGGCCGCCGACAATGTCGCGACCGACGACAAGGTCCAGGATCGGCCGGAGGAGAAGAGGGAAGGCGAGAGGCTGACGAAAGCGCAGCCGAAAGTGGCAGACGAGAAAGGCTAGGCCGCCGGCAGAAGCCGCCGCTCGCCCGCCAGCCGCAGCAGCGCGGCCTGGAGCTTCTCGAAGGCGCGCACCTCGATCTGGCGGATGCGTTCGCGGCTGACGCCGTAGACCTGGCTCAGCTCCTCGAGCGTCTTGGGCTCATCGGCGAGGCGGCGCTCCATCAGGATGTGCTTCTCGCGGTCGTTGAGCGATTCCAGCGCCGTCATCAGCAGGTCATGGCGGACGCGGGTCTCCTCGTCCTCGGCGATCCGCTCGTCCTGGAGTGGGCCGCTGTCGACCAGGAAGTCCTGCCACTGGCTTTCGCCGCCCTCGTCGCCCTTCAACGTGACGTTGAGCGAGGTGTCGCCGCCCATGGCCATGCGGCGGTTCATCGACACGACCTCTTCCTCGCTGACGCCGAGGTCGGTTGCGATCTTGGTCACGTCGGCGGGCTTGAGGTCGCCTTCCTCGAAGGCGTCGATCTGGTTCTTCATGCGGCGGAGGTTGAAGAACAACTTCTTCTGCGCCGCGGTGGTGCCCATCTTCACCAGGCTCCAGGAGCGCAGGATGAATTCCTGGATCGAGGCCCTGATCCACCACATCGCGTAAGTTGCCAGGCGGAAGCCGCGGTCGGGCTCGAACTTCTTTACGCCCTGCATCAGGCCGATATTGCCCTCGCTGATCAGTTCGCTGACCGGCAGGCCGTAGCCGCGATAACCCATCGCGATCTTTGCCACGAGCCGCAGGTGAGAATTGACGAGCTTCGCCGCAGCCTCGGTGTCGCCATGCTCGCGCCAGCGCTTGGCGAGCATATATTCTTCCTCCGGCGAGAGGATCGGGAATTTCTTGATTTCCGCGAGATAGCGGTTGAGTCCGGCCTCCCCACCGGACGAGGGGAGCGAGACGATCCCTTTTTGCGTAGCCATCTTAGTCGTCTTTCTCCCTTTGCTGGGCCTTCGCCGCCCTAGCCGGTTAACCCTATTACACCAAGCGCCCGCTTCAGTTCCTGCATGTCCGGCGGTACGGGACTTGAGAACGACAACCTGTGCTTCGTCACCGGGTGCGTGAACCCGAGCTCCGCTGCGTGCAGCGCCTGGCGCTGAAACCCGAGTTCCTTCAGCAATTTGCCGTGCGTCTTTCCGGCGCGGCCATAGACCGGATCGCCGACCAGCGGGTGCCCGATCGAGGCCATGTGCACCCGCACCTGATGGGTGCGGCCGGTTTCCAGCCGGCATTCGACGAGCGCCGCGTCGCTGAGCAGCTCGAGCCGCTTCCAATGGGTGACTGCGCGCTTGCCGCGCTGACCCTCGACGATCGCGATCTTCTTGCGGTTCACTGCCGAGCGAGCAAGCGGCGCGTCGACGGTGCCTGAACCGGTTTTCGGAACGCCGCTGACGATCGCGAGATAGCGGCGGTCGATCGAATGGGCGGCGAATTGCTTCGCCAGTCCTTCGTGAGCGACGTCGGTCTTGGCAACCACAAGCAGGCCCGAGGTGTCCTTGTCGATCCGGTGGACGATGCCCGGCCGCGCGACTCCGCCGATGCCCGACAACTGGCCCGCGCAATGGTGCAGCAGCGCGTTGACGAGCGTGCCATCGAAATTGCCGGCGGCGGGGTGGACGACCAGTCCGGCGGACTTGTCGACAACCAGCAAATGTTCGTCCTCGAAGACGATCGTCAGCGGAATGTCCTGCGGTTCGTTGTGCGCGGGGGTGGGTTCCGGGACCGCGACCCGCAGCGCTTCGTCGCCTTTGACCTTCAGCGCCGGGTCGCGCACCGCGGTGCCCTGCGCCTCTACGGCGCCGCTGCGGATCAGCGCCTTCAACCGCTCGCGCGACAGCGTCGGCACGGCATCGGCGAGCGCGC
>NZ_WJSQ01000319.1 GCF_009720245.1 Sphingomonas segetis | reverse complement strand
GCGGTGCGCTGATCGGCCGCTCCATCGCGCGCGCCCAGAATGGCGACGGCGACCGGGTCGACCCGCACGTCGTCCGTGCGTTCACCGTGCGCGCCCCGTTCCGCGACGCGGCGCTGACGGTCGCCGGCGACGGACTCGTGGCGGGCGAATGGAAGATCAGCGGCGTTCCGGCGTTCGACCCTGCCGACGGGCGCTTTCGCGGCTATCGCGGGGTGGCGCTGCGCGAACAGGAGGATGCGCAGGCGGTTGAGGAAGCGGTGGTGGCGCTCGCCGACCCGGATTCGCTGCGCGAACTGGTCCATGAGATCAAGACCCCGCTGAACGCGATCATCGGCTTTGCGGAGATCATCGAAGGCCAGTATCTCGGGCCGGCCGACCGCCGCTACCGTGAGCGGGCGCAGGAAATCGTCCGGCAGGCGCGGCTGCTGGTGACCGCGATCGACGATCTCGATTTCGCCGCAAAGGTCCATTCGCCCGGCGGGGCAGCGCATCGGCGGGTCAACCTCTCCGAGCTGGTCGAACTGATGGCGCCGGCGCTCCGCGAGCTTGGCACGAGCCGCCGCGTCGAGCTCGACGGGCCGCGGGCAACGCGCGATGCGACCGCCGCGACCGAGCCAGAG
>NZ_WJSQ01000318.1 GCF_009720245.1 Sphingomonas segetis | reverse complement strand
CTCGAGCCGTCCGCCGGCAACGGACTGCTCGCCTGGTGGGCGGCGCGCGCCGGTGCGCGCCTGCTCCTGAACGAGATCGGCGACCAACGCCGCTCGAACCTTGCCGAGGCGTTCGGCGGCGCCGTCCTGACGAGCCACGACGGAGAGTTGATCGACGACTGCCTGCCGGCGGACGTGCGCCCCAGCCTCGTCCTCATGAACCCGCCCTTCTCGCGCAGCCTGGGCCGGAACGAAGACCGCCATGCCGCTGCCCGGCATCTCGCGGCCGCCATGTCGCGGCTTTCGCCGGGCGGCCGCCTGGTCGCGATCATGCCCGAGAGCTTCGGCCCCGGCGGCTCCGGCCGCGTAATCCGGGCGAGTGTCGACCGGCAGGCCTGCCTCAGACTGGACGCGCTGATCGCCCCCGGCGCATTCGCCCGCCATGGGACTGGCGTCGCGGTTCGTCTCGTCGTTTACGACAAGCTCGACGAGCGCGCCGGGAGCGTCCGAGCCACCGTCGACCGGATCGGATCACTACTCGAGCCGATCCAAAAGCTCGCCCGGCGGACGCAAGTCCGGGTGCTCCACGCCCGCCCAAAGGTCCGCCCGCTCGCGCTCGTTGCGCGCCGCCCGGAGCCGCTCCG
>NZ_WJSQ01000317.1 GCF_009720245.1 Sphingomonas segetis | reverse complement strand
CCATGTGCGGCAGCCGGAAATGCCTGGCCAGCGCGCGGGCGATCGTCCCCTTCCCGCTCGCCGCCGGGCCGTCGACCGCGATCACCGGCATCAGGCGCGGTCCTGCCGCTCGAGCCACGGCCGCAGGATGCCGATCGATTCCTCGGGCCGGTCGCTGAAGAAGCCGTGGGCGGCGCCGGGGATGACCGCAAACTCCGCTCCAGCCACGCGTGCGGCGAACGCGCCGAGCGTGACCGGGCGCGCCTCGTCATACTGGCCGTCCATAAACAGCGTGTGGGGGCCGTCGAGCCTGGCCAGCAGCGGCTCGCCGTCGTAAGTCCGGAGCGATCCGGTCGCAACGAACTCGCTCGAGCCCCACATGCCTTGGTAGAGCGCGCGGTTTAGGCGCAGTGCCGGGTGCGCGGCGACATAGGCGACATAGCCGTCCGAGCGCGGCTCGCGGCCGTTGAAATTCCTGTAGAAGACGTTGGTCGCACGCTCGCACGCCGACGTGACCGGCGCCGGCGGGTCGCACGTCCTGAGCACGGCCTGGACGTCCGCCGGCAGCTGTGCTCGCAGCGCGTTGGCGTCTGCGATCCAGCTGCGCGTCGAGATCAGCGGGCTCGCGAGCACCAGCCCGGCGAGCTCGGGTGGGCGG
>NZ_WJSQ01000316.1 GCF_009720245.1 Sphingomonas segetis | reverse complement strand
CGATCGGGCGACCGCCGCGACCGATGCGGCTGCCGTCGGCTGGGCGGCTGCCGGGGCCGGCGTGAGCGCCACCGCTGCGCCTGCGATCAGCGCCGCGGATATTCCGCCCTTCGGTTGAAAAGAGTGCACCGGCCGAGGGCCGGTGCACCATTTACGCAGACTTTCCACCTGTTCTCCGATACTTGGCTTCGCGTTTAGCCGCGTTCGCCACTCCGGGACGGCGCCGTGTAGGTCGGAGCCGGGGCCGGCATCGGAGCGGCGGCAGGGCCACCGGTGTAATACTGCCCGTTATAGACGTATCCGTCCACCACGCCGTCGTTGTTGCGGTCGGCCCAGATCGCTCCGGCGAGACCGCCGACAGCAGCACCGATCACCGCGCCCACGGGGACGCTGACGCCGGGAAGGACCGCACCCGCAACCGCGCCGAGCGCCGCGCCGCCAAGCGCGCCGCCGACGACCGCGTGAGTCGTCGAATCGTAACCGGCCGGCGGGCCGTTGTAATATTGGCCGTTGTAGACATAGCCGTCGACATAGCCGTCATTGTTGTTGTCGGCCCAGACCGCGCCGGCAAGGCCGCCGATCGCCGCGCCGACAGCGGCGCCAGTGATCGTGCTGATGCCAGGCGCGAGCGCGCCGACGGCC
>NZ_WJSQ01000315.1 GCF_009720245.1 Sphingomonas segetis | reverse complement strand
CTCTCGGTGCGGCTGCTGCGACTGCCGATCCGATTGTTCCGCGCGCGGACCGCGGTCGCGCGGCCGGTCGGCCAGCGCCGGGGCGCTGCTGAGGCCGGCTGCAAGCACGCCGGCAAGGAGGAGGGTACGCAGGGTGTTCATGACTCGACTCTTTCGTCAGCGGCCCTTCTATCACCAGCCATTGAATTGGCTATGAACGCGGCTGCACGGATGCGTTCAGGGTGACAGGGCGTTGCAGTCGGGCAACATGTCGCTAATTCCGCGGCCATGCCCGCACCCATTCTCTCCTACGAAGACCTCGGCCTCATCCAGGGCGAAGGCTGGCTGTTCCGCAATCTCGACCTCTACATCGGCGAGCGCGACCGGCTCGCGCTGATCGGCCGCAATGGCGCCGGCAAGACGACCTTGCTCAAGTGTCTCGCCGCGCTGATCGACACCGACGAAGGCAAGCGCACCATCGTCCCCGGCACCAACGTCGTCCTGCTCGAGCAGGACCCGAAGATGGACGGGTTCGCGACCCTCCACGACTGGGTGGTGCACGGCGCTGACGCCCCCGAGCCGTACGATGCGGCGGCGATCGCCGACCAGCTCGGCATAGACCTCTCGCGGCCGACGGCGACCGCAAGCGGCGGCGAGCGCCGGCGCGCCGCGAT
>NZ_WJSQ01000314.1 GCF_009720245.1 Sphingomonas segetis | reverse complement strand
CGCTCGCGCCGCCTGCGCGCCGGCGTCGGCCTAAGCCGCCGGAGACCGGCGATCGGATCGCACCGCGGCGCCCCGCGACCGACGGCATCGTCAGCCCCTCAACGATGCCCGCAGGACATCATTCCAGTCCTCCCCAGGACGGCTCGGGTAACGGGCCTCGATGCGGGGCACATGCGCGAAGGCTTCGCGGGCGAGGGCTTCGGCGCGCCGGCCGCCCATGTCATGGTCGGGGAACAGCAGCAGCTCCTCGATGTCGGCAGGCAGTGAAACCTGCCCGAAGCGCTCGGTTCCGAGAGTCGCCCAGCACGGCAGTCCGAACAATGCGGTCGCGGACAACGCCGTCTCGATCCCTTCGGCGAGGCCGAGGCGGCACGCGCTGCCGCCGAGGCGCACCGCGCCGCGGCCGAACCGCCCCAGGCCGCATTTCCGCTGACCGCGGCTTTCCGGCGGGCCGTCGAGGAAGGTGCGGTGGATTCCGGTCAGGCCGCCATCGTCGCGGACCGCGGCAATCAGCGCCGGGCGAAGGCGGGTGAGGGGCCGCGGGCCGTGCGGCGTCCGGGGATGGAATCGCAGGGCCGCCGAGCCCGAGCAGAGCCCGCGCCCGGCGAGATAGCGCTCGGCCGGAGTCCCCCGAACCGGCCGGCTCTCGTTCCAGA
>NZ_WJSQ01000313.1 GCF_009720245.1 Sphingomonas segetis | reverse complement strand
GCGCTCCGCGCCGACAGCCAGCCGCCCGCCCCGCACCAGCGCGTCGCCGGCGAGCAGCGCGAGGTTGAGCAGCAGGCGGATCGCGCCCTTCGGCAGCTTTTCGTCACCGACCATCCAGCCGAGCTCGATCTTGCCGTCGCTGCCAAACAGCCCCTCGAGCGCGGTGCGCGCCTCGCCGGTGTCAATCTCGTCGCCGAAGCCGCCGCCTGCGCCGAACGCCAAGCGGAAGAATTTGAGTTTGTTGGCGGTCGCCCGCGCGCTGTCCTCGAGCAGCTCAAGGCATTTGTCGCGCATGTCGGGGTCGGTTTCGTCGGCGAGCAGCTCGAGCCCGTTGTTGAGCGCGCCCACGGGCGACATGAGGTCGTGGCAAAGCCGCGAGCAAAGCAGGCTGGCGAGGTCGAGGGCATTCACCCGGCGCTGAATGCGGCAGAGTTTAACATCGCGCAAGTTGCCCTTCGGCGGCGAAGGGCATTGAACGCCCCCGTTACAAGCCCATATTCTTCACTGAAGATGGGGGGAATTCAGACGATCGACGTGCGCCTGGAGCCCGCCCATGCCGGCTGGAGGCTCGACCGCGCGCTCGCCGATGCCGTGCCGACGCTGTCGCGCGAGCGGTTGAAGGCGCTGATCCGCAGCGGCGCCGTAGAGGCGCAGGGCACCGCGGTGCGCGAC
>NZ_WJSQ01000312.1 GCF_009720245.1 Sphingomonas segetis | reverse complement strand
GCCACGATCCCGGACGCCCGCGCGACAGGCACGCAGCGGCAGCGCCGTCGCGGCGCAAGCGCGCAAGCCTGCCGGATCGCGCGCTTGGGCACGAACCTTCGAGTCTGCGCGATGCGCAGCATGCGACTTCCCCGCGGACCTTGCCGAAGAGCTGGATACGGCTCGTTTCGGAATCGGCGCTAGCTTCTAAAGTCAAATCCGGGCCGGGCGATCGGCGCGCGGGCCGGCGGCAGCTTCACGGTTACCGAGACGCCCGCCGCGGGTGCGGAGAACGCCTGCTCGCCGAACCATCCGACAGCGAGCACCGCAAGAGCAGCAACAAGGCCCAGGAACCGCATCGTTTGAGACATTGACCTGCGCCGCTTGCAATTGAGTTAAACGATCGACCGAGCGAGGCCACTAGGTACTTTGGCGGGAATGCCGAGGCCGCGGCTCATCAGGTTCAAGTGACTGCATGCGAACGGGGGCGTTCGCATGCAGTCACGGCGCGTACTCGGCACGCCTCTTGTCTGGGCTAGCGCCCGCGCTCGCCCCGTTCGCCCTGGGCAGGCGGCGGCCCGTTTGTCGACTGTGCGAGCCAGGTCTCGGTCGCGCCGCACGAGCTCGTCAGGGTGAGCGGCTGCCCGGCCTGGAACGGCTGGGCGTAAGGCACGCATTCCTGTCCGCCGCCGACC
>NZ_WJSQ01000311.1 GCF_009720245.1 Sphingomonas segetis | reverse complement strand
GGGCTATGCCGGCGTCGCCGACGCGCTCAGCGTGCTGTCCGACGGGCCGCATTTCGGCGGCTCGCTCGGCGACCTCGCGGCCGCCCGCCGAGCGTTCGACGGGCCGATCCTCGCCAAGGACTTCTTCATCGACGTCCGCCAGGTTGCAGAGTCGCGCATAGCTGGCGCCGATGCGATCCTCGTCATGCTGTCGCTGCTCGACGATGCCGCCGCGCGGGCGATGATCGCCGAAGCGCGCTGCCTCGGCATGGACGCGCTGGTCGAGGTCCATAACGAGGCGGAGATGCGCCGCGCGCTTGCGCTCGGGGCGCCGCTGATCGGGATCAACAACCGCGACCTTCGCGACCTCAGCATCGATCTCGGCACGACGCACCGGCTGGCGAGGTTCGCGCCCGACCGGCTGCTCGTTTCGGAGTCCGGCATCCAAACTAGGGCTGACGTCGAGGGAATTGCACCGCTCGTCGATGGCTTCTTGATTGGTTCGTCGCTGATGCGCTCTGCCGAGCCGGCTCAGGCGGCGCGGAAGCTCGTCTTCGGACGGACCAAGCTGTGCGGCCTGAATTGCGGCGCGGACATCCGCGCCGCCCGGCCAGCGGCGTTCGCAGGCTTCGTCTTCGTGCGTGGCAGCCCCCGCCATGTCACGGCAGACGAAGCCGCGCCGCTGGCCGGTCTTGCCCGCCGCTCGGGCATTCGCCCCCTCGGCGTG
>NZ_WJSQ01000310.1 GCF_009720245.1 Sphingomonas segetis | reverse complement strand
GATCCCGGCGAGCGCGCCGGGGACGGCCTTCTCGAGAGCGGCGTCCGCGAAGATGATGTTGGGCGATTTCCCGCCGAGCTCGAGGACCAGCGGGGTCAGGTTGCGCCCGGCCGCCGCGGCGATGGCGCGCCCGGCATGGCCGCTGCCGGTGAAGCTGATCTTGTCGAGGCCGCCGCCGGCGACCAGCGCCTGTCCGGTCCGAGCATCGCCGGTCACGACGTTGAACACTCCGGGCGGAAAGCCCGCTTCCTCGACGAGCTTGGCGAACTCGAGCGTCGTCACCGATGCATGCTCCGACGGCTTGACGACCGCGCAATTGCCCGCGGCGAGCGCGGCCGGAAGCTTGTTCCCGAGCAGCGCAATCGGCGAGTTCCAGGCGGTGATGATGCCGATCACGCCGAGCGGCTCCGGGGTGACATAGTCGAACAGGCTGGGGCGGTCGGTCGGCACGACCTTCCCGAAGATCTTGTCGCAATAGCCGGCGAAGTAGCGGATCGTCCGGGCGACGAAGCGCATCTGCGCCCGGGTCTCGCGGATGACCTTGCCGTTGTCGATGGACTCCAGCCTCGCCATGCGCTCGGAGTCGCGCTCGAGGAGATCGGCGAGGCGGTTCATGAGCGTGGCCCGCTCGAGGCCGGTCGTTCCGCGCCACTCCCGCTCGAACGCCGTCCGGGCGGCAACGACCGCCGCCGCGACGTCGGCCTCGCCGGCCTGG
>NZ_WJSQ01000031.1 GCF_009720245.1 Sphingomonas segetis | reverse complement strand
CGAGCGCGCAGCCGTCGCGCTCGGAAGTCGCAAGGGTCTCGAGCGCATGGCGCGCGGCGAGCAGGCTCGCCTCGGTTTCGGCCGCGCCCGGGGTGCTCGGCAGCGGGCCGACGGCGGAGGTCAGCCTGACCAGATATAGCCGTTCTCGCTCGAACCCATCGGATGCATGGCCCAGCCAGTCGCGCACTGCGCCTTTGGGGCAGCGCTGAAGGGCAATTTCGATCAGTCCGGGATAGTGGCCGTGCAGGCTGCACAGCAAATGCACGGCATCGGCCATGTTGCGGCCAGAATGGCGTCCGGCGCTGTCGAGCAGTGCGGCCAGGTGCGCGTGCCGGGCCAGGCCTTCGCCCGCCACACGGGCGAGCTGGGCCGCGGCAACGCTGACCGGTTGCTGTTCGACGGGCCGGTTAATCGCCATTCCTATTCCCTCGTCCGTTGCTGCCGAGCGAAGCCTTATCGAGCCGGTCCTAACGCAAGCGCGTAAAGACGAGGTTTATGGGCGGGTAAGCTTTCGGGAACCCTATCAGTCGTCCCGGTAGGCGAGTTCGTAATTCCCCCAGCGGCGGCCCTTGATCCACAACGGAACGAAGACGTTCTTCACCGGGATGAATTTGTCGCCGAGCTCCATGCGATAGGTCGCAAGCGTCGCTGGCTTCTCGCTCGCCAGCGCCATGCGCGTCGTGTCGTCGATCAGGATTCGCTTGTTGCGGCAATGCTCGTCGTTCCACACCGGATCCGGCCCTTGCGGGTGGCTGCGTTCGGAAAGGTGCGTCGGCAGGTAGCCGTTCACATCGCCGATCGCCGAGCCGATGATTCGGCTGTCGCTCGACTTCACGCGGTCGAGGATCGGCTGCACCAGCCGGTCCGCAGCGGCATTGAAGCGAACGTCGTACTGAACCGGATTCGACCCCTCGACGATCTTGTAGTCGCGGTCGAACACGTCATCGACGCCGATTTCGCCCTGGTCGATCGCGCGCTCGATGACGTTTTTGATCTGTCGGCAGCCGTCCTGAGCCTTGAGGATGAACGGCGTGTCGTCGATCTCGGCGCCGGAGTTGGCGAGCGTGTCGAGCATGGTGTTCGACAGCAGCTCGAGGTGAGCCAGCCGTTTCTCGGCGGTTTTGAGCTCCTGGCCGTTGTCGCGCGCGTCGGCGGCGAAGTCGGTAAGCCCGGCCTTGACCCGGTCGACGCTGGTCTGAATCATGTTGGTCGAATGGGCGATGCCCTCGGTCTGGCGGTCGACCATGCCGACGATTTCGCTGACTTCGCGCACCGTTTCGCTGATCGTTCCGAAGCCCGACTGCGCCGCGCGGCTGCGGTCGACGCCGGTCTTGATTTCGGTGGTGACGGCGCTCGCTTCTCGGGTCAGCTCGCCGATCGTCTGCGCGATCTGGCTGGTCGCGGCCCGCGTGTCGTGCGCAAGCTTCTTCACCTCCGCGGCGACGACCGCGAAGCTGCGCCCGGCGTCTCCGGCGCGCGCTGCTTCGATGGTGGCGTTGAGCGCGAGCATGTTGGTCTTGCGGGCAATGGTTTCGATGGTCGAGGAGACGGTCTGCACCTGGTTCATCGCGGAAGCGAAGCCGGCCATGCGCTCGCCGAGCTGAACGATGAGGTCGGTCAGGCCCTTGAATCCTTCGATGGTGCCATCGATCGCCTCGCGTCCGGCCTCGAGCTTGGCCCGGGCCTGCTCCGACAGGAGGCGCGCTTCGTCGGTCGAGTCCGAGACGCGCGACTGGTCGCTCATCAGGCGGTTGGTCACATCCTCGAGCTGGTCGAGCATTTTCAGATGTTCGCCGATGCGCGTCGCCACGCCCTGGACGTAGCCGGCGACGTCGCTGCATTCCATCGACAGCGATCCGCAATCGCGCGCGACCGCCCGGATCGCATTTTCAGTGACTTCCTCGATCCCCTGAGTGGCCATCTCGAGCCCTGCTCCCCGCTTATTCAGGAGCCGGGATACGGAGGAACTCCTACTCTTTCGTTAACTATGTCCGCACGTCAGTAGAGCAGGAAGGACTTGCGCTCTTCTTCCCAGGCGCGCTCGTCGGGGATGGTCAGGCTGTCGAGGTCACCTGGCGCCGCCTCGCGATCGTCGACCCACTCGCGCAGCAGCGGCGACCCGTTGATGACGTCGATGGCGAGCTTGTCGAACACATATTCGTATGGGAAGTCGCGCCACAGCGGATAGTCGGGATACAGCAGCCGCGCCGCTTTGAAGGCGAGCGCCTGAAGCCGCCACGGCTTGAATGCCTGGCGATCGTAGAACTGCCCTTCCGCGTGGATGAAGATGCCGCGGCACATTTCGCTGACATGCTTGTGGAAGGTCGGCTGAAAGGTGACCTCGCGAAGCTTGCAGCCGGCGAGCCATTCGGGCGCGAGCGCCTCCATCTCGGCCATGATCCGCTGTGGCTCGAGGTCGGGCGCGCCGAATTGTTCGAGCGGGCGGGTCGTTCCCCTGCCCTCGCTCAGCGTGGTGCCCTCGAGCATCACGGTGCCGGCATAAGCGCGCGCCATGTTGAGGTTGGCGGCATTCGGGCTCGGGTTGATCCATACGCGCTCGGGCGGCCAGCCGAAGCCAGGTGCCTCGTCGGGGTTCCATCCGTCCATCGCGATCACGCGATAATCCACGTCCAGCTTGAAATGCTCGACGAACCATCGGCCGAGCTCGCCGAGCGTCAGGCCGTGGCGCATCGGGATCGGGCCGGCGCCGACGAAGCTCTCCCAGCCCGGCCGCAGCGTCAGACCTTCGACCGGCCGGCCCGCCGGGTTCGGCCGGTCGAGCACCCATACGCTCTTGCCCCGCTCCGCCGCCGCTTCGAGCACGTACAGGAGCGTCGTGATGAATGTGTAGATTCGGCAGCCGAGATCCTGGAGGTCGACGAGGATCGTGTCGAACGTGCCCATCGACTGACCCGTCGGGCGGCGCACCTCGCCGTAGAGGCTGAACACGGGGATGTGGTGGACGGGATCGGTGAAGTCGTCCGACTCCACCATATTGTCCTGCTTGTCGCCGCGCAGCCCGTGCTGCGGTCCGAACGCGGCTGTAAGATTCACACCGGCGGCGGCGAGCGCGTCCAGGCTATGGGTGAGGTCGCGGGTCACCGAAGCGGGATGAGCGAGCAGCGCGACGCGCTTGCCTTCGAGCGGCTTGCGCAACTCGGAGTCGACAAGGAGGCGGTCGATACCGAACAGGGTCATTGGCGCTGCTTAGGGCAGGCGCGCGACGAAGCAACCGGGGTGATGGAAATCCGGCTTCTCAGGGTTCGGATGCGTCAGAGCCCAATAGGATTTGGTGCCGTCCGTCTCTTCGAGCACGGCGGACAAGCCCAGCTGCCAATTGCTGTCGGCGGGAACGGCGATCGAGGCGCCGAGCGCCCACCAGGTGAGATTGTCCTCCATGCGGATGTACGGGTCGGCAGCATCGCCTTCGCTCATGCCAGTGCGCGTCGAGACGAAATCGTAAGCCGCCCATTCGCCCGAGGGCGCGAAATTCCACTCGCGGTACGCCTCCTCGCCGAGCGGCCGCAGGAACGCCTCGAAGCAGGTCGTCTCCCATAGCCGGTTGGCACGCGCCGGCTCAGCGGATTGGGAAATCACGAACCGCTCGGCCGGAGCCCCGATGCCGAACCAGATGTTGGTCGTCGCGACCGCGGCGAGTGAACCTGCGTGGTCGACCGTCGCCCACAGCTTCAGGTCCGGGATGCCCGGCGGAGTGGTCGGATGCGGCACTAGATTGAACTGCATCACTCCAATATCGCCATTCTTGCGAAAGCGGGAACCTAGTTTGTTCTTTGCGGGGTCGCCGCTTTCGCGAGGATGACGACTTGGGTAAGCGCGAGGGATGACCTCCTACCGCTCCTCCCTCCTCCAGCTGCTCGACGAGCGCGGCTACATCCACCAGGTGACCGACCCAGACGCGCTCGACGCGCTGGCCGAGCGGCAGGTCGTGCCCGGCTACATCGGCTTCGACGCGACGGCGCCCAGCCTCCACGTCGGCAACCTCGTCTCGATCATGCTCCTGCGCCGTCTCCAGCAGGCAGGCCACAAGCCGATCGTGGTGATGGGTGGCGGGACGACCAAAGTCGGCGACCCGTCGGGCAAGGACGAAGCGCGCAAGCTCCTCACCGACGAGACGATCGGCGCCAACATCGCCTCGATCCGCCGCTGCTTCGAGCGCTTCCTGACCTTCGGCGAAGGGCCGACAGACGCCGTCATGGTCAACAATGACGAGTGGCTCGGCGGGCTCGAGTACATCCCGTTCCTGCGCGAGGTCGGGCGCCACTTCACCATCAACCGCATGTTGAGCTTCGACAGCGTCAGGCTGCGGCTCGACCGCGAGCAGCCGCTGACGTTCCTCGAGTTCAATTACATGATTCTGCAGGCCTACGACTTCCTCGAGCTATCGCGGCGCGCCGGCTGCCGGCTGCAGCTCGGCGGCTCGGACCAGTGGGGGAACATCGTCAACGGCATCGAGCTGACTCGGAGGATCGACGGTACCGAGGTCTACGGCGTCACGACGCCGCTGATCACCAATGCCGACGGCGCCAAGATGGGCAAGACGGCGGCCGGTGCGGTGTGGCTCAACCCCGATCTGTTAAGCCCGTACGATTACTGGCAATTCTGGCGGAACACCGACGACGCCGATATCGGTCGGTTCCTGAAGCTGTTCACCGACCTGTCGCTTGAAGACATCGGCAAGCTCGAGAGCCTGTCGGGCGCCGAAATCAACCAGGCGAAGATCATCCTCGCGACCGAGGCCACGGCAATGCTCCACGGCCGCGAGGCGGCGGAGACGGCGGCGCGCACCGCTGCCGAGACATTCCAGGCGGGCGGCATCGGTGAAGACCTGCCAACGCTGTCGCTCGGCGAGGGCATGAACATCACCCACGCCCTGACGGGGCTGGGCTTCACCCCGTCGAACAAGGAAGCCAAGCGCAAGATCGCCGAGGGCGCAGTCCGGCTCGACGATGTGACGGTGAACGATCCGGGACTGATGCTCGTCGCCGGCGACCAGCCGCTTAAGCTCAGCCTCGGCCGCAAAAAGCACGGGCTGCTCATTCGGTGAGCAAGCGCAGTGAGAAGGGGCATCTGTTCTCCGATTGGCGCGATTTCGCCCGCGAATATGCAATCATCGTTCTGGGCGTGCTGACCGCACTGTTCGCCCAACAGGCGGTCCAGTCGTTCGATTGGAAGCAAAAGGTCCAGGCCGCGCTCGACGACATGGACCAGGAATTGAGCAACGGGGATGGGCCGCAGGCTTATGTCCGGCTGGCGATCTATCAGTGTCTCGATGATCGGCTGCGACAGATTCGGGGTCTGACCGAAGCGGACGATCGAGCGGCGGTTCGGCAAGCGATCGCCCGGATCGACCTTCCACTTCGCACCTACAATTCTTTCGCGCGCGAAGCCGCCAACTCGGCGGATATCGCGGCGCACATGCCCGCTGACAGGATGTTCGAATATCGGATCGTCTATTCACTCATGCCAGAGCTCGACGACCTTCACCGCAAGGAACTGGACGACCTTGCGCACCTCCGCTCATTGCCTGCCAGCGGTGGACCGCTCGATCAGGACGAGAAGCGCGCCATATTGTCCGCTACCGAAAGCCTGATCCTCGACAACAACCGCGTTAAGCGCGCGTCCTCGTTCACCCTGCGCCACATGCGCGATCTCGGCGTCGGCATCAATCGGGCGCAGCTTCAGCACAACTTTGCCGACGTACCGGTATACGGCGGCTGCCTCACGCCGGATATCAAGCGGCTGATCGACCTCACGCCGCCGACTTCTCTGCCGCCCGGAAGAGGTTAGCCACTCCGAATCAAATCCACGGCCTGATCTCTTTCGAACAAGTACAGACATACCCGCGCTGCCTGCCCGCGCTCCCCCTTGAGGCCGCCGTCCCGGTCGAGGAGGAGCAGCGCGTCGCTCTGCGCGATTGGCGCTAGCTCAGCCACATCCTCTGCCCTCGCTACACGGAACGCATCCTCACCTGACTGGCGTGTGCCGAGGATTTCGCCTGGGCCGCGGAGACGCAAATCCTCCTCGGCGATCCGAAAACCGTCGCTCGTCTCGCGCATCAGGCTTAGGCGCGCACGGCCGACATCGGTGAGGTTCTGGCCGCGGATCAGCAGGCAGACGCTCTTGCCCGTCCCGCGCCCGACGCGGCCGCGCAGCTGGTGGAGCTGGGCGAGGCCGAACCGCTCCGCGCCCTCGACGATCATCAGAGTCGCGTTGGGCACGTCGACGCCCACCTCGATCACCGTGGTCGCGACCAGCACCGCCAGCTCGCCGCTGGCGAAGCGCGCCATTACCGAGTCCTTGCCCGCGCCCTTCATCCGCCCGTGGACGAGCCCGACCTTGTCTTCGCCGAAGCGCAGCTTGAGCACACGCGCTCGCTCCTCGGCAGCGGCGGCGTCGCTTTTCTCGCTTTCCTCGACCAGCGGGCAGACCCAGTAAGCCTGGCCGCCGCCGCTGATGTGGCGGCCAAGGCCGTTGATCACCTCCGCCAGCTTTTCCTCGCTGATCACGCGGGTTTCGACCGGCGTCCGTCCCGGCGGCATCTCGTCGATGCGGCTGACATCCATCTCGCCATATTGGGTGAGCGTGAGGGTCCGCGGGATCGGCGTCGCGGTCATCACCAGCAGGTGCGGCGGATGCTCGGCCTTGGACGCGAGCAGCAGCCGCTGCGAGACGCCAAAGCGATGCTGCTCGTCGATGACGGCGAGGCCGAGCTGCTTGTACGCGACCTTTTCCTGGAAGATCGCGTGGGTGCCGACGAGCACGTCGATCGAGCCGTCGGCGAGCCCCATCAGCACGCTGTCGCGGGCGCGCCCCTTCTCGCGGCCGGTGAGGATCGCGACTCGCACCCCGATGCTGTCGAGCTGCTTCAGCAGGGTCGCATGATGCTGCCGGGCGAGGATTTCCGTCGGGGCGAGCATCGCGGCCTGGGCGCCGCTCTCGACGGCGGTCAGCATCGCGGCAACCGCGACCAAAGTCTTGCCCGAGCCGACATCTCCCTGGAGCAGCCGGAGCATCGGCGTCATCTGCGCGAGGTCGCCGCGGATTTCGCGAATCACGCGCCGCTGGGCGTCGGTCAGCTGGTAGGGGAGGTCGAGCCTACGGATCAGCTCGCCGGTTCCGGGCAAAGCATTCGTCCTGTGCCGTCGCTGCGACTGGCGGAGCAGCATGAGCGCGAGCTGGTTGGCGAAGATTTCGTCATAGGCGAGCCGCCGCCGCGAATCCTCCGCACCCGGCTCGTGATGGACCCGCGCGAGCGACGCGCGCCACGCGCTCCAGCATTCGCGCGCGGCAAGCGACGGTTCGATCCATTCGGCAAGCTCCGGCGCCCGCTCGAGCGCCTCGCGCACCAGTTCGCCGAGGCGCCGGTTGGTCAGGCCCTCGGTGAGCGGATAGACCGGCTCGCGGATCAGCGGCGGTCCCTTGCCGGGCTCGGCGACCTCCGGGTGGATGATCTGCCACTCGTCGCCATATTGCTCGAGCTTGCCCGAGACGATGCGCTTCTCGCCCTTGGGCAGGGTCCGCTTCGCCCAGCCCGGATTGTTGAAATAGACGAGGCTGATCGCGTTGCCGTCGGAGTCGTTTGCGAAGATGCGGCTCGGCCCGCGCCCTGAGCGGCTGTCGCGCGTGTCAAAGGGTGTGAGTTCCAGGATCACGATGCGTCCGAGCAAAGCGGCCGTCGCCGCCGGCGCCTTGATCCGTTCGATCGAGCCCGTCGGCAGGTGGTAGAGCAGGTCGACGACCCGCTCGATGCCGAGCTTCTTGAGCTGTTTGGAAACTTGCGGCCCGACACCCTTGAGCGCCTCCACCTCCGTGAACAATGGGTTGAGGATTCCGGGCCGCATGGACGGTTGTTGTCATTGCGAGCGCGGCGAAGCAATCCAGTGAAGCGAGTGGATTGCCGCAGCCTGCTCGGGGCCTCGCAATGACGAACTTTCGCTACTACATGCGCGCCATGCCTTCCGACCGGGACCTGAAGCGCCTCCACTGGCGCGCCCATCATCGTGGGACGAAAGAAGCCGATATGCTGATCGGCGGCTTCTTCGACGCTCACGGTGGCTCGTGGAATGAGGACGAGCGCAAGCTGTTCGAATCCATGCTCGACGAACAGGACGTCGACATCATGGCGTGGGCGCACGGAACCGCCGAGCCGCCGGAGCGGTTCGCCGGTGCGATGACCGAGGCGCTGAAAAGGCTCGATTATATCCAGGTGGCGCGATGAGCGAACCGCTGCAGCGCGTCGTCCGCGCCGAGGAGCCACTCACGCTCGCGGGCGTGCCGACGGGCTTCCTTCCATGGCTCGCTGCCGATCTGGCGCGCGCGGCGCACGGGACCAGCAGGGGCGGCCGCGCCGTCGCGATCGTCGCCGATGAAGCGGCGCTCCGCGCGCTTGCCGACACGGTCCCCCTGTTCGCGCCCGAGGTCGAGCTTCTGACGCTGCCCGGCTGGGACTGCCTCCCCTATGACCGCGCTTCCCCTGCCCTGCGTGTGATGGCGGAGCGGCTGGCGACGCTGAGCGCCCTCCAGGTGAAGCGTGACAAGCCGCAGCTGCTCATCGCCACGGCAAGCGCGGCTACGCAGCGGCTGCTGACTCCCTTCCGAATCCGGCAGCTGACCCGGCGAATCGCAAAGGGCGAACGAATCGAACGCGAGGCGCTCGTCGAGCAGCTGAACGCGCTCGGCTACCAGCGCGTCGACACCGTCGCCGAGCATGGCGAGTATGCGGTGCGCGGATCGCTGATCGACCTTTTCCCTGCCGGCGAGAGCCAGGCGCTCCGGCTCGACTTTTTCGGCGATGAGATCGACAGCCTGCGCCGCTTCGACCCCGCCGACCAGCGCTCGACCGACAAGGCGCAGGACTTCATGCTGATGCCGGCGTCGGAAGCGCTGATAGACTCCGACAGCATCAAGCGCTTCCGGTCGGGCTATCGCGAGAAGTTCGGCGCGGCGGCCACGCAGGATCCGCTTTACCAGGCCTTGTCGGAAGGCCGGCGAATGTCGGGGATGGAGCATTGGCTGCCTCTGCTCGAGGAGCGGCTCGCGACCATGTTCGATCACCTCGGCGAGAATGACCTCGTCCTCCGCGATGCCGCGGCCGACCAGGCGGTGGGATCGCGCCGCGAAGCGATCGACGACTATTACCAGAACCGCGTGCGTGCGATGGAAGTCGCGCCGGGCAGCTATCGCCCGCTTGAGCCGGGAACGCTCTATCTCTCGAAGAAGGAATGGGAAGGCTTGGAGTCCGAGCGCCCAATCCATCTCGCCTCGCCGTTCCATGAGCCCGAATCCGAACGGGTGATCGACTTCGGCGTCGACGCCGCGCGCGATTTCGCGCCCGAACGCGCGCAGCAGACGAACGTCTACGAGGCGGTTGCTCAGCACGTCGGCGATCTGCGCCGCTCCGGCCACAAGGTCGTTCTTGCGAGCTACACGCGCGGTGCGCGCGAGCGGCTTTCCGGCCTCCTCGAGGATCATGGCCTCAAGGCGCAGAAGCTCGCCGACAACTGGCAGGAAGCGCTCGGGTCCAGGACCCAGCCGGCGCTCCTCGTGCTCCCGCTCGACCACGGCTTCACCACGCCAGACGTAGCGGTGCTCACCGAGCAGGACATGCTTGGTGACCGGCTCGTCCGCCGCCGCAGGAAGAAGGCGTCCGCGGCCTTCCTCGAGGAACTCGCGACACTCTCGCCGGGCGACCTGGTAGTGCACGCCGACCACGGCATCGGCCGCTACGAAGGTCTGACGCAGATCCCGGTGAGCAAGGTCCCGCACGACTGCGTCGCGCTCGAATATGCGCGCGGCGACAAGCTCTACGTGCCGGTCGAGAATATCGAGTTACTGACGCGCTACGGCAGCGAGGGCGAGGGCGTGAGCCTCGACAGCCTCGGCGGCGAGGCGTGGCAACGGCGCAAGGCGCGGATGAAGGACCGCATCCGCGAGATCGCCGGCGAGCTCATCAGGGTCGCGGCGATGCGCGCGACGCGCCCCGGCGTCGTCGCCGAGGCCGACTCCAGCTATCCCGCCTTCGTCGACCGCTTCCCCTACGAGGAGACAGACGACCAGGACCGCGCGATCGGCGACGTGCTCCAGGATTTGGAAGCCGGCAAGCCGATGGACCGGCTGGTGTGCGGCGACGTGGGCTTCGGCAAGACCGAGGTGGCGCTTCGCGCAGCGTTCGTCATGGCGATGTCGGGCAAGCAGGTCGCGCTGGTCTGTCCGACGACTCTGCTCGCGCGCCAGCATTATTCGAATTTCGTCGAGCGCTTCCACGGCTTCCCGATCGAGATTGGGCGGTTGTCGCGGCTGGTGCCGGCGGCGGAGGCGAAGCGGACCAAGGAGGGGCTTGCCGACGGCAGGATCGACATCGTCGTCGGCACACATGCCTTGCTTGCAAAGTCAGTGAATTTCAAACGTTTGGGGCTCGTCATTGTCGATGAAGAGCAGCATTTCGGAGTGGCTCACAAAGAGCGGCTGAAGGCGCTCAAGAACGACGTCCACGTGCTGACGCTGACCGCCACGCCGATCCCGCGCACGCTGCAGATGGCGATGAGCGGGCTCCGCGAGCTGTCGGTGATCCAGACTCCGCCGGTCGACCGGCTCGCCGTGCGCACCTACGTCACGCCGTTCGACGGCGTCGTCCTGCGCGAAGCCCTGCTGCGCGAGCATTTCCGCGGCGGACAAAGCTTTTTCGTCGTGCCGCGCGTCGCAGATTTGCCCGACATGGAGGAATGGCTTCGCAGCCAGACCCCGGAGGTGAAGTTCATCACCGCGCACGGCCAGATGAGCGCGACCGCGGTCGAGGAGCGGATGAGCGCCTTCTATGACCGCAAGTACGACGTGCTGTTGTCGACCACGATCATCGAAAGCGGCCTCGACATCCCGAGCGCGAACACCTTGATCGTCTATCGCTCCGACCGCTTCGGCCTCGCCCAGCTCTACCAGCTGCGCGGCCGCGTCGGGCGCGCCAAGACGCGGGCCTATGCCTATCTCACCATGCCTTCCGACCGATCGATCACCGAGGCCGCGCAGAAGCGCCTCCAGGTGCTGAGCGAGCTCGATAACCTCGGCGCCGGTTTCCAGCTCGCGAGCCACGACCTCGACATCCGCGGCGCCGGGAACCTGCTCGGCGACGAGCAGTCGGGACACATCAAGGAGGTCGGCTTCGAGCTCTACCAGTCGATGCTGGAGGAGGCGATCCTCGAAGTGAAAGCGGGCGGCGTGGCGCGGCAGGAGGAATTCTCGCCTCAGATCAGCGTCGATGCGCCGATCATGATCCCCGAGCATTATGTCCCCGACCTCGACCTCAGGATGGGCCTCTACCGCCGCCTCGGAGAGCTCGAGGACCGGCCGGCGATCGACGCCTTCGCCGCCGAGCTGATCGACCGCTTCGGCGCGCTCCCGGAGGAAACCGCCAATCTGATGAAGATCGTCGAGGTGAAGCTCAATTGCCGCGAGGCGATGATCGCCAAGCTCGACCTTGGCGCCAAGGGCGCGGTGGTCACGTTCGCGGAAAGCGGTTTCCCCGATCTGGCCGGCCTGCTCGCCTACATAGACCGCCTGAACGGGGCGGCGAAGCTCAGGCCCGACAGCAAGATGACGCTCGCCCGAAACTGGCCGGCACCCGAAGCACGGCTCAACGGCGCGCTTCAGCTATCGCGCGGACTCGCCCGCGTTGCCGCGGCCGGGGAGAAGAAGGAGGCGGCCTGATTGGACGCCGCAGCGAAGCTCGTAAGCTCGTCGTGCATCAGCGGCGGCGCTCCGTAAAAGCCCTGGTACAAGTCGCAGCCCCAGTCTTTGAGCAGCGCCAGCTGTTCGGCTGTTTCCAGCCCTTCCGCGACCACCTTCAGCCCGAGCTCGCGCGCAAGGCTGATCAGCGCCTTGACCACGATCCGGTCGCGCTCGCGCTGGACGATCTGTGCAATGAGTCCGCGGTCGATCTTGAGCACGTCGAGCGGCAACGAGGTCAGATAGGCGAGGCTCGCATAGCCCGTCCCGAAATCGTCGACGGCGATACTGAGGCCGGCGTCGCGCAGCGTCGCCAGCCGCGCGGCAACGCTTCGGTGATCGCCGAGCAGCGCGCTTTCTGTAATCTCGAGCGTGATGCGCGCCGCGTCGATCCCGGCAGCCTCGACCTCGTCCAGCAGCCAGCGCTCGTAGCCCGGACGGCTGATGTCCGCCGGAAGAAGGTTGATCGAGATCCTCAGGCCCTTGAGCGCACCTTCCCACACGGCCGCCGAACGCAGCGCCTTGCGCTGGATCAGGCGGGACAGTCGCTCGCCGAGTGCGGCGGACGTCGCCCTCGCGAACAATGTCTCGGCATCGCGCGAAAGCGCCGACCGGGCGAGCGCCTCGGCGCCGACCATGCGCCCGCTGCCGGCATCGATGATCGGCTGGAAAGCGAGATCGACCTGCCCGTGCGCAATGACGGCTTCGAGCATCAGGTCACGCGTGGGGGAGACGGGCGGCGATGCCCCGATATCGGACGCCCGCCTCCCCCACTTACTAATGCTGTCCCACATCAGCATGACTGCTCGGTAACGAGCGAACTGGCCGGTCGAAACCACGGCTTTGAAGCAGCCCCGAAACGGGACAGTGACCTCGCCGCGCAATGCCCTTATCTTGCGCAGGCAACGGCAGGAGCAACGCTTGAACGCGGACGCGGCCAAGGGCCAGGAAAAGGCACCGCTCGACCTGACGAGCCGCGGCATCGGCCTGCTGTCGTCGCGCACGGACGTCGCGAAGGCCGCGGAAGTGCTGCTTCGGCGGCGCTACCGCTTCGCCGACCCGGCCGACGCGGAAGTCCTCGTCGCGCTCGGCGGCGACGGCTTCATGCTCCACACGCTCCACGAGATGCTCGACGGCGAGCGCCCCCAGGTGCCCGTCTTCGGGATGAACCGCGGCACGGTCGGCTTCCTGATGAACGACTGGGTGGTCGATCGGCTGTGCGAGCGGATCGAACAGGCCAAGCCGATCCGCGTCGCGCCGCTCGAGATGCGGGCCACGACGGTCGGCGGGAAGGCCTTTACTCATTCGGCGATCAACGAAGTTTCTCTGCTCAGGGAGACGCGGCAGACCGCCAAGATCGAGATTTCGGTCAACGGCCGGGTAGCCCTTCCCGAGCTTGCCTGCGACGGGGTCCTGGTCGCCACCCCGGCCGGCTCGACCGCCTATAATCTGTCCGCGCGCGGACCGATCCTGCCCCTCCAGGCGAGGATGCTCGCGCTGACGCC
Organism: Sphingomonas segetis; assembly: GCF_009720245.1. Lineage (GTDB taxonomy): Bacteria > Pseudomonadota > Alphaproteobacteria > Sphingomonadales > Sphingomonadaceae > Sphingomicrobium > Sphingomicrobium segetis. The sequence goes on along the minus strand of NZ_WJSQ01000031.1, from coordinate 9,332 downwards.
GATCAGCCCCTTTCGCCCGCGGCGATGGTCGGGTGCGATCCTGCCCGACGACACCGCGGTCTGCCTCACCATCCTCGAGGCGGAGAACCGCCCGGTATCGGCCGTGGCCGACCAGACCGAGGTGCGCGACGTCGCCAAGGTGGAAATCCGGCTCGACCGCGAACGCTCGCTCACCCTGCTGTTCGATCCCGAACACGCGCTCGACGAGCGCATCGCGATGGAGCAATTCGCGACGTAAGCGCTTGCCTTTGGAACGAGCTTCGCTATCTAGCCGCCACCTTCCGAAAAGGCATTCCCCGGTAGCTCAGCGGTAGAGCGTTCGACTGTTAATCGAATGGTCGCCTGTTCGAATCAGGCCCGGGGAGCCATTCCATCGGTCCAGGAACCCTTTCGACCCGCCGGCCATCGAATTGGGGAAGGAACGGAGGACAGCAATCGTGGGTGAAGGCGCAAGTGCGACGGGACCGGACTTCTCCCAGGGCATAAACCTCGGCGACATCCCCGCCGAAGGCACGCTTCCCGGGCGCGTCGGCGACGATCCGGTCCTGCTCTCCAGGCTCGGCGGCGAATTGTTCGCTATCGGCGGTGCCTGCACCCACTACGGCGGGAACCTCGGCGACGGCATTGCCGGCGCCGGAAGCGTCCGTTGCCCGCTCCATCACGCCTGCTTCGACCTCAGGACCGGCGCCGTACTTCGCGCGCCGGCGCTCGACCCGGTCGACTGCTGGCTGGTCGAAACGGAAGGCGATCGCGTCTTCGTTCGTCGCAAGGCCGAACAGCAGCAAGCCCCGACGCCAGCCATCGACGAGGCGATCCGCAACATCGTCATCGTCGGCGGCGGCGCGGCCGGGCTGGCCTGCGCCGCCGAGTTGCGCCGCCGAGGCTTTGCCGGCGAGGTCACGATCCTCAGCGCCGATGCCGACCCGCCCTGCGACCGCCCCAACCTCTCGAAAGACTATCTCGCGGGCAGCGCGCCCGAACAATGGCTGTGGCTGCGCGGCGACGACTGGTACGCCGACCATCGGATCGATCTTTGTCTATCGACCGAGGTCACGCGCATAGATCCCGGCACGCACACGGTCTATTGCGCCTCCGGCGAGCAGCTCCCCTTCGACAGGCTCCTGATCGCGACCGGCGCCGAGCCCAACCGGCTGATGGTGCCGGGCTTCGATGCCGACAACGTGTTCACGTTGCGCACCGTCGCGGACGCGCGCGCGATCGCCGGCCAGGCGCGCTCCGGCGCGCATGCCGTCATCATCGGCGCGAGCTTCATCGCGCTCGAAGCCGCCGCCGCGCTCCGTCAGCGCGGAGTCGCGGTCGACATCGTCTCGGTCGAGGAAGTCCCGCTCGAACATGTGTTCGGCAAGGAGCTCGGACGCGAGATCCAGTCGCTGCATGAAGGCAAGGGCGTCAAATTCCACCTGAGCGCGGTGGTCGGAGGTTTCGACGGCAAAGCCGTGACGCTCGCCGGCGGCGGCAGGATCGCCGCCGATTTCGTGCTCGTCGGCATTGGCGTAAAGCCGCGTACCGGACTCGCGCAGAGCGCCGGGGCGACGGTTGGCAACGGCGTGCGTGTCGACGACCAGCTTCAAACGACTCTGCCGGGCATCTACGCGGCCGGCGACATCGCGGCCTATCCAAACCCGCTGACGGGTGAGCCCATGCGCATCGAGCATTGGGTCGTGGCCGAGCGCCAGGGCGAGATCGCCGCGGCCAATATGCTCGGTGCATCCGAGCGCTTCGATTCCGCACCCTTCTTCTGGACCGAGCAATATGGCGTCGCCATCCGCTATGTCGGGCGCGGCAGCGGCTGGGATGCGGTGACTCTCGAAGGATCGTTCGACGACCGTTCGCTCGCCGCGCGCTATTTCATCGAAGGGGCGCATTGCGCGACGGCGACCATCGGCCGCGACCGCGAGAATCTGGAAGACGAGCTTCGCCTCGAAACGCGCGCCGCGAAAGCTTAGCCCTCGAGCGCGGCCATCAGGCTGGCGTTGCCGCCGGCCGCCGTGGTGTCGATGCAGGTGACGCGCTCGGTCGCGAAGCGCGCGACATAATGCGGGCCGCCCGCCTTGGGCCCCGTGCCGGAGAGCCCCTCCCCCCCGAACGGCTGGCTTTCGACTACCGCGCCGATCTGGTTTCGGTTGACATAGAAATTGCCGACCTGCGCGTGCTCCTCGACATAATCGCGCACCGTATCGATCCGACTCTGGAGGCCGAGCGTCAGGCCGTAACCGGTCGCATTGATCTGCTCGACGACCCGGTCGATCCGCTCGCCATCGAAGCGGATGACGTGCAGGATCGGCCCAAAATTCTCGCGATTCAGCTGACTTAGCGACGAAATTTCATAAATCGCGGGAGAAACGAAGCTGCCGTGCGCAGCCTCGTTTGGTAGCGGCAGGCGGGCAACTCGCTTCGCGTTCTTGTCGAGCCAGGCGAGATGCTCTTCGAGCGCGCGCTTGGCGTCTTCGTCGATCACCGGTCCGACATCGGTCGCGAGGTCGCGCGGGTCGCCGACATCGAGCGCCTCGGCCGCGCCGGCGATCATCGCGACCATGCCGTCGGCGACATCGTCCTGGACGAACACCACCCGGCACGCGGAGCAGCGCTGGCCAGCGCTCTGGAACGCCGACGAAATGACGTCACGCGCGACCTGCTCAGGCAGCGCTGAGGAGTCGACGATCATCGCATTCTGCCCGCCGGTCTCCGCGATCAGCGGGATGATCGGCCCTTCGCGCTCCGCAAGCGTGCGGTTGATTCGTCGTGCCGTGTCGGTCGAGCCGGTGAAGGCGACGCCGCCGAGCAAAGGATGGGCCGTCAGCGCCGCGCCGACGCGCCCGTCGCCGGGAGCGAGCTGGACCACATCCCTCGGAATGCCGGCGCGATGCATCAGATCGACGGCAAGCGCGCCAATCAGCGGCGTCTGCTCGGCCGGTTTGGCGATCGCCGTGTTGCCCGCGGCGAGCGCAGCGGCGATCGGGCCGGTGAAGATCGCGAGCGGGAAATTCCACGGCGAAATGCATGCAAATACGCCCCGGCCGTGGAGCCGAAGCTCGTTCTGCTCGCCGGTCGGCCCGGGAAGCGGCAGCGGCACGGTGAACTGCCGCCGCGCCTCGGAGGCATAGAAGCGGAGAAAATCGACCGCCTCGCGGACTTCGAGCACCGCGTCGGGCAAGGTCTTGCCGGCCTCGCGGATGCACAGCGACCAGAACTCTTCGCGATGCTCTTCATAGAGGTCGGCCGTGCGCTCCAGCACCCTCGCCCGCGCCTCGCCCCCGAGCGCGTCCCAGGCGATCTGCGCAGCATGGGCCGCGTGGACCATGCGGTCGACCTCGTCGGCACTCGCCTCGAAAACGGTGCCGACTTCGATCCGGCGGTCGTGAGGCGAAGTGACCGCCCGCGCCTCTCCCCTCCCGAGCGTCGGCTTCGCCGTCCAGCAACGGCTCTCGAGCGCCTTCAGCCGCTCGAGCAGCGGCTCGCGCAGCAGCGGGTCGGAAAGGTCGCAGCCGGCGCTGTTGTGCCGCGCGGGGCCGAACACGTCGCGCGGAAGGACGATCTTCGGGTTGCGCTTGGGCGTGAGCGCCTCGAGCTCCGCGACCGGATCGCGCACCAGCTCGTCGAGGGACACCTGCTCGTCGGCGATGCGGTTGACGAAGCTCGAATTCGCGCCGTTCTCAAGCAGTCGCCGGACGAGATAGGCGAGCAGCTCCTTGTGGCTGCCGACCGGGGCGTAGATGCGCACCGGCGTCGGCGTGTCCCCGATATGTCGCTCGAGCCTGGCGAGTTCCTCGTACAGCTCCTCGCCCATGCCGTGCAGGCGCTGGAACTCGAATTCACGGCCGCCGGCGAGCGCCTTCACCTGCCCGATTGTGTTGGCGTTGTGGGTGGCGAAGGCGGGATAGATCGCGTCCTCGGCCGCAAGCAGCTTCTTCGCACAGGCGAGATAGGAAACGTCGGTCGCGACTTTGCGCGTGAACACCGGATAATCGACGAAGCCGCCGACCTGCGCCGCCTTGATCTCGGTGTCCCAGTAGGCGCCCTTGACGAGGCGGACCATCAGCTTGCGGCCGCGCGCGCGGGCTGCCTCGATGACCCAGTCGCACAGAGGCGCGGCTCGCTTCTGGTAGGCCTGGATGGCGATTCCGAACCCGCCCCAGCCGCTCGCCAACAGCGCATCGTCGGCGAGCAGGGCTTCGAAGACGTCGAGCTGGAGCTCGAGCCGGTCCGCTTCCTCGGCGTCGATCGTGAAGTGGACGTCGGCCCTGGCCGCTTTGAGCGCCAGCTCGCGCACAACCGGAATGACGTGTCCAAGGGCTTCGTGGGCGTGCGAAAACTCGAACCGCGGGTGAAGCGCGGTCAGTTTCACGGAAATCCCCGGCGACGAGCGGAAGCCGCCTTTCGCCTCTCTTGCGATCCGGTCGAGCGCGGAGCTGTAAGATCGAGCGTAGCGTTCCGCATCTTCATAGGTCTTTGCCGCTTCGCCGAGCATGTCGAAGCTGTGACTGAGACCCTTCGCGCGCTCCGGTTTTGCGCGCTGCAGCGCTTCGTCGATCGTGCGGCCGAACACGAAGTTGCGGCCGAGGATCTTCATCGCCTCGCGCACGGCGGTGCGGACGACGGGCTCACCGAGCCGGCCGACGGCGCGGCCGAGCGCCGCCTTCCAATTGTCGGACCGGTCCTGCGCCCCTTCGAGCACCTTGCCCGTCAGCAGCAGCGAGAAGGTCGCCGCGTTGACGAACGCCGAGCCTGAATGCCCGAGTTTCTCCGACCAGTCCGGCCCCGCGAGCTTGTCGGCGATCAGTTCGTCGGCGGTGTGCGCGTCGGGGATGCGCAGAAGCGCCTCGGCGAGGCACATCATCGCGATGCCCTCGTCCGAGCCGAGGTCGTAGGCGTGCAGGAAGGCGTCAACGCCCGACGGCTTGTGCGCCCGGACGGCCTTGACCAGCGTGCGCGCGGTCGCGGTCGCTTCGCCGCGCTCGGCGGCGCTTAGCCGCGCCTGCGCGATCCGCTCGACTGCGACCTGCTCTTCGTCGGGGCGGTAGGCGCGCCTCAGCTCTGTGCGGTCGATGGATGGAGAAAGGGACAGTCCCTCGTCGGAGGGACTGTCCCTGTTCACGCCAGCTGTCCGTGGCAATGCTTGTACTTCTTGCCCGATCCGCACGGGCACGGCGCATTGCGGCTGACCGGCGCTTCGATGACCCCGGCCTCGCCCTCACGCCGCGGCAACGGCTGCTGCGGGATGTTCGCGAACGGTATGCTCGAAAGCACTGCGCCCGTCGCCGCGTCGATGTCGGCCGTGTCGTCGTCGCCTGAGAACGGATCGAGATGCTGGGTGATGAAGTCCGGCAGCACCGGCGGCGGCGGCGGCTCGAGCTGGACCTGCGCGCGCATGAGGATTCGCGTGACCTCTTCGCGGATCGACACGAGCAGGCGCTCGAAAAGCAGGAAGGCCTCCTGCTTATACTCGTCGATCGGCTTCTTTTGGGCGTAGCTGCGCAGGTGGATCACCTGGCGAAGCGCGTCGAGCGTCGCGAGGTGCTCCTTCCAATGGTGGTCGAGGGTCTGGATCAGGACCTGCTTCTCGACATCGGCCCAGCGTTCCGGCTCGACGCCGTCGAGCTTCGCGGCCATCGAATCTTCGGCAAGCTTCTGCAGCCGCTCGTTGATCAAAACCGGATCGACCGCCTCTTCCTCCAGCCACTCGTCGATCGGCGGCTGGAGTCCGAACAGTGCCTCGACGCTCTCCTTGAGCGTCTCGACATTCCACTGCTCGGGGAAACTGCCCTCCGGACAATTCACGGCGACGATGGATTCGACCGTGTCGATGCGCATGTCGGCGATCACCTCGGAAACGCTTTCCGCGTCCATGATGTCGGCGCGCTGCTCGTAAATCACCTTGCGCTGGTCGTTCATCACGTCGTCGAATTCGACGACCTGCTTGCGAATGTCGTAATTGCGGGCCTCGACCTTCTTCTGCGCGGTCTCGATGGCCTTGCTGATCCACGGCGAAACGATCGCCTCGCCGTCCTCCAAATTCTTGTTCATCAGCCGCGAGAACATGGTCTGCGGGCCAAAAATGCGCAGCAGGTCGTCGTCGAGACTGAGATAAAATTTGGACAGGCCGGGATCGCCCTGGCGTCCCGACCGCCCGCGCAGCTGGTTGTCGATGCGCCGGCTCTCGTGGCGCTCGGTACCAAGCACGTACAGGCCGCCGATACTCAGCACATGCTGCTTCTCGGCGACGATTTCTTCGCGGATCTTGGCTGCCTGGGCGTCGTATTCCGGAGTTCCCTCAACCAGGTCGGGGAATTCGCCCCGCATCCGGAACTCGAGATTGCCGCCGAGCTGGATGTCGGTGCCGCGGCCGGCCATGTTGGTTGCGATCGTTACCGCGCCGACGCGGCCCGCCTGAGCGACGATATACGCTTCCTGCTCGTGGAAGCGGGCATTGAGCACCGAGTGCTTGACGCTCTCCTTCTCGAGATATTCGGACAACATTTCCGACTTTTCGATGGACACGGTGCCGACCAGCACCGGCTGTCCGAGCTCCTGCTTGGTCTTCAGTTCCTCGGCGATCGCTTTGAATTTTTCCGGCAGCGTCTTGTAGAAGACGTCGTCCTCGTCGATCCGCTGCACCGGCACGTTGGTCGGGATCGCGACCACGTTCATCTTGTAGATGTCGAAGAATTCCGGCGCCTCGGTCATCGCCGTGCCGGTCATGCCCGAGAGCTTGGGGTACATCCGGAAATAGTTCTGGAAAGTGATCGAGGCGAGAGTCTGGTTCTCGGGCTCGATGTTGACCCCTTCCTTGGCCTCGACCGCCTGGTGAAGCCCGTCCGACCAGCGCCGCCCTTCCATCATCCGGCCGGTGAATTCGTCGATGATGACGACCTTACCGTCCTTGACGATGTAATCGATGTCCTTCCTGAAAATGACATTGGCCTTGAGCGCCTGGTTCACGTGGTGGACGACCTGCGTGTTGGCGATGTCATAGAGGTTGCGGCCTTCGATCAGTCCGGCTTCTTCGAGCAGCCGCTCGGCCTTTTCCGTTCCGTCCTCTGTCAGGACGACGCTCTTCTGCTTCTCGTCGAGGTCGTAATCTTCGGCCACCAGGCTTTTCACGATCTTGTCGGCGCCGATGTATAGGTCCGACTTGTCGTCGGTCGGGCCCGAGATGATCAGCGGCGTGCGCGCCTCGTCGATGAGGATCGAGTCGACCTCGTCGACGATCGCGAAATTGAACGGCCGTTGGACCATATGCTCGCGCGAGAACTTCATGTTGTCGCGCAGGTAATCGAAGCCGAACTCGTTGTTGGTCCCGTAGGTGATGTCGGCGGCGTAGGCGGCTCGCCGGTCCTCGTCCGCGAGGTTCGGGACGATCACGCCGACGGTCATCCCGAGGAAGCGGTAGACCTGCCCCATCCAGTCGGCGTCGCGGCGGGCGAGATAATCGTTGACGGTGACGACGTGGACGCCCTTCCCCTCGAGCGCGTTGAGATAGACCGCGAGCGTCGCCACGAGCGTCTTGCCTTCGCCGGTCTTCATCTCGGCGATCTCGCCGCGGTGGAGCGCGATGCCGCCGATCAACTGAACGTCGTAATGCCGCTGGCCAAGGGTGCGGATGGCCGCTTCGCGCACGGTCGCGAACGCCTCAGGAAGAAGGTTGTCGAGCTTCTCGCCGTCCGCCAGCTGCTGGCGGAATTTCTCGGTCTGACCGCGCAACTCGTCATCGCTCAGTGCCTGGATGCTCGGCTCGAACGCATTGACGGCGTCGACATATTTGCCAAGGCCGCGAACATAGCGGTCGTTGGCCGATCCGAAGATGCTTTTTGCCACTGAGGCGAACACATGAATTCCCTTAGAAACCCGGGCGTCTGGACGGCGCGAAAACCTCTCGCCACGCTCTGGGAAATTGTCGCCGGCGATGTAAGGAGCGCCCTAGCCGTAGTCAATTAAAGGAGCCGTGAACAAATGGCGGGACCGACCGGCGGATGCATGTGCGGTGCGGTCCGCTATTCGCTCAGGAGCGAACCGTTCGATTGCGGCTGGTGCCACTGTCGCACCTGCCAGCTGAGCAGCGGCGCGCCCGCTATGGTGTTCGCGAGCGTTCCAGACGGGGATTTTGTGTGGACGAAGGGCGCGGAGTACGTGAAGTCCGCCCGCTCCTCGAGCTTCGGCCATCGCGAGTTCTGCGGCGAATGCGGAACGCCGTTCCTGATGAAGGTCGATCACCAGCCGGAAACCGTCGATTTCAGCGTCGCGACGCTCGACAACCCGGAAGCCATCGCGCCGGGCTTTCACATCTTTTGGGGAAGCAAGATCGGCTGGTTCGAGCCGGGAGACGAGCTGCCCCGGCACGACAAGTTCCGGCCTAACACGAGAGGGCTCGAGGGAACCGAGCCGCCGGGCAAGTAAACTCAGAGATTCCCTTCCAGCCATTGCTGGATCTGGCTGCGCGGCGCCGCGCCGACCTTCTGCGCGATCGGCTGACCGCCCTTGAACAACAGCATTGTCGGGATTCCGCGAACGCCGTAGCGGCCGGGCGTGTCCGGGTTCTCGTCGATGTTGAGCTTGGCGACCGTCACCTTGTCACCGAGGTCGTTGGCGATTTCCTCGAGCGCCGGCGCGATCATCCGGCAAGGCCCGCACCATTCCGCCCAGAAATCGACGAGGACGGGACCCTCGGCTCCGAGAACGTCGGACGTAAAGCTCTGGTCGGTGACCGTTTTGGTGGCCATGGCGGGCGAATCTCCTGGCAAAGGTTAACGGCCATATGGGCGCTGGCACCCGAGCGCTCAAGATATGACTTCAATCAGTTTTGGCCCTGCCGTGTACAAAAGCGATGCATTGATCCGCTGCCCGGGAAAGATCACGCCCAGCGCTTCGGCATAGGCCTGCATCTGCGCGCGATGGGCATTCGGGATCTCCGCTTCCGTGGCGGGAACCCGGCCGGTCTTGAAGTCGATTACCGAAACCGCGCCTTCGTCGACCAAAAGCCGATCGACAGTTCCGGCGATCACGCGCCCGTCGGGCAAGGTCGCGGCGAGCGGCGCTTCGGCAAGCGAGCGATTGCCGAACAACGGCGCGAAGCGGGGGTCGGCGATGATCCCGCAGACCTGCTCGACGATCGCCGTGCGTGCCGCCGCTTCGCTCACGCCCGCCGATCGCTCGAGCCAGCGGTCGGCCGCCGCCGCACGCTGCGCAGGCTCCACAGTCGGAAGGCGTTCAAGCAGCTGGTGGATCCACGTTCCCCGAAGTGCTGCCGCGCGCATCGCCTCGCTCGGGGGCGGCGCGCTGTCGTCGTCTACTGCGATCGACGACGGCGCAAGCGG
>NZ_WJSQ01000309.1 GCF_009720245.1 Sphingomonas segetis | reverse complement strand
CGGCGGGCGGCGATTGCCGCGGTCAGGATCGGCCGCAGCGGCTGCGCCTCGACCCGCTGCACCCGCGCCGACGACTTCGGCGCGAGGCGTGCGAGCAGCTCGTTCATCTTGCCGACCGACGATTGCAGAGTCGCCACCATGTCGGCGCGGAATTCCGGATTGTCGGCGTGCCGCTCGGCGTTGCGCGCGAGCAGCGACAGCTGGCTCACCAGATTCTTGATGTCGTGCAGGATGAAGGCGAAGCGGCGGTTGAACTCCTCGAACCGTTGCGCATTGGCGAGCGCTTCCTGGCTCATCGCCTCGGCGAGCGAGCTCGCCGCCTGCTTGCCGCCGGTGCGCAACAGGTCGAAATCTTCCCAGTCGAGCGGGCGGCGATATTCGGGCGCGGCGAGGATCACGAGGCCGACCAGCCGCTGCTGGTGGAGCAGCGGCACGCCGACCCACACCAGCTTGTCGTCGAGCATCCACCCGGGCACCGGAAGCGCTTTGTCTGCGTCCTTTGCCCACCCCTGCCGCAGCGCCTCGAACTCGACGATCCGGCCGCTTTCCTCGATTGCGCCCCACAGCGCGCCGTTTTCGGCCCGGCATGCTGCCGATGGGCTTTCGCCCGGCCAGTTCCAGCTCGCCGCGAGGGCGGCCGACCCGCCCTCGCCGGCCAGCAGCAGGCCGCCCGGCGCGTCGACCATGTCGGCGAAGGCCTTGACGATCCGCTCGGTGAGCGG
>NZ_WJSQ01000308.1 GCF_009720245.1 Sphingomonas segetis | reverse complement strand
CAGCTGCGCGTCGATGCCGATCGGCGCGGCCGGCGCCGCGATCGGCTGGGCCGGGACCGGCGCCAGCGGGCTGGTCGTGCCGGTCGCCTTCGGCAACAGGACTCCCGGCAATGCCTGCGACATCGCCGCGGAAGAGAGGATGAGACCTCCGGCGCCGGCGGCGCCAAGACGCAGCATTTCCCTTCGATTCAAGCTCATTCAATTCCCTCCGCTCTGGCCATCTCTTTACCATTCAAAGGCTTAATGGCCGATAACCCTAGGGTTCATGTTCCCCGTCCCATCGTTCCAGGCCAACGCTTCGTCGCACGCGCCGTGCGCGATCCATGGCTTGAACGGCTTCGGCGGCCCTGCTAAGGGCTGCGCGCCGCCGAGGTCCCGCCTCTGGAGGCCGCTATTTTATTGCCGGTGAGACGGGGCCTGCTGCCTCGACCGCTGGCATATGGGATCTTAAGTCCCTGATTTTGAAGACTTTAGGAGTGTGACCGGACCTTATGCAGATCATTGTTCGCGACAATAATGTCGAGCAGGCGCTGCGCGCGCTCAAGAAGAAGCTGCAGCGCGAGGGCGTCTACCGCGAGATGAAGCTGCGCCGTCATTACGAAAAGCCGTCGGAAAAGCGCGCCCGCGAACGCGCCGCCGCGATTCGCCGCGCACGCAAGCTCGAGCGCAAGCGCGCCGAGCGCGAGGGCGCCCGCTAAGCGCCTCCGAACCAGACCCGTGTCCGTCGCCGAAGCCGCCCATCGCCC
>NZ_WJSQ01000307.1 GCF_009720245.1 Sphingomonas segetis | reverse complement strand
TGGGCGTGAGCACTCGCGAGATCGAGCGCGCGGCGGACGACGGCGCGGCCTTCGTCGCCCGCCCAGTCGGCGAAATCATGCGTGGATTGCCAGCCGCCGCGGTTCGACAGCTTGAGGCCCGGGCTCTGGTCCCGCCGGGCGAGGATGGTCCGCTCGAGCGCGGCGTTGAGCGCTTCCGCGCCGTCGAGCTCGCCGAGCACGAGAGGCGTCACGAACAAGGGCTGCACGCGGCCCTTCGCCTTGTCCGTCATCGCGGCTTCACCATCGTCGGGCCGGCGGCGGGGAGCGGCGCCGGACGCGCGTGCGCCCGGCGCCGATTCGCCTGGCTAGCGGCGGCGCTGCGCCTGGGCCATCGCGGCCTGGCGCTCGGTCGCGCTCAGCGTCCCGTCGTGGTTGGTGTCGAGCTTGTCGAAGCTCGCCAGCTTGGGCGCGCGATATTCGTCGAGGCTGACCTTGCCGTCCTTGTTCTTGTCGATCTGCGCGAGCGCCGGCGCGCCGTTGGGCGCGGCCTTGGGCGCGGCGGGCGATGCGGCCATGAATTCGACCTTGCTGAGCTGGCCGTCGCGGTTGGTGTCGAGCTTGGCGAACTCGCCCTCGAAGCGCTGGCGAACCGCCGCGGCGCGGGTCTGCTGCACCTTGAGCTCGGCGGCGCCGATCTCGGCCGCGCTGAGCGTCCCGTCGCCGTTGGCATCGACGACCTTGAACGAGGCGTCGAGCTGCTTCGTCATCGCCGCACGGGTGAGAGCCTGGGCGG
>NZ_WJSQ01000306.1 GCF_009720245.1 Sphingomonas segetis | reverse complement strand
CGCCCTCGTCCACGAAGCCTTCGCCGGCGATAGCGGACGGGCGTGCACAGCGACGAGCCCGTCGCCGGCGTGCAGTGGGCCGGACCGGCGATCAACGCCGACGCGGCGATGGCGGTCACGACGGCGCGCGTTGCGCTGGTGTTTCATCGGTGCCTCTGCTGCGGCCGCATTCCGCGACCGCCAGGCGTTCGCGTCATGCTTGGCGAGGCTGGCTCCCCAGCCGAAGCGGCCTGGCCGCGAAGGCTGGTGGAGCTGAGGGGAATCGAACCCCTGACCTCTGCAGTGCGATTGCAGCGCTCTCCCATCTGAGCTACAGCCCCGCGCCTCCAGCCGGCCGCCGGACCTCTGGGGTCCGGACGTGTGGGAGCGGCTCCCCTAGCGGCTTGTTTCCCCCCTTGCAACGCTTGTCCCGCCTGCGTGTCGGCCCGCCGATTTCAGGCGCCGTCCGCCGCTCCGGACAGGAACGGCGGGGAGCGCCCGTTCGTTTCTTTTGCGACTTCGAAGGCCGGTACTGCCGGCCATTTTCAGCACGCAAAGGAGGAAACATGGCTTACGACCGCTACGATCGCGACGAACGCTCGCGATGGGCCCATGACCATGACGACCGCAACTGGCGCGGCGAGGACCGAGACCGGGGCCGCGACGAACGCGGCTTTTTCGAGCGCGCGGGCGACGAGATCTCGTCCTGGTTCGGCGACGAGGAAGCCGAGCGGCGCCGGCGGCAGGACACGCGGCGCGACGAGCGCATGGGCGGGAGCGACCGCGACTATGATCGCGGCTACGGGCGCGA
>NZ_WJSQ01000305.1 GCF_009720245.1 Sphingomonas segetis | reverse complement strand
CATCGGCGGGCCGCCAGCCTGGTCGGCCCATTGATCGAGCACCCGCGCGGCGGCGTCGCGTCCGCCGAGGCCGAAGGCGAGCGCGCAGGCGATCGCGGCCGAGCCAAGGATCAGCCCAAAGGCGAGCATCACAATCTGGTCGGCAAGCCCCATGAAGGTGAGCCCGATCGCCGTGAACAGGGCAATGATCGCGTAGCGGACGAGGGCCTGCGCATAGCCGCCTTCGCCCGTCCCGCTGCCAACCAGCTTGGCGATGATCCGCGCCAGGAAGATGCCGGCGACGATGATCAAAGTCCCGAAAATCACCTTGCCGCCGAGCTCGGTCACCTGCGCGAGGAAGATCGCGATCGTCCCGCCGCCGAGCTGCTTGGCGGCCTCGATCGACGCGGCGAGGATGATCGCGATCATTGCGATGTTGGCGACAATCCGCGACGGGAAGGCGTTGGGCGGAAGCACGCCGGTCGAGCGGATCGCGTCGTCGAAGCCGGTCGGCGGCAGGATGGCCTCGATGATCGTCTTGAGGAACTTGGCGGCGACGAACGCGATGCCAATCCACAGCGCGGCGGCAAGCACCCGCGGGATGGCCGCGAGGATGTCGTTGAGCATGGCCGTTGCCGGCGCCGAAATCGCCTCGATCCCGAGCACTTGCAGCGCCGCGATCGCGAACGGGATGATGATCAGCGCATAAACCAGGATTCCGGCCGCGCGGGCGATGCTCGCGCGCGTTGCGCCCGGCGTTGCTCCCGGCGGCACCGCGGCCGGATCGGTCCGCACCGTGCCTTCGGAAGGCCCGATTCCGGCGCG
>NZ_WJSQ01000304.1 GCF_009720245.1 Sphingomonas segetis | reverse complement strand
CCGATCGAGTTCGCGCCGAAACGCGCCTTCGTGCCGCCGGCCGAGACGCAGCAGGCGCCAGTGGCGGCACCTGCGGGCGCCGGCCCGCTGCGCATCCGCGGTCGCATCGGAGAAGGCTTTTACTGGTCGCTTCGGACGGCCGGCGCGAGCCCTCAAGTGGCGGCGGAATATCTTGCGGCGCTCGCGACCGAGATCGACGTCGGCGAGGTCCCGGCGGGCGACAGCTTCGACCTGGTGCTCGGCAGTAACCACCGGCTGCTTTACGCCGGGCTCGATCGGATCGGGGAACGGGGGCTGCAGCTCGTCAGGTGGGATGCGAACGGCCAGGGCCGATGGATCGACGCTGCGAACGTCGAGCGGCCCGCGGCCACGACGAGCGGGATGATGATGCCGGTTGATGGCCACATCACCTCCTATTTCGGCAACCGCTATCACCCGATCCTGCATTTCTCGCGCTTCCACGCGGGGCTCGACATCGGCGCTTCGTGGGGGAGCCCGATCGTGGCGGCGGGAGACGGCCGCGTGGTCTCCGCGGGATGGGCCGGCGGCTACGGCCGGGAGGTCAAGATCGCGCACGCGGGCGGAATCGTCAGCCTCTACGGTCACATGAGCTCGATCGCCGCCGAGCCGGGCAGCTTCGTGCGGCAGGGGCAGGTGATCGGCTATGTCGGGTCGAGCGGGCTATCCACGGGACCGCACGTCCATTTCGAAGTCAGGATGGGCGGGACGCCGGTGAACCCGCTGTCGGTGCGCCTCACCAGCGCGCCGGTCGTCGACACGCACCTCGCCGCCGCCGTCAAGGCGCGGCTCAAGGCGCTGCTCGGCGTCGGCGTGAGCAGGC
>NZ_WJSQ01000303.1 GCF_009720245.1 Sphingomonas segetis | reverse complement strand
CGCCCCCCCCGCGCAGGTGCAGCGCCTGATGGCGTGCCGGGCGATTGCGGCGGCCGACCAGCGACTTGCCTGCTTCGACCGCGAGGCCGCGGCGGTTGGCCAGGCGATCGCGAGCAAGGACATCGTCATGGTCGACAAGCAGAAGGTCCGCGCGGCGGGACGCTCGCTGTTCGGCTTCTCGATCCCCAATTTTGGCGGGCTGTTCGGCGGCGAGGGCGAGATCGATCAGATCGAGGGCACGATCCGGAGCACTGGGCGAAACCTCGACGGCGGCTGGGTGATCACCCTCGACGACGGGTCGACCTGGAGCCAGACCGACGATTGGCCGGGGCTCGATGCGCGGCCGGGCAAGAAGGTCAACGTAAAGCGCGGGTCGCTGGGGAGCTTCTGGCTGACCATCCCCGGCGGAAACGGGATCAAGGTGAAGCGGATCGGCTAGCTGCGGCTGCCTAGCGCGACCCGGCCGCCTGCTCGCCTTTGAGGCTGGCCGCAGCGTCGACATAAGGCTCCTGCCGTTCGACGCTCCAGTAACGCAGCTCGTGGAGCGGGATCCGCGCGCCGGTGACCGCACAGACCACATGGTCGCCGTCGCTGAGCAGGCGGAAAGTGCCGGGCAGATAATGAACGCGTGCGGCCCTGCCGCTTCCAGACATGAGCATCGGCTTACTCCTCCGGCGCGTCGAACAGGCCGGGCTGCCCGCCCATGTAGGATCGCCGGAGCTTGCGCTCAACCGGCCGGGCGGCGGTCCCGCCGCCGTCGACAGCCGCATCCACGCTTCCATCGCCGAAGCGCAGCGTCAGCAGGTTGGCGCGCCGCGCTTCGGCGGCACGGGTCAGGGTCGCGCCGTCGCGGCTCG
>NZ_WJSQ01000302.1 GCF_009720245.1 Sphingomonas segetis | reverse complement strand
GACGCGCGTGCCTTGTTCGGCCGCATCGTCGAGGGCACGCTCGGCGAGCCGCTGATGGCCGCCGCCTTCGTAGCCCTCCGGGTCAAGGGCGAAACCGCCGAGGAGCTGACCGGCGCCGCGCTGGCGCTGCGCGACGCGGCTCGGCATTTCCCAACGCCAGCCTATCTTTTCGCCGATAGCTGCGGGACGGGCGGCGATTTCTCCGGCTCGATCAATGTCTCGACCGCCGCGGCCCTCGTCGCCGCGGCCTGCGGCCTTCCCGTCGTCAAGCACGGCAACCGCTCGTTCACGTCGAAGTGCGGCTCCGCCGACGTGCTCGAGGCGCTGGGCGCCCGGCTCGATTTGTCACCGCTCGAATCGCGGGAGATTCTCGACCGGACCGGCTTCTGCTTCCTGCTCGCGCCGATCTACCACCCGGGAATCGCCCACGCCGGGCCGGTCCGCCGAGCGCTCAAGGTGCGCACGATCATGAACCTGCTCGGCCCGTGCCTGAACCCGGCGCGACCGAAGGTGCAGCTGCTCGGGGTCGCAGATCCGGGCCTGCTGCGGCCAATCGCCGAGACGTTGCGGGCACTGGGAGTCGAGCGCGCGCTCATCGTGCACGGCTCAGGACTCGACGAAGTCGCGCTGCACGGCTTCACCCGCGCGGTATCGCTGCGCGCCGGGCTGCTCGAGGAGATCGAGATCACGCCCGAAGAGGCGGGCCTCGAGCGAATGCCGGTGCAGCAGATCGCCGGCGGCACGCCGACCGAAAATGCCGCCCGCCTCGCCGCGCTGCTGTCCGGCCGCGGCGGTGAGGCGGATAACGCCGTGGTGGCGCTCAACGCGGGCGCCTTGCTGATGACCGCCGGCAAGGCCGCGAACCTGCGCGAA
>NZ_WJSQ01000301.1 GCF_009720245.1 Sphingomonas segetis | reverse complement strand
GACGTCGGTGCGCGCGTTCGAGGAACCGCTGCGAGCGGCGGCCGCGGTCGCGCGGGCGATGCTGGTCGGCGCCGCTGCGGACCGGTGGAACGCCGATCCCGAAGAGTGCGAGACTGGCGACGGGTTCGTGATGAACCGCGGCCGCACGTTCACTTTCGGCGAGCTCGCCGAAGAAGCGGCGGAGCGAAGTCCACCGGGCAAGACCGGGCCGCGCAGAGGTGCAAGGGGGCGACTGATCGGAAAGCCGCTGCCGCGGCTCGACGGACCGTCCAAGGCCGACGGCAGCTGGCGATTTGCCGGCGATGTTCGGTTGCCGGGGATGCTGTTCGCTTCGGTGCGGGCAGCGCCGCCAGGCGGAAAGCTGACCGGCTATTCGCGCGAGGCTGTCGAGAAGCTGGGCGGCGCGCGCCAGCTCGTCGCCCGCGAGGACTGGGTCGGAGTGGTCGCCGAAAACTGGTGGGCGGCGGAGCGCGCGCTGCACGCCGCCGATCCGGTCTTCTCAGGCACCCGGACGGCGGCGGAAATCCGCCGAGCGTTCGAGCGGGCGCTCGGCGGCGGCGGCGGCCGGCGGAGCTTCAGGCGAGGCGATTACGAGTCCGCGATCGAAGGGTCGCGCCCCCTCGCGGCCACCTATTTCGTCGCCCCGAGCCAGCATCTCGGCATCGAGCCGCTCACCGCCACCGCGCGCTTCGACGGCAGCCGCGTGGAAGTGTGGGCGCCGACCCAGGCGCCGGCGCTCGCCCGGACCGCGGCTGCCGAGGCTGCGAGGGTCGGCGAAGGCCATGTCACGCTTTATCCGATGCCGGTCGGCGCGCCCGCCGGGCGCGCGCTCGAGGCGGACGCGATTCCGTTCGCGGTCGAGCTGGCGCGGCGGGCCA
>NZ_WJSQ01000300.1 GCF_009720245.1 Sphingomonas segetis | reverse complement strand
TCGCCGGCGATCCTTCGGAGGCTCAGGCGGAGGTGGCCTCGGCTCTAACCCGCGCCAGCCTGCCGAACGCGATCATCGACGCCTCGGCAATTGCTCCGATCGAACCCGGCGGCTGTTCGGCGCTCGAGGCGGACGCGATTCCGTTCGCGGTCGAGCTGGCGCGGCGGGCCAAGGCGCCGGTGCAGCTAATCCTGTCGCAAAGTTCGAGCCAGAATCACGACCTCGTCTCGGCCGGCGCTCTTGCGCGGATAACGGCGCTTCCGGGCGCGGGCGGGATCACCGCCGCGTGGAAGATGCAGGTCGCGACAGTGAGCGGCATGGGCGCTGCGATGGCCCGGCTGCTCGAGGTGGACGACACCGGACGCGCGATCCGCAACGCCGTGACCGGACTTCCGCCTTACGGAATCCCCAACGTGACGGTCGAAGCCATGCGTCCGTCCCTTCCCTACGAAACCGGCTACATGCGCGGTTCGCCCGAGCGCGAGTTCGCCTTCTTCACGGAGAGCTTCATCGACGAGCTGGCGCATGCGGCCGGGGTGGAGCCGCTCGCCTTCCGCATGTCGATGCTCGGGCAGAACGGGCGCCTCGCGCGCTGCCTGCAAGGCGCGGCGCGACTGGCGCAATGGGATGGCGGCGGCCCCGGCAGTACGATGGGGATCGCCGGCTGCTCCGCCTTCGGGTCGCACATCGGCCTGGTTGCGGAGGCGAGCATTGGCAGCGACCAGCAGGTGAAGGTCGGCCGGCTCGTCGCCGCCGTCGATTGCGGACGGGCACTCAACACCGGCCTCGTCGCGCAGCAGATCGAGGCCGGGCTGATCTGGGCGCTGGCGCAGGCGACGCTGCCTTCGCCCGAATGGGTGGCCGGCATGCCGCGCGCGCGG
>NZ_WJSQ01000030.1 GCF_009720245.1 Sphingomonas segetis | reverse complement strand
CGACTGCCTTGAGGGTCACCGCCTGCGGCCCGTCGGCGAGCAGCAGCCGGCGCGCGGCGGCGATCGCGGCCGAGCGGCTCTCCTCCGGGCTCAGGCGTCTGGGTCTTGTTGACACTAGTGTAAGTTAGCCTATCCTGCCGCCGTGAGCACGATCAGCCTCCCGACGCCGGCAGAGCTCAGCATCACGCCGCGCGACCGCCGCTTCGGCCGCCAGTCGGCCACGCCGCGACTTTGGCACGGCGGACGCGTCGAAGCGACTGCTATCTATAATGCCCTGTCGACGACCTTTCCCCGGGGCGAGGCGTTCTTCGTCGAGAGCGTGCGCGCCTTTCGCGACGGCACGCCGGCGAAGCTGGCGGAAGAAATCGCCGCCTTCACGACGCAGGAAGCGATCCACAGCCGCGAGCACGACGCGTTCAACAGGCGCGCGGCCGATGCCGGCTACGAGCTCGGCAAACTCGAAGCGCAGGTCGAGAAGCGGCTGGCGATCACCAAGGGCAAGCCGCCGATCGTCAGCCTCGCCGCGACCATGGCGCTCGAGCACTTCACCGCGATCCTCGCCCACCAGCTGCTCGCCGATCCGCGCCACCTCGACGGCGCCGAGCCCGAATCCGCCGAGCTATGGCGCTGGCACGCGGCCGAGGAGATCGAGCACAAGGGCGTCGCCTACGACACCTGGATCCACGCAACGCTGCACTGGAGCCGCTGGAAACGGTGGAAGGTGAAGGCGAAGGTGATGCTGTTCATCACCCGCAACTTCGTCGTCGACCGCACTGCGGGCGCGCTCGAGCTGATGCGGCAAGATGGGGTCACCGGCGTGCGCGCGTGGCGGCTGCTGCTGGCGTATTTGTGGCTGCGGCCCGGCATGTTCCGCAAGATCGCGGGCGCGTGGCTGAAGTTCTTCCTGCCCGGGTTCCACCCGTGGAACGAGGATGATCGGCATTTGCTGCGTGCGTATGACGCGAACGGGACGGCCGAAGAACCGAAGCGCCGGGTACGGCGGGCGGTGTGATGCGTCATCCCGGCCTTGAGCCGGGACCCGCTTTTTTCACTGGCGCAAAAAGGGCAGGCCTCGGACCAGGTCCGGGGTGACGTTTCATTACGCCGCAATCGCCTCCTCCTCTTCAACGTCGACGGCACTTAGCCGCAGGCGCATCAGCCTTGCCGGCACCTCTTCGCCTCTCGCGCAGCTCATGCGCGGCGCGATGATGCCGGTGGACTCGAAGCCGAGGTTGTCGAGCACACGGCCCGACGCCGGGTTGTCGATGAAGTGCGAGGCCTCCAGCCGGCCGAGTCCCAGCGCGCGCGCGATTCCGATCAGGGCGGTGCAGGCTTCGGTCGCGAAGCCGCGGCCCCAGGAGGAGCGCGCGATCCAATAGCCCATCTCAACCGCGCCCGACGGCCGCCGCCCGAGGCCGCACGAACCGACCAGCCGCGGTTCGGCGTCGGTGCGCTCGAGGATCAGCAGCGAGGGAAGCACCGGGTCGCGCGGGCTGGCGAGGAACGCCTCGGCGTCGCGCAGCGTGTACGGCCACGGAACCACCGCGAGATTGCGGGCGATCGCTTTGTCCGACATGGCGGCGGCAAGCGCCGCCGCATCTTCGGGGAAGCCAGGCCTCAGCAGCAGTCTCGTAGTTCTCGCGAACATCACCCTTCTCCTCACCCGGGTGCCTGGCGGCCGCCCGTGACCGTATCGGGAGAAGGCAAAGAAAAAGGGGAGACCCCTTCCGGGGGCTCCCCTTCTCCCTTTTGGCTTTGATCTGGTCTAGATCTCGTCCGGGCCGCCCCCTTGTGGGAACGGTCCCTTTCTGACCGTTCCTATTTCGCGCCTTCCGCAAACGTCGGCATAATATGCACGTACTTGCGGCCGAGCTTGCCATCTCGGAACGCGACCTGGCCGTCGGTGAGCGCAAAAAGCGTATGGTCCTTACCCAGGCCGACATTGTCGCCCGGGTGCCACTTGGTGCCGCGCTGGCGCACGATGATGTTGCCGGCGCGCACGGTCTCGCTGCCGAACTTCTTCACGCCGAGGCGCTTGCTTTCACTGTCGCGGCCGTTGCGGGACGAGCCGCCTGCCTTCTTGTGTGCCATGACGAATTCGGATCCTGACTACTTGGCCTTCGGGGCCTTCTTGGCGCCGCCCTTAGCAGGTGCAGCATTTTTTGTCGACCGGGTTTTGGCTGTCGGCTTGTCGGCCGGCTTGTCCTTGGCGGCCTTGGGCGGAGCGTCGACACTCTCGGCGGGCGGATTCGCCTGGGCCTCGTTGTTCGGCGCCGGGTTCTCGGTCGGAGTGGCGTCGACCTCGGCCGGCGCGGTGTCCACCTTCTTCGCGCTGCCCTTGGCGGGCTTCGCGGCAGCTTCGGGAGCGGGCGCCGCGTTCGATTTCGCGGCCTTCGCCGGCTTCTCGGATTTATGATCGCCGATCGCGACGATCTTCAGGATCGTGTGCTGCTGGCGGTGGCCCTTCTTGCGCCGGTAGTTGTGGCGGCGGCGCTTCTTGAAGACGGTGACCTTCTCGCCCTTTGCCTGGGCGATGATCTCGGCGGCGACTTTGAGGCCGTCGGTGGACTCGAGCTTGCCGGCGTCGCCGGCGAGCAGGACGTCGCCGAGCGTGACCTTGTCACCGGCATTGCCGTCGAGCTTCTCGACGACAATCTTGTCTCCAGGGTGCACGCGGTACTGCTTCCCACCCGTGCGGACGACTGCGAACATGGCTTTTATCTTCCTCGCGAATTCTCAAATCCCGCGCGCTGTCGCTCACGAAAGCAGGGCCGCGTTCGGGAAAGCAGGCCGCCTATGGCAGGGGGCAGAAAGTGTCAACCGCCCCTCCTTCCCCATCGGCAAGGATGGGGGGTAAACAGCGGCGGCGCAGGACCCGTCCACCATCGACTCTCCGCTCGATGGTTGCCCTCTCAATGAGCTGCGCACATGCGGACGAACTCAGTGCCGCAGCTGATCCCGCAGTCGGTAGCTTCCGTCTTCAAGAGCCTCGAACATGGCGCCGACGGCCGGATGGTCGATCGGCTCCTCGCTCTCGTCGCGCACCAGGTTCTGCTGACTGACGTAGGCGATGTAGCTGCTCTCGGCATTTTCGGCGAGCAGGTGGTAGAAAGGTTGCCCCTTCGACGGGCGCAGCGCTTCGGGGATCGCCTCGTACCATTCGTCGCTGTTGGCGAACTCGGGGTCGACATCGAAGATCACGCCGCGGAAGTCGAAAATCTTGTGGCGCACCACGTCGCCGATGCCAAAGCGGGCAAGCGGGATGTCGATCTTGCGGCCCATAAGGGGGGAACGTTCGAGCGGTTCAAAAGGGGTCATGTGTTCCTATCTAGGCAACCCCGGTGCTCGCTGCTAGAGCGCCGCGTCCGACCGAGCCGGCACCCGCCCGGCCAGCACGCACCCTACAAGCGGAGAGGTGGCTGAGTGGTCGAAAGCACCGCACTCGAAATGCGGCGTACGGGCAACCGTACCGTGGGTTCGAATCCCACCCTCTCCGCCAGCTGTTGTATTCCGAAACGGCGACGATCGGCTCGATTGATCTGCTAAAATCGAGATCATTCAGACACATCGATCGAAACTGACGGTCCCGCTGGGTTCCGTTTGGTTCGAGAAATCTGTTTACGTTTTTGTCCGAATCAGGGAAATATCAGGGATGGCTCCCGATGTGATGAAGAGCTATGGAGACCTGATATGCGGCTGACGAAGAAGGAAATTGAGCGGGCCAACAAGCGCCGGCGCTACAGCGATGGGCGCGGCCTGTTCCTGTCCGTGAGCGCGAACGGTCGGAAGACATGGTCCTTCTGCTACCGCTTCCCTGACCCTGCCAAGGACACGGTGAAAAGCGGCAAGCCAAAGAAGGGCTACCGCGAGCGTGAGATGAGCCTGGGGTCGATCGACTTCATGGACATAGACGATGCCCGCGACCGCTGCGTGGAGCTTCGCCGCATGGTCCGTCAGGGCACCGACCCGATGGAGGAGCGCGACCGCGAAACGCGGCATGTGATTCGCCAGCGCCGGGATGGATCCACGTTCAAGCAAGTCGCCGACCGCTACATCGACGTGAAGAAGGCGGAGTGGGACGCGGGAGGCGCAAGCGAACAGTCGTGGCGCGGCTCCCTCGCCAAGCACGTGTTCCCCGTCATCGGAGACACGCCGGTTGACCGCATCGACCGCGCTGACGTGCTCGACCTCCTATTGCCGCTTTGGACAAAGGTACCGGTCACGGCCACGCGCCTCCTCCCACGGCTCGACCTGATCTTCAGCTATGCGATCGAGGAAGGCTTGCGCTCCGGCAACAACCCCGCCGATCGAGACAGCCTCCGCAAGTCGCTGCCCAAGGCGAGCAAGGTGCACCGGCCCAAGCGCCACAAGGCCATGACCTATGATGAGGTGCCAGAGTTCGTCGCTAAGCTCCGCGAGCGCCAAGGCGTGGCGCCTCAGGCTCTTGAGTTCCTGATCCTCACGGCGCTTCGGACCTCGGAAGTGATCGGCGCGACGTGGGACGAAATCGACCTAGAAAAAGGCATCTGGACGATCCCGGCGGAGCGCATGAAGATTAAGCGCAGCGGCAATGGCGAGGAGCGCATGGCGCACCGTGTGCCGCTGTCGCCGCGAGCGCTGGCGATCCTCAAGGCCGTCCCGCATGAGGACGGTAACCCGCACGTGTTCATCTCGCGGACGAAGGCGCGCAACGGCCTAAGCAACATGGCGATGCTCGACCTCCTCAAGAACGACATGGGTTATGCGGGTAAGGCGACGGTGCACGGCTTCCGCTCCGCGTTCCGCACATGGGCGGCCGAGGCGACCAACTATCCGGACCAGCTCGCGGAGTTCGCCCTGGCCCATTACGACGATGACGAGACAGTGGCCGCGTACCGGCGCACTGACCTGTTCGAGAAGCGCCAGCCGCTCATGGCGGATTGGGCGGCTTTTGTGAGTAGCAAGTCGAATGCTGCCTGATTGGGACTTCGGCGGCGACGATACGAAGCGCGGCGCCTTTATCACGTGGGTCGAGCGAGAATTCGATCGGTTCGCCATGCTCTCCAGCGGCCGATATCAACAATTGGCAGAAGCGCATGATTGGCCGACCCTTTTGGCCGAATCCGTTTCTTCGCCTCGCGCAGCGAACCGCCCGGCCGACGCATTCGCCGGCCTGAATGCAATGGTCTGGGAATACGAAGTGTTGCGCTACATGTTTAATCGCTACTGGCCTGGACGAAAGCGTCCAAGCGCCGACTCCGCGAGCGCATTGCGAATTGCCGTCAATCGGTGCCGCCGGGGCTTGCCCCGCGAGACGCGGAGTCTCGATAGACTCAAAGCTCATCGGTCACATACTGAGGAGCTAGTTGAGAAGCTTCGTGCCGAGCTTAAGCGAAGGACGCCTTCGGCAGGACGCCGGGAAGCCGCTGCCGATATTGCCTACCTTGCTTCCCTCCCCGCCCATCACTTCGCCCGGTAGTTCTGCGGGGTAATCCATTCGCTCCGATTAGGGTCTTCTCTTCTCCGCAACCTTGGAGAACTGCCGATGAGCGAGAAGCCACCCCCTCTAGTCATTCGTCCGCGCGATTGGATGCGCGAACTCGGCGTCGGAAAACACGGCCTGGCGATCCTGATAAGGGATCACGGTCATCCCAAGCCCTTCCGCCTGGGCAAGCGCAGCAGCGGCTTTGACAGGCGAGAATGCGACGCGTGGTTGGAGAGCCGCAAGGCGCAGCGGAGCACCGGAAATGGCTGAGGGTGAAGAGCCATATCGGGGTGCATACGTCACGCTCGAACCTCACCGGCGCGGCTTTCGCGTGACTATCCAAGCTCTGACTAAACTGGACGTTAGTCGCACCTTCCACAGCAAAGACGAAGCCTGGGCTTACGCCCGCGGGCTTTGGACTCTGCTGAGATTGCCTCTGCGCGACCTGACCGAGGCGAACGTCGCCCGATCAAACTTAGGAGATCGTTCATGAGCACACGCGTTTATTCTCTGACTTTCGGCTCACGTTGCGAGTACTTCGCAAACCGCGTGGCCGCTGTGCGGCGAGCATTGCGTTTGGTCGCCGTGAATGACGCCTCTGTTCGGTTCGAACTAGGCTCAATCACCGCCGCAGATGATTGTCGCAGAGCCGAGTTGGGCCGCCGGCTTAACCCGGCGTGGAACGGTCGACCACCGTCGATTATCAGCCGAAAAGTGCTTCTGCGGCTACTCGGCTGCAGGGACACAGTAAGAGGCCAGTCGACCGAAATCCTGCCCCTGTCCGATCTCCTTATTAAGGAGCTGGGACGATGATGCGCGAGCGCCAATATGTCGTCCTGGTGCGGGGATTCAGCCCGATGAGGGTCTGGGGCCAAACCCGACACAAAGCGAAGGCGACGGTTGCGCGTGAGCTTGTTGAGCACGGTCACGCCTACGACTTCAAGCACGCTTGCAACCGGCTGATCTACAGCTGCCGCCTGGTGCAGCCATGATAGGTCTCCGAGCATCACAAGGGGCGGAAGGGGCGGCGGGGGCGGAGAGAGTATATTTAGCCCTCCGCGGATTTTCCGAGTTCGGCTCCGGATTTTGTTCGATCCGCAAAATTACTCTCTCCGCCCCCGCCGCCCCTCGCGCCCCTTTTCAGATCGAAACAAGGGGGGGGCGTGAAAGTTTCGTACATGGAACGAGCCACGCCGGCGGCGGCAGCGAGAAAAATTGCAAACACGCATTTTCCAGCCCGAACCGCCTCTGGCGCCCGAACGCGCGCGAGGGCTCACGAGGGCGCGCGAGGAGATGATGCATGACCCGCGACGATGAAGAGATCAGCACGAAGGCGATCGAGCTCACCCGCGACCTCTGCCGGCGCATGGCGATCGAGTGTCAGGCGCGAGGTATCAGTCTTGAGGACGTAGCGGTGGCTTCGCTCTATGCCGCGCACGATATCGCGCAGAACTTTCGCGGTGATCCATTCGCGGCGATTGAATGGATGCGGACCGGTCTCGACTTGATGGAGAGGCAACTGTTCGCAAATGATGGGGCATGCTCGACCTAACCAGACGCCTCGACCCTGTGTGGCCCAACGATTTGAAACCTGTCGGAGAGGGGGAAATTGACAAAGAGGAATTCGAGACGTGGTGGGAGCGAAACCGACTGCGTCTACCTAACCTTCACCGGTTGATCGCCGAACAATGGGTATATCGTCACTGGACGCATTCTCCGTTTGCCTTCCTGCCCCTCGAATCTCTTACGTGGGAATTGGCGGATATGACGGGCGACGAAGTGTTAGCGCGCGTGCGGCGAGAATTTGCCGGCCCGCTCGACCCTGAGTTTGACTACGCTGTTTTCCAAGAAGAAAACTTTGGCAAAAAGCTGGCGACCTCTTTTGCTCTGGACCAGGGCACTTGGGACTATCCGATCATCACTCTCAGGACGCCTAACGGCATGCGCAACCATGAAGGTGAGTTCCCGGATGTGCGATTGGTTCTCCTTGAGGGTCATCAGCGGCATCGGTATCTGAATGCTCTTCATGCCTTAGGAAAAGCCCCCGCTGGTCCACACAAGCTCTTTCTGCTCGCATCGCCGAGAGCAGGCTAGGACCGCCACATCCACGCAGTGCCGAACTTTTCGCTCGTCAGCTTGACGCGCTCCAAGGGCTCAAGCTCGGTGTAGAAATCGTTGCCCGGAAAAAGCTCTTTGCGCTCGCAGAATGCCAGCTTCTCGTAGGGCTGCCCCTTGAAAGCGAAATTCGCATAAATGTGCGGATAGGAGTAGTATTCGTCTCCCGTCAGATCGACGTGATCAATTACATCATAGGGAATGTAGCCGATCAGATAGCCCGTCTGAGTTTCGCTAGGTTCGTTGAGCAGAGCGCCCAGTCGCCAACTTTTCTCGGATTCCTCCCACACCAATGAGTGGATCCCCAAAGCGACCTCGATACCTCGGTAATACGTGCCAACAAGGCCGACGCGGAACCAAGGTGAAATGCGTTTCCCTTCTTCTTGATCCGGATAGTGATCCATCCGCCGCACATCACGGATGATCACGTCGCTGCGTAACTGATCGCGACGGCGAGTCAGTATCAGGTCTTCGAACAATGGCTTCCATTTCGCTCGACGTTCAAGGCGCTGGCCGGATGATCTGCGACCCAACGTTCGGCGCACAAAGCCAACTACGTCTTTGAGGATGTTGTAAGCGGTGGAACCGCCTGTCCATTCGATTAGCCCGACCATGTTCCTTTTGAACCTTAGCCAGCGCAGAAACGACCTCGCAAGCTGTAGGCCCACCGGCATGGGACTCTGCCGAGGCCTAGAGCGCGCGGGCATGCTTGGCGCTGCCTCCATCACCTCATTCTTTGGAGGCTGTAATGCAGCACATTCATTTTCCGCGCGCTCTCGCTCACGGTGGTTTCCGTGTTCTTGCGGAGGAGACACCCCAGCAGCTATTCGCCCAGCTCCGCGACAGCATAGACATCTTCAGAGGCGATTATTCTGATCGGCTGACAAATCTGGAAAGCGCGCTCCAGACCATCCACGCGGGCAATCCGCAGATCGGCGCACCGGCGATCGGAGCGGACCCCGAATACAGCCGCACGTTCGCTAGCTACTTCCGCAAGGGCGACGGTGACGAGTTCTTGCGCAAGGCGAACTCGACCGGCGAGCGCGCGACCATTCAGGCGTCAATGAGCGTCGGCGACAATTCGTCAGGCGGCTATCTCGCACCGGTTGAATGGGACCGGAAGATCAGCGAGGCGCAACGCGCGAACTCGCCAATGCGGCGGCTCGCCACGGTGCGGCAAACGAGCGTCGGCGCTTACACGACCCTATGGAACAACGACCAGTGGGGATCGGGATGGGTCGGTGAGACGGCGGCGCGGCCTCAGACGAGCAATGCTTCTTTGGCGCCCATCACGTTTTCGAGCGGCGAGATTTACGCGATGCCCGCCGCAACGCAGCGGCTGCTCGACGACGCCGCGCTCGACGTGGAGAACTGGCTGCGTGACGCCGTGCAGCGAGAGTTCAACCGGCAGGAGGGCATCGCCTTTTTGAGCGGCGATGGAGTCAACAAACCCGCTGGCTTTTTGACCTACGTTGAGGGCGGCGCCAACGCGGCCGCACATCCGGGCGGGCCGATCGAGGTCATGGACGTGGACATTGATCCGGCTGCGGCAGCGGAGACGATCGATAGGCTGACCGACTTTCAATACTCGCTTGAGGCGCCCTACCGACAGAATGCCACCTGGCTCATGTCGAGCCTTTCAGCGGCCACCCTGGCAAAGCTCAAGGACGCGAACGGCCAGCTAATCTGGCGCGAGACCCTACTCGCCGGTCAGCCCTCCACGTTCATGGGGCGGCCGGTCGAGATTGACGAAGCGATGCCCGCGCCGGGCGTAGTCGGAAACCTTCCGATTGCGTTCGGGGATTTCCAAGCTGGCTATCTCATCAACGACCGCATTGGCATCCGCGTTCTTCGCGATCCCTACAGCAACAAGCCCTATGTGATGTTCTACACAACGAAGCGCATCGGCGGCGGCGTGCTCGATCCGAATGCGATCCGCGTGCTGAGGGTGCCGGCCTAACGCGCGGCGTTGAAGCGCTGAATCCTGTCAGGAAGTTCGGATAGCCTAGGCACAACTCGATCGGCGACTTCGGGGACTGCCGCTTTCAGGAAGTGCGAGAAGCGGCGGTCCCCTCGCCAGAGGTCACTGTGCCGTGCGTAAAGTGCGTGGATGAAATCTCCCCCCGTGCTGCGCTGCGGCTCTGGTGCAGTCGCGTCTGCGCTCTCCAATGCGAAGCGGATCATCATTTGGCTCATCGTCGCGCTGCACGGCACGCGCGCCGACTGTTCCGTGTCTTCGGTAAAGCGCGCGACCAGTTCGCTTGTGACGCCGAATTCAAGGTCATCGGAATTGAGCGCTTTGATTAACGTGGCTCCGACATTCCCGAGCTTCTCGCGAAAAAGCTGCTGGAGTTGGGGGCGAAGGCCCCCCGGCAGGTCGCCCAAAGCAGCGCGAAGCTTGAGCGCATGGGTCTGAATCTGCGCGCCAAAATCGCGCATCCAGAACGGCAAGTCTTTCTCGCCCTCAAATCTTTCAAAATAGACGCCGATGAACGTAGTCGGTTGTGCGACCTCAGAGAACAAGGCTCTCGAAGCCTCCTCCGGCTTCAAGCGTCCGGCGATCGCCGCAACAATCGAAGCTCTGACCCCCTCCTCTGAAAGCCCCCATTTGTTTGCAAACTGAGGCACGACGCGATCGGCTGCCTCGGCCAGATCCGTCATGGAGAACTTGCGCGATTTCGATTTGGCCGCTCGGCGGATCGCGCGATTGTGACCAGATTCGGCGACGGTGTTCGCTATAGTCGATTGGATCTCGGACTTGAGGTTCTCGAAAGCGTTTCCGACGTTCGGATGCCAATATCGTTGACCCGTAATTGCCTTCGCTCGTGGAGCCTGAGCTAACAGCCCAACATTATGAGCCGTCTCTGCGACTTCCAGCATGATCAACCGATTCGGGAATATGAATGCGTCTTCCCCGGCAAGAGCCTCAACGGCGCGGGCCTTACACACAGAAGTTTCGCGGTGGTCTGTATCATACTGGAGAAGCTCGCCGAGCACCGGCGCGGAGCAGGGAAAGATCGCTTCGCCAGCCTCCTTTAGGCGCAGGAGGGTTTCATAAAGCTGTTCGTCTCCTGGATCGGCTTTGCCCCGAAGGAGATCGCCGAACCGCGAGTAGTCAGATGTGTCCAGATACACTGCACAGGGGCGCGCGCTCGACATTTGACCCTCAGCTAAAGCACTTTCCACCAGAAATGAATGCTCGCCTGTTCACGAATCGTTCTCGTGAGCATATCGCACGCGAATGTCCACCAAGCATGTCAGAACGACCGGCGATCTCATACGCTTTGGCTGCGCCCTGAGAGTGGACTGCACACACTGTCATTCGACGCGGACGCTCAGCTCCAACGCTGCGGTAAAAGGCTTGGGACTAGTCGATCTGCGCGGCCTTTCGCGGCGCTTCCGCTGCATCCGATGCGGGATGAAGGCGGCTAGGGTCGCGGTACTGCCGCCGGTCTAGTGGCGATGGCTTGACCTTTGCAGCAGTAAGATCGCATGCGAGCGCCATGGGCGTGGAGATGTGAACCATGAGCGTCGAAGGTATGTGGGCCGTGTATTTCGGAGATGTCCACGGTAACGAAGGGGCCAACAGCGGCATTGTGGTCTTGGAAACGGAACGTCTCTTCGGCGGTGATTCATTCATCGCCTATCTCGGCACTTACGAGGCCGGTGGCGGAGCAGTGTCGGCGGACTTTAAGACATGGGCCTACAATCCAACCATCGTTGTGCAGACAGCTTTCGGGGACGTTGGCCCGGAACCGACGATGTGCCGACTAGAAGGCGCGCACGATCCGAACGGCGGACAGATGGGCACCATAACGGGGCAGGTTTGGAGAGTGGCACACCCAGAGGTGAAGCTTCCCGTGCACATGATGAAGGTGGCTGAGCTTCCTTAGGGGTAGAGTCTCAAGCAGCGCGGATCGCAATGTCGCAGCCCGCGTTCAGCAGCTAGAACTTGCGCTGCGGCGGGGGCTCCTTCGCGGACCTTTCGCAGCTTAGGCGCGCTTGACCAACGCCCTCGACAGAAGCGTTTTCGCCCGTCGTTACTCGTTCTGCCGAAGTGACCTCCTCGCCGGTCAATCGGTCAAACAAAAACTTATCCCGAATTGCTGTGTCGGCCGCCGTTCCAGAGCTCCAGGAAATATAGCGCTCGCCGAACTCGGGTTGCGTGCAGGTCTTGCTTGGACAGGCGGCGATCCACTTGCCGTCGTCTGAGCGCTGTGAAACGCGGCGATTGGACTCGTCCATTCGATAGACGAAAATCACCGGCAGTGGATCCGGATCGTCAGGGTGTTCGCGAAAGGCGCCAGCGCACGTTAGATAAAACTCGCTGCCGTTGGCCCGATGGCACCCGCTATCAGCGCGCTCAGCGATAGCAGCGAAATTGCCCCTATCGTTTCAATCGTCATCCTCACGCTCACAACATACACATCGACGGTGCTCCAAGGCGCGTGTTCGCACTTATTGTCGTGCTTGTCAGCGCAAGGTCGAAGATCAGCGATTTAGATTTTCTGCGTTTGGGCTCCTGCGATGTAGGATTTGGGCAGGCAGCGTTCCCCCGCCGTGCCGAATCGAACGGGGGAACGGGTGCTGCTCGGTGCACCCGTTTTCCGGAGCCGTCACGAATGCGCATTCTCGTTTTGGTTGCAGCCACGGCAGTCCCCTTCGTCGCCCCTGCGATTGCGGCATTCCTGATTTGGCTAGCGTGGAAGGCTACGGGCAATCGCGCCCGATGATCTGGCCGTTGTCCCACTTTCGCTTATAGCTCGCCTGACCGCGTTGAAGCTGCCAACACGACAGATTCACCTTCCCGGCCCATACGACCGCAACCTGCCTCCCATAGCGATCGCGCGTTATCGCCTGGTAGCGGATCGGACCTAGTCGCATTGCGCTCTTTAAGCTCTGCTTCGACGCCTCGCCGTTGCCGGATGCACATTGACGCCAACGCGGACAATGTTCGATCTCTGGCGCGTCGATGCCCAGCAGCCGGACGCGGTCCGCGCCGCAATGAATAGTGTCCCCGTCAACAACATAGGCGCTCGGACAGCCGATCAGCATTCGGCCGACCGTGCCACGGCAGTTAAACTGGGGCAACGGCTTGGAATCCGCGAGCTGGCGTGCTGTGAATCAAGCATGTCCGAAGCGCCCGTGAAGCAAGTTGCAGCCGCGATAGTTTTCCATGATCGGCGCGTTTTGGTCGCTCGACGTGCGCCAGGCCAACATCTCGCGGGTTTGTGGGAGTTTCCGGGTGGAAAGCTTGAGGCCGGGGAATCGCCACAATGCTGCATTGTTCGCGAGCTCAACGAAGAACTCTGCTTAAGCGTGGAAGCTCGCCAGACGCTGACAACATCGCTGTACTCTTACCCCGGCGGTCGCATTAATTTGATCGCGGTACTCGCCGATGCTGCAAAGCCAGACGTGGCCCTCACGGTTCACGATGCCATAAAGTGGCTTGAGCCGCGGGATTTGCTATCCGTGGAATTCGCACCGGCCGACATACCCATTGCCGAGGAAGTCAGCCGGCGGTTTGCCTAGAGCGAGTGGCGGGGGCGGTAATGCGTTATTGGTGGGTCAACCAGAATCAAACTTACAAGCACGAAGTGGCAGGAGGCTTTCTGTGGTCTCCGAAGGCGAACAGCAACGGTTCACGCAATCAGTTCTACGTAAACATGACGGAAGTCTCACCAGGCGATCTGGTCCTGTCCTTCTGTGACACCCGGATAAAAGCGATTGGTACGGTTACAGGCTCGGCAGTGTCGGCTGATAAGCCCGATTTCGGTAGGGCCGGCGATTATTGGGACAAAGAAGGCTGGTTTGTGCCAGTTGAGTTCACTGAGGTGGACAACCCGCCCCGTCCCAAGGATTTCATCGGTGACCTACTGCCGCATCTCCGTGGCAAGTATGATCCTCTTCAAAGGACGGGCGACGGTAACCAGGGGGTCTATCTAGCCGAAGTCTCCGAGGGTTTTATAGAGACGATCCTGGCGCATATGGGCACGACTTTGGAAGGTGTCATTGCCAAGGAGATCATCCCGCCTGAGGTCGAGGACGACAAAGCCCAATCTGCATTGGAAGGTAGGACTGATATCGGAGATACGCAGAAGGATCAGCTCGTGCGGGCTCGTCGCGGACAGGGAATTTTCAAGGCAAACGTGCGCCTAAATGAAAAGCATTGCCGGTTGACCGGGATTGCTGACCCCGTCCTGCTCATCGCTAGCCACATCAAGCCTTGGTCGAAGTCATCTGACTTTGAGAAGCTCGACGGCTGCAACGGGCTGCTCTTGTCTCCGCATGTTGATCGCCTTTTCGATCGAGGTTTGATCAGCTTCGATGACGACGGCACTGTCCTACGATCACCTGCAGTTGCGCCAGAGGTTTGGACAGCTTGGGGTCTCGACGAAATCAAGAACGTAGGCGGCTTTTCATTGAAGCAGTGCGGGTACCTGGCGTACCACCGCAAGCACCTCTTTAAACCTGCGTGAGTCTTGGGCTGGTCAGGGGAAAATCAGGGATCGGCATATGGCGCGTCTAGCTCGCCTCATGCTTTTCAACGCCTTAGGCTATAAGCAGTCGGACACCCTCTCCGCCAGCAACCTCGCGATTCATCTCGCCGGCGCGCCGAGGATGTGGTCCTCGCTCGTGTCGAGCGGAGGATCGAGCGACTGATTGCCTCCATCAATCGCCAAACAGCTTCTCCCGCGCAGCCCGTGATATCGAACCCATGTCGGCTGGCGCTGTTCCCTTGCACGATAGTGCATCGTCCGGCCGGCGAATGGCGGAGCGGCAGCCGGTGCGAACCGCTCGTCACGGCACGTCGACGACGGCTTAGCCGGTGGGCGTCGCGATCGTCAGTGCCGGCGAGCATGCCTGCTTGCCCCGATCGAGGCGCTTCCTCGCGTCGGCGACGATCTTCCCGAAGCGCGGGTCGTCGCGGAGCGAGTCCAGGTCGGGGTCCGTCTCCGCCGCCCTGAGATGCGTCGCGGACAGCGCCAGGGTCCCGGCGAGAAGCCGCAGCGCCTCGTCCTTCTCCCCGCAGTAGCCCGCGAGCACGCAGGCGAAATTGTAGCGCATGTTGACGTTATCGGGGTCGATCAAGAGCGCGCGATCGATCCACTCGCGCGCCCTGTCGCGTTCGCCGAGGATCGCATGGCCGCCAGCGATAATGCCGAGCGCCGCGCCGTTGCTGGGATCCTGCTGCAGCGACCGCTCCGCTTCCGACACCATCTTCGATGCAGAGTGGCGCAGCTTCTCCGTTTCTCCGAGCGCCCGATAGCAGGTCGAGACCATCGCCCAGGCGTGGAAGTCGGTCTCCATCAGCTCCACCGCCTTCTCGTAATGAAGCACGGCGGCGTGAACGTCGCCCCTGAACAGGAAGAAATGGCCGGCGTCCTTGTTCACCTCCCACGAGTCGGGGGCGAGGCGGATCGCCGTTGCCATCTCGGCCGCGGCAGCATCCTTCTGCTGCTTCTCCTCGAGCCGCTTGACCATCGGCAGATGCGCTTCGGCAATCGTCGGGTCGATCGACAGCGCAGCGTGCGCGGCGGCAAATCCGTCATCCACGTCCCGCTCGAAATTGTAGTGCAGGTTCGACTGCGCCATCGCCAGCAGCGCCCACGCCTGCGCATAATAGGGGTCGAGCTGGACGGCGCGGCCGCAGATCCGCATTACCCGCTCCTCCCTGCGCGGATCGCCATGATTGCCGGTCACCCAATATTGCCGCGCAAGCAGGTAGAGGTTGTAGGCCTCGGCGCAGGTGGTGCCGCGCTGCTCGAGCGCCTTCTTCTCCTCGGGGAGGAGCTTGAGCTTCAGCGCCTGAACGATCGCCTTCGAAATTTCGTCCTGAATGGCGAAAATGTCTTCGAGGTCGCGATCGTAGCGTTCGGCCCAGAGATGTTCGCCCGTCGCGCCGTCGATCAGCTGGGCGTTGATCCGGACCCGCCCGCCGGCTTTGCGCACGCTGCCTTCGAGCACGTGGCTGACGCCGAGCTTGCGAGCCACATCGGCGACGTCGACCGACTGGCCCTTGAAGGTGAAGGCGGTGTTCCGGGCGACGACGCCGAGCGCCGAAATCTTGGACAAATCGGTGGTGATGTCCTCGCTGATTCCGTCGCTGAAATATTCCTGCTCGGCATCGCCGCTCATGTTCTGGAACGGGAGGACGCAAATGCACCGCTGGCTCCGCCGCGAGCCCGCCTTGTCCGCGGCATCCGACGTCGCCGCGCCGAGCGCGCCGATACTCCCCTTGAGCTTGCGCCAGCCGGGAGAATCGGCGCTGCCGTCCCAACCGGCAAGGTCGGCGCACTGGATCTGGTTGAAGGGGAGCGGCGGAATGGTCCCGTCGAGTGTCGCCTGGAGGAGCGTGCCGGCGCTGCGCGCAGTATCGGCTTCGGCGCGCACCCATTGCGATTTCGCCGCTTCCGCCGACCACAGGACGATCACGGCCTTGGCGGACCTCAGCCGCTCCTCGATCACTTCGGCATAGGCGCGGTGGGCAGGCAGCTCGTCGTCGCGCCAGACGCTATAGCCCTCGCGGCGAAGCGTGTCGGCAACGCGCACTGCGACGGCCTCGTCGCTGCGCGCATAAGAGACGAACACATCGGCCATCAGGGTTCAGCCCCTCAACCCTCGAATGCCTTGAATATCAGGACTCTGGCGGCGAGTCTTGGCCTTACTCAGCGGTCGTGGGGCTGATCATCGTGCGAACCTGCGAGATCTTGTTCGCGGGGAAACCGCCGCGCTGCGCATGCTCGCGGATGACCTCCTCGTTGGGCGCACGGTAGACGCAGTAGATCTTGTTGTCGGTGACGTAGCTGTGGACCCACTGGATCTGCGGCCCGAGGTCGCGCAGCACGTCGCACGAAGTTTGCGACGCCGCCTTGAGGTCGCTGCTGGCGAGCTGGCCGACACCGGGCATTTCGCGTTCGATCACATATTCAGGCATTGAAGCACCTCCAGATGCGCGTGCCTTCCCCTCGGCTCTTCTACCCTATCGCAATTGACGCCCCAAGCGCTGCCGCATTTCCGACAGCTCCCAATAATCGTTGCGGCTGAAGGGCAGGAGCGCTTCGAACGCGGCGAATGTGCTCTTGCCCAAGGCCTGCTTGAGGCCGGCGAGCTCGGCAAATGCGGCGTGGACCTCGGCGCGATCGATTTCGACGTCGCCGGCGGCTTCCTCCATCATGGTGTCCTCCGCCTCGGCGACGAGCCAGGCGTGAAGCTCCCAGTAGCGCCGCATGCGCCGCGTGGCTTCGGGACCGACGCGGTCGGCGAGGCCAGCGATCTTCCGGCCCGCGGGACCCTCCGGCCAGGCGCCGGAGCGTAGCGCCTCGACCTGCGCGCGATGCGCAATGCGCTCGGCCGTCAGCCAGCGCTCGGCCTCGGCCTGGCCGAAATTGAAAATGCCGATGATCGCCACCGGAGCAAGCACCGCGGCGCCGAGCATCGCCACCAAGGGCCGGTCGGGAAACTGGTTGAACACGGTGTGGAGCGCGACTGCGATCAAATAGCCTGGCAGGAACCACCACAAGCGGAAGCGGAAGTCGCCGGCGGATTCGCGCATCTCGCGCTCGGCAAGCTCGTGGGCGATGGCGGCGAGGATGGCCAGCGTGGTCCCGTGCATGACCGCGGTGCCGAGACCGCGGACCAGCCAGGTCCCGGCACCGTAGGCGGGGAAGACCGTCAAGTAGAAGATGTTTTCGACGACCGAGAAGCCCGCGCCGATCGCGAATCCGGAGATGACCGCGTCGAGCTTGTAGCCGATGCGGTTCAGGCGGAAGAGGCCGATCATGGCGATCGCCTTGAGCGCCTCCTCGAGC
Organism: Sphingomonas segetis; assembly: GCF_009720245.1. GTDB lineage: Bacteria > Pseudomonadota > Alphaproteobacteria > Sphingomonadales > Sphingomonadaceae > Sphingomicrobium > Sphingomicrobium segetis. Next base: position 5,424 of record NZ_WJSQ01000030.1, on the reverse strand, counting down.
CACGGCGCGATGAACCGGCTGTAGTTGGAATAGCCGATCGGCAGCGTGTCGAGAAAGCGGCCGGCGATCGGCCAGGCGACGAGCGCCGCGATACCTCCAAGCAGCAGCAGGACGAGGATTTCGCGAAGATTCATCAGCTTGAATGCGTCGAGCCAGACGAAGATCGCCAGCATCGCCAGCACGGGGATCAGGGCAAGGCCCCAGTGGGCGGCTTCGGCGAGGAGCTGGCCCATGACCGCTACAGGATCTTCAGCGAGGCAAGCCACTCGGTCTTGCTGTAGTGGCCGTCCTGCCAGCCCGCCGCGGCGCCGACTGAGAAGACCATCGGCAGCCGCAGCGCGACGGTGAAATTGAGGTCGAACTGCGCGCCGACGTCGTAATAGCGGTGGCCGTCGCCCATCGGATCCTGAGTCGCCATCCCCCCCGCGAACACCGCAGGGCGGATGTAGCTGAGGTAGAATGCCGGGGTGCCGACCTCGGCGAAGCGGACCGGCGGGAGGTTGATCTCGCCGGTGATCCTGCCGAACTTCCGCGCGGCGATCTCGTCGATCTCGAAACCGGGGAAGCTCTCCATTTCGCGATACCGCTTCACCGGCCGGTTATCGACGTAATTGTTGCGGAACGCGCCGAAATAATAGGCCGCCAGGGGGTTTTGGCGTTGGCCGCTGACGATTCCGGCATGGGCGTAGAGCCACACCGAGCTGTTGCGCCACGGCAGCGCCGTGCCGGCGTCGATGCCGCCGGAGAGCCTCGGGAACCAGTGCCCCTGCGCCTCGTCGGTTCCGGCGACGATCCGCCCCTCGATGCCCTTTTCGTGATCCACTCCGCCGAGCGAACTCGTGGTGTTGGTGTAGCGGAGCCCGGCTTCGAACGAGCGCAGGTTCTTCGGGCTGGGGATGTTCTGCGCGCCCGGGAGCTGCTGCAGGCCGAAATAAGCCGCTGCGGACCCGAACACGTCGAGCTGGCGCGGCGGGTCGTAGATCAAAGGTTTGTTGTAGCTCGCGATAAAGGCATCGCCCTTGCGGCTGCGCAGCACCGGCCCGAACAAATCGTAGAAATCGGCGTGGTTGTGCCAGTAGGTCAGCTTCCAGTTGGGCGTCTGGTATTCGAGATCGAGGTGGAGCCGCTCGCCGCCGTGCACATGGTAGGGCGAGACCGAGAGGTCGGCGCTGAACTGCCGGAACTGCAGCGGGTCGGCGATGTGCACATAATAGCCGAGCGCCGGCTTTTGCCCGTAGCCCGAAACCATCGGGTAATGCGCATCGAAGCGCATACGCTTGAACGGCTCGTAGGTGCTGCGCGCGGTAATCAGCTGATCGAGCGGCACCTTCGCGGGCGAGCCGACGGCCCATTGCTTGAGCTCGGGGTGGGCGGTCACGACCTCGTTACCGAGGAACTTCACGCTCGCCAGGTCCTCGCGCGCCTGCGGCTGGACGATCGACGGATTGAAGCCTTCGCCGGTGTAATCGTAGACCAGCAGCGAACCGTCGGGACGAAGCTGGGGCCGGAAAAAGCCGGTCGCGGCGTTGGTCAGGACGTCCCATTTGCCACTCGCAATGTCGAGCCGGTACACGTTTGAGACGCCGGTGTAGTAGGAGTTGCCGAGCAGCGCCTTGCCGTCGGGCGTAAACGTGAAATTCTCCGGAACCGCGGGGGGAAGCGACAGCGTCGCTACCGGATCGTCGGCATTGCCTTGCTCGATGTCCGAGAGCCGCCACACCTTCACCGACTGCTTTGCGTCGACCGTACCGTAAGACGCGGCAAGAAGCTGCCCGTCGGGCGAAATGTCCAGATCGAACAGGATCTCGCCGTAGCGAAAGGTCTTGACCTGGTTGAAACCGTCGTACGGCGGCGGCATCCGCACCAGGGTCACGAAGCCGTTCTGATGCCGGATGCCCCACAGGCTCTTGTCGGCCGGGTTGAAGGCGAGGTCGCCGATTCGCGCGTCGGTCAGCAGCCGGCGCTTCTTCCCGGTGTCGACGTCGATCGCGTTGATGTCGCGATAGGCGTAATTCTGGTTGGTGTAGAAGGCCGTGCGGCTCGACGCGTCGTAAGCGACGCTGGTGACCTTGTAGAGCATCATGCCGTCTAGGTCGGTGAGGTGCGCGATCTTGCCAGTCGCAAGGTCCATCCGGCCGAGGAAGCCGATCTTGCCGGGCCAGCGGAACGCCGCGATCAGACTGTTGGTCTTCTCGTCGACGAAGCCGCGCGACATCGACCCGAGACCGACGGGCGAGAGATGCTTTGGCTCGGTCAGCGGGTATTTGGCGAGCCCTGCGAGGTTGCGCTCCTGGAACTTGCGCTCGAACGCGATCCACTCGTCCCACACGCGGTTTAGCGATTTTCCGAACACATGGGCAAACTGGCTGGCGTAGAAGGCCTTCGAATCCTCGGGGCGGCGGAGCCACTCGTTGACCTTCTCGGGCCCGTAGATGAGCGCGAGGTAGGACATGAAGCGGGTGCCATAGAGATAGGAGTTGGCGCCGACCTGGAAGTCGGTCTGCGTGCCTTCGCTCTCGAGCCCGAGCGGCGAGAAGATGCGGCTGTGGTCGTGGATCTTGGCGCGCCACACCATTTCGTCATAGCCGCCCTGGGCGCGGCCGAGACCGCCAGCCATCCACGTTTCCATGAAGACCGCGCTGCCTTCCATGTACCAGCGCGGGGACAGGTTCCTCGGGCTCGTCAGGAAGTTGTAGAGGATCGATTCCGGATGGTCCTGGAGCGGCACCGGCTTGCCACCGAGGAAATGGCGCCAGCCCGCGTCCTGCGAATTCCAGACGTCGATCGTCCCGACGTGAGTCATCTCGTGGTTCATCAGCGTGAAGAAGCGTTCACCGGGCGAGAAGGTCTCCATCGAAAGCGACAGCGGCGCGACGTCGAGCAGCACCATGTCGCTTGGGGAGCCGAGCGCGGCGGCGTTGCCGTAGTCCGAGAAATCCTTGAGCAGGATCGTGACGGGCTCCCACGGCTTCCAGCGCAGGTTGCGCTCATGGAAGGCGAGTGAGTTCTCGAACGACCGCGCGATGTAGGGCGTGAGATAAGTCTGGATCGGGTCGATGTAGAGGAGCGTCAGGTTCTTCGTTTCGAGCGTCGACAGATGGAAGCCCGACGCGTCCTGCGGGACGTGCTCGGGGCCCTGCTGCTCGGGCGCGTTGGGCTTGGTTGGAGCCGGGGTGACCGGCTCCGATGGTGGCGTGCCTTCAGGAGTCGGCGGGACTTCGTCCGGCTTCTCGACGACGGTGGTCGTGTCCGCCGGCGGCGGAGGGGGCGGCTGCTTGGCGGGCGTCTGCGCGAAAGCCGTCGCCGGTAAGCCGATGAAAACGAGCGCCGCCGTCGCAAGTGCGAGGCGGCGCCCGCTACTACTCCCGCACATGAACTCCCCCCGGACCGGTGCGTCAGTCGCTATGCGACTGCGAGACGCCGGCCTGGTTCGCCTGAGACAGCGCTGCCGAGAAGCTCGGGTTGGCCATCAGTGCCGCAAGGTTGGGTTGCGCCGCAAGCGCCGCAAACGCCTTCTGGTTCGACGACAGGGCCGCCAGTGCCGCCGGCTGAGCGGCTATCGCCGCGAAAGCCTTCGGATTGGCCAGCATCGCCGAGAAGGCCTGCGGATTGTTGCGAATGGCCTGCGACGCCGCGGCATTGAGCGCGTTGGCGGCCCCTGCCGACGCCATCAGCGAATGGGCGTCGAACGCCTGCAGGGCGTGCGCCGCGGCGCTCAGCTGGCTCGCATTGCTGGCGAGGTTCGAAAATGCCGACGCGTTGTGGCCGAGGCTGGCGAGCAGGTTCGAGCTCAACATGCGCGCATTGGGAGCCAGGCTCCCGAACGCGAGCGCGTTGTGACTCATCGAAGCGAATACGCCCGGATCGGCCTTGAGCGCCGCCATTGCGTTGCTGTCGCCAGCAAGCTTCTGGAATGCTGCAGCGTTGCTCGCCATCAGCGCGTTGGACGACGCCTTGGACGCGGCATTGGCGAACGAGTTCGCATTGTTCGCGAAGCTGCCGAACGCCGAGGCTTTCGACAGGATCGCGGCGAGCGCAGCCGGATGGCCGGCGAGCGCGGCGAACGCCTTCGAATGCGATGCGATCGCCGACAGCGCCTTGGGCTGGCCGGCGAGCAGTGCGAACGCCGATGGGTTTGCCGCTAGCGACTGCAGCGCCGCGTTGGAGATCCCGGCGGACTGCAGCTTGCTGGCCGCGGCCGCCGCGCTGTTGATCGAAGCCGCCAGCGCCGCAGGCTGAGCCGACAGCGCCTTGAACGCGCCGGCGTTCGCCGCCAGCGACTTGAACACGCCAGGATCCTTGCTGAGCGCGACCATCGCATTGTTGTCGGCGGCGAGTTTCTGGAACGCGACGGCGCTGCTCGCCATGCTCGCATTGTTCGCTGCCTTCGACGCGGCGTCCCGGAACGCGTTCGCGTTCGACGCGAAGTTAGCGAAAGCTGCGGCATTCCTGACGATCGACGAGAGAGCGTCGGGATGCCCCGCCAGCGCCTGCATTGCGACCGGGTGGCTGGCAACCAGCCCCATCAGCGCTGAATTGGCATTGGACGACCGGGACGAAAGCGCCGATGCGTTCTGCGCCGCGTTGGCGACTCCCGCAAAGGCCTTCGGGTTGGCCGCCAGCGCCGCGAACGCTTTCGGGTTCGCCATCAGCGCGGCCATCACCTGCGGCTGGCTGGCGAGGGCCTTGAATCCCGGGCTCGCCGCGAGCGCGCGGAAGTCGGGATCGTGGACCATCAACTCGAACGCGTCGGTCTGCATCAGTTCCGGCACCGAAGTGTCGCCGAGCGTCACGTCGCCTTCTGCGATCTGCGCCGAAACATAGCGATCAGCCGGCGCAATCGTGCCCTGGCTCGGGCCAACGGGCGGATACACGCGCCCGAGGCCATAAGCCGCAACACCGAAGGCGAGAATGCCCGCGGTGGTAAGCATCAACTTACGGTTGTTCTTCGTGGAAATAGCAGTTGTCATTGTTGCCCCCTTGACTGAGTCAAGGCGTCCCATTTGCTCCGGGTTTAATCGAAAGTCAATGAACGTCGGGCGTCCGACACGGCGGCTAAGTCGCTGCACCTGCTAGGAAAAAAATCTCTCATCACCCGACGTCCCAAGATCCTTCGACAGCGATTCTTGTAATCGTCTTAACCACTTATCTAAGGTTAGCCGAAAGGACGACCGGCCTAATTCAACGGCATGTTGGAAAGGGAGCCGGTCATGCTTGCCCGCTTCGTCCTGATTGCTGCCGTTACGCTGACGAGCGCGACCGCGTTCGCCGCTGAACCCGCCCGCCCGCCTGTGCAGCCGACCGTTGAGCAGCCGGCGCCGGACCGTCCGGCCACGCCGCAGATCATGCTCGCATCAGCCGTAGTCGCCCCCGCCCCCGCCGCCGGCGCCGAGGCGAAGACGGCGACGCCGCACAGGCGCCGGG
>NZ_WJSQ01000003.1 GCF_009720245.1 Sphingomonas segetis | reverse complement strand
CGACGAAGGCGGGGGAGGCCGCGGCAGGTGCCGCCGCCGGAGCCAACACCGGGGCGGAGGGCGGCAGGGGCTGGCCGACGCTGGCGATGTCCTCGGGATGGACGATCGGCGGGCATTCCGCGGCGACCGCCGGGTCCATGTTCCAGCGCCGGAACTTGGTGCTGTCGACGTGGAACCGGAGGTAGGCGTAGAAGCCCAGCCCGGCGCTGTAGGCGGCGCCGTGTTCGGTATGGACGCCGCACAGCCTGCGCATCAGTGTTACGCGGTCGATCGGGCGCAGCGGCACCATGTCGATCGCGGAATCGAGCTTGTGCGCGCTTTCGGGGGCGCCGCCGGCGCATTTGTTGAGCACCGGGTTGCGGTATACCGACACCGCCTCGACCGGTCCGATCGCGGGAACCACATAATCGCGCACGTAGCGCAGCGTCTGCACCATGTGCGGCCATTCCGCGGCCGGGGGCACCTCGAACGGTTGCTGGCCGCAATCCGACCACGATGTCGCGGTGCGCAGCAGCTGCCACGTGGGAAGCACGCCCCCGACCTGATTAGCTTCGAGATAATCGTTGAACGCCTTGACCTGCCCCGCGCGCCACGGCGCCGCGAGATACCAGGAACGATAACCCGGCTCGTCCTGCCCGGCGGTGATATAGGGTGCCGCGGGGTTCCAGACGGCAGGTACCGCAGGCGCTTGCGCGACCGGCGCAGTGACTTGCGTGGGCTGCGCCGCAATCCCGGCAGCCATGAACAGGGCGATCAGCTTCATCGGCAAAATCATACTCGCATGCCGCGGCTTGAAAAGCGCTGAACGCCGCGCGACATCGCATCGATGACTCAGCCCATCGAAGTCGACCTGCCCCACAAGCTCGGCAAGGACGAGGCGCGGCGCCGCATCGCGAACAACATCCACAAGCTCCAGGAGCATATTCCCGGCGGCGCTCAGGTGCAGACCGGCTGGACCGGCGATCAGCTCAACCTCGACGTCGCGGCGATGGGTCAGTCGGTGACCGCGACGATCGACGTGATGGACGACAAGGTCCGCCTGAAAGTGCTGCTCCCGCCGATGCTCGGCATGTTCGCCGGCCTGATCCAGGGCGCGCTTCAGAAGCGGGGCGGCGTGCTTCTGGAGGATCACAGCAAGTAACTCGTCATTGCGAGGAGTGCAGCGACGAAGCAATCCAGTTCCCGCCACTGGATTGCTTCGCTACGCTCGCAATGACGGCACAGCGGGAGAGATCATGCGCCATTTCGCCATAGTCGGTTCGGGTCCGGCGGGCTTCTACACCGCCGAGGCGCTGGAGAAGGCCTTTGGCGGGGCCGCGCGCATCGACCTCCTCGACCGCTATCCCGTCCCCTACGGCCTGATCCGCTTCGGCGTCGCCCCCGACCACCAGTCGCTCAAGGCCGTCAGCAAGCGCTACGACAAGGTGGCCGAAAGCGATGGAGTCGACTTCATCGGCAATGTGACCGTCGGCCGCGACCTGTCGATCGCCGAGCTCCTCGATCTCTATGATGCCGTGATCCTCGCCACTGGCGCGCCGCACGACCGCAAGCTCGGCGTTCCGGGCGAAGACCTTCCCGGCGTGGTCGGCTCGGCCGAGTTCGTCGGCTGGTACAATGGCCATCCCGAGTTCGCCGACCTCGACCCGCCGTTCGGCGGCAGCCACGCGGTCGTCGTCGGCAACGGTAATGTCGCGCTCGACTGCGCGCGCATCCTCTCCAAGACGCGCCACGAGTTCGAAGGATCGGACATCGTCGGCCACGCGCTCGATGCGCTCGACACATCGGCAATCCGCACCATCACCATCCTCGGTCGCCGCGGCCCGCACCAGATCGCCATGACTCCCAAGGAGCTCGGCGAGCTTGGCCACCTCGAGGAGGCGGTGCCGGTCGTCGATGCCGCCGACTTCCCGCCCGTCGAAGCGGACGACGCCCTCGACCCGGGGCTGCGCAAGTCCGTGACCCTGCTGCGCGGCTTCGCCGACCTGCGGCAGGACAAGGCCAAGCACATGGTCTTCGACTTCTTCGCCAAGCCGCTTCGGGTCGAAGGTGACGGAAGGGTCGAGCGCGTAATCGTCGAACGCACCGAACTCGACGACAAGGGCGGCGCGCGCGGCACCGGCGAGACCTATCAGGTGCCGGCTTCGCTGGTGATCACCGCGATCGGCTATTCGACCTCTCCGATCCCCGACGTGCCGTTCGAAAGCGGCAAGTTCGTCAACCAGCGAGGCCGTATCTCGGATCGGCTCTACGCCGTCGGCTGGGCTCGCCGCGGCCCCAGCGGCACCATCGGTACCAACCGCCCCGATGGGTATGAAGTCGCCGACCTGATCGCGGCGGCAATGCCGGCCGGAAGCGGTGGCGAGCGGGAAGGCGCTACAGGCCTCAAGCGCCTCCTCGAGACGCGCGGCATGATGCCAACCGATTACGACGACTGGCGCAAGATCGAAGAGACGGAAATCGCCCGCGCGCGCCCCGGCAGCCCGCGCGAGAAGTTCGTGCGGCACGAGGACTGGCTGCGAACGCTCGGGCGCTAGGCGGCAACAATGGTCGGGGAGAGAGGATTCGAACCTCCGGCCCCTGCCTCCCGAAGGCGTTTCCCCTCGCTGTCGCGTGATAGCGAACGGCGGTTTCCCTTCGGAGGTTGCTGCGGTCAGATGGTGAACACTTGCACTGATTTTCGGGAACAAGGTTCAAGGTGAACCTCGACCCCTGTCTATTTGGAGGGTTGGTAGCTCAGTTGGTAGAGCAACTGACTTTTAATCAGAGGGCCGCAGGTTCGAACCCTGCCCGACCCACCAATGGCTAGCAAGTTTCGCACTCGCAAGCAGCGCCACCGCGCGAAGGCTGTTTTGAAGCACGGCAAGACAGCCGTTCGGAAGCACATGCGGAAAAGCGGTCGAACTGGCGGCATTTGGAAGAAGCGGACCCACGGTAAGCACGCCGCGCAAGGGATCGAAGCCCGTAGGGCCACGACCGCGCAGCAGGGCGTGGTTCACGAGAGCCCGGTTCCGAAGGAATGCGCCCAGAACCAGTCAAAGGAGCCCACCCCATGACGATGAAGGAACTTGCCGAGCGGGTGCTGTTGCCATGCCCATTCTGCGGAAGCGATGGAGAACTTTTCGTGCGGGGGTTCACAGACGACAGGGCCGATGCCGGAAATGCCTACATCGGCTGCGATACATGCGGAGTCGAGCAGCCATATAAGCGCTCGCCAACCGAAGCCGTCGCCGCGTGGAATACCCGCGCATCCCAGGAGACCACACGATGAGCGCCGATAGTGACATGGTGGCACCGTGTCCATTTTGCGGGTCGGAGGACGTGGGGTTTACCGACCCGCCCGCGCCGTGGTTCGTGCAGTGCCGTTCATGCCTAACCGAAGGTCCGTCAGCCCACGGCGACGATAGCAAGCGCGGTGCCGCTCGGGCATGGAACACCCGCGCCGCCCTTGATGCCTCAGGGATCGGGGAGCTGGTAGTTCAGGCGGAAACCTACCGCCAAATGCATGAGGACGCCGTAGAGCTTGGCTATTCGTCGATCCTCGAAGCTCTCGAAGATTTGGAGCGGATGAAGAACGACGCAGCCCTCTCCCGCGCTCGCGCTACTCAGGAGACTAATAGTGAGTGAACGACAGGATATGGGCGCGTCCGCTGTCGCGGAAACCGGCTCTCACGCTTCGCGCCACGCCGCCTCTGGCGTCGATGGCCCTTTGGGTTTCGATCCGGCGCGCATTGAGGCTTTACTACGATCGCTCCTGCGCGGTCTGTTTTCATCACTCACGATCAGCTTCAACGATGACCACGCTTGCAACTATATGACCGCCCAGCAATGGGCGCACGACGGCGACTACCCCGCCGAAGATTGGGTTTCTGAGGCTGAGCGCGATAAGGCGCTGGCGACCAACAGCGTGTGGAGTATCCAATGGTATCCCGACACGCCGGTCGGCTTCTGCCGCCTGCACGCTTCATCGCTCGATGCGCTGGTTGGCGCGATAGCGATGGAAGCCCGACAGGGGCGGGACGCCGAAGAGCGGCCCGATCCGAAGGACGACAGCGCGGGCCGGAACGGCATCGCCCAACCTCCATCGGGAGACTCCTAACATGACTGAACGATCCGAAGATGCGCTGAAGCCTTGCGACAGCGGGATGAGCGGCGAGACAGTAGCGCGTGCCGAAATGGTCTGGACGAACTTGCCGACGCGGGTGCCATGGACTTCGCTCGCCACGCACGAAAAAGCGCTCGTTTGCCACACGGTCGCCGCTCTCGAAGCGGGATGCGCTGGACTGGTGGCGGAGAATGCGCGGCAAGCCTCGCTTCTGAAACAGGCGCTCGAAGCGATCGACAGCCGGCGGTCCGAACCGTTGTTCATCATGCGCGACGCAATTCGGAACCACCTAGAGGACCGCACCGCCCTTCGAGGCGACCGAGAGCAGGGAGAGGAATGATGAAAAGGCGTTCACTCGCGGGTCACAGCGAAGATTGCGAATGCCCGCTATGTAGTATGTCGGAAGATGATGCGCGGCGTCGCTGCCGTATTTGCGGCAACGAATATCAGGCGCACGATATTCTCGGTCACTGCCCCCGTCCGCGTTTCATGGAGGCATAACCATGCCTGACAAAGAGCAATCCCCGAGCGTGACGGAGCTGAAGGAGAAGCGATGATGAGTATTCCCCAGGCGCGGCTCGCGGGACTTGTGCCTGACAGAGAGCGGCCCCCGAGCGTGACAGAGCTGCCGACACTGGAAGAGGTTCACGCTTTCCTGCTCGGCACCGGATCAATCGACGGCAAATGGTTCGGCGAAGGAGATTCTGGCCGGCCCTATTGGTGGCGCAAGTTTCTTCGCGAGGCGATTGCATCTCGGGAAAGATGAGGAGCTGGTGGAGCGGATCAAGCGCAAAGTTGTCAATGCGCGCGGCGTTGAGGTGAATGAGGACACTCCCGAGGAGGAACGAGATCGTCTGTATGTTGTTCGGCGTTCCCGCCAGCGGCGGTGACGGCCCCTCCGGGCTAAACGCAATGCAGTTTGAACGACGCAAATAGCCCGCGCAGCCCTCAGTGGGAAGGACAGTCCTGATGCCCCATGACAAATTATCGCGAGAGAGGGTGCTGGACGAAAGCACCGCGCTTGGCCGTCTCACGATCTTCGCCAATGAGACGAACAGCTACATGATCCGAGCGGAGCAGCTACGGCCAGATGTGCGCGAATTGCTCGCCGCCCTCCGCAATCCCGAAGCTGACGATGATCGCGCTAACCCCTCTTGGCCCTCCGCCCCATCTGCCACAGTATAAGCCCTATCTCTTCCGCTTGTTCAGGAGATAGCCGGCTTCTTCGTGAGCCGCTTGTGGACATACATAGAGGATGTGATTCCCGCCGCCCCGCTTAGCCCATAGGTGAGCGCCGCGCTCCAGCTCAAATCGCGGAACAGCGCGCCCCAAAGCGTCGTCTGCATCATGGCTATCAGGAAGCTCCCGCCGGCAGCCAGCGCGAAGTTCCCGTGGTTCACACAACGGCTCTGAAAGCCGAGCAGAAACACGCTGGCATAACCGGCTCCGAAGATCAGAGCTAGGTGCATCACGCGGCTAGGCGATTGACGATCAGCGCGGCGTAACCGGCGATGTCCCGCCAGCTATCGTCATATTCGGGATCGCCCTTCAGGATGCGCGAAACCTTGGTCGCGATCATCTCCAGCGCACTTTTGCTGTCGTCGGGCAGCGCTTCCCAATTCGGACTATCCTGCATTGCCCTCTTGATGTTCTGCTCGATCCGCCCCTGGTCGGCGAAGCTGCCGTAGCGAGAGCCGCGCTCGTTCAAGGTGGCCTGAATGTCGCTCACAGGTTTCTCCAGCGGCGTGAAGGTCAGCATTTCGATTGGATCGCCCGAAAGCGGGTGCGGGTTAGGCCACCACGCCGCTTGACCGACACCCGCAAACATGGCACTGCGTAGCATGATTTCAGGCCGCTTGCAACATGTCCGGTGAGGCGTTCGTCCGCCAGACTTCGCCGAAAGCCTTATGATAGGTCACGGCTGTTGCTGACCGGAGGGAATGCCACCCCCCGCGCGCCGCGTAAGCGTCACGGGCTGCCAATGTCGGATGCTGGAGAACGATCATCCCGGAGTGCTCTTTCTCCTCCAGGTGGTGACGGTGGCCGGTGTGGCAGTAACGCTTCGTCGTTCGACCCCATTGCGGAGCGAACTGAGCCGCGAACAGCAACGGCAGTTGATCGTTCTTTTTCAGGTGGCCGTGGTGAAAGCAGAGCAGCGTCTTGCCCCACTCCACAGCGTAATATGGAAGCGGCGACTGATCGACCGTAACCCGAGGCTCTTTCTCATAGAGGGCTGCGAACATCTGACGCAGCCACACCGATGAAGCGAGATCGTGGTTGCCTTCCGCGAGAATCACATGAACGCGGGAGTGCTTTGCGAGCGCCATATCGACCACTCGCCGCAAAATGCGGATCGCGACCTGAACAACCTTGTCGAACCGGCTGTCTGCGTCGAGCAAATGACCCGATGTTGGGGTGACTGCGCTCAAGCCATCGAAGTGCAGGAAGTCGCCGAGCTGGTTGACAACGGCTAGCTCAGAGGCCGGCGAGGTCTGAATCATATGAAGGAAGCAGCCGAGCAGCGTTTCTTCGGCGATCGTCAAATCCCAATCGTCGCCGCCTTCCTGTTTCCAGGCGAGTGCGCCGACATGGCAGTCCGTCAGGGTGTAGACGGTCGCCAAGAGCGCCTCAGATGCGCGGGGCGCTTGCGAGGGGGGAACTCGGGGAAGCTCGGCGGCGAGCGCTTCAAAGGCGGCGCGGCGGGCTTCCTCTTCCCGCTCCCGGTCTAGGCTTTCGCGCTCCCACTGAAGAACCTGCTCGCCGGTCTGTAGATTGGTGAGGGTGGTTCGCCCGGTGACGATGAACGGGCTTCGGATTTCCCGGTATGATGGCCAGCCCTTTAGCGTGCTGGCGGCGATGCCGAGTTCGTCGGCGGTGCGCTGGGCGTTGCGCCCGTTGCGCTCATATACCGGCTTGAGCTGTTCGGCTGAAAGCACATGAAGTCCCCCGCTCGCGCCCTATTGAGGCGCAGCTTCCGTATTCGCACATTCAGGGCATGGACTGACCCGATAGGTGTGCGGGTCTTGTTCGCCCCATCCCTTGCAGCGCTTGCAGTGGCCTGTGAGCAACGCGCACAGTTCCGGCCATGAGACGTGCGGGAACAGGCCGCGCAGCTTCATCTCGGCCAACGCCTTGAGCTCATCGGCATGGGGCAGTTGAAGCTCGGCGAAGATGTTCACTTCGGACTGCTCTCGACGCAGCCGGCGAGAATGGTCAAAAGGCCGTCGCTATAGGCGCGAACTCTAATCAGACTTCCCGCGAGGATTTGCGTGTCGCGGTCGGCTTGGCCGGTGAGTGACCCGTGAACCTTGGGCGGCTGTTGCGCCTTGAGCTGCTCGTATTGAGCGCGGGTCAGGCAGTAAGTTTGCACGAACCGCGTGTGAGCGCAGCCGGTTAGGGCGAGAGCGGCCGCGAGAACAATTCCTGCAGGCTTCAAATTGGCGCAAATCCGCGCTTTTTTCAGGTTTTCCCCCGGCCGCGGAAGCGTGTTTTCTGCAGGCATCCTCATAGCGCAATCCGCTTGTTATTGGCAGCTTTTTGTGGTAGCGCAGTAGTTGGTTGCGGCGGTTCTGAGGAACGCGCTTCGAGTGAGCCGAATACGTGTCCCGCTGGCGGCGAAGCTTCACGAGCGGCGGGCGTCTCAAAGTCGGTGCCGCAACCACTCACAGGTCCGCGCCCCTTACCCCGCTCGGCGTAACCCCGTGGCACTGTTCCGGTAGAGGCTGTGTCTCTACCTCTTTCGCTTTCCCGTCCGCGTCATGGATGGTGCGCGTGACCACCTTGATCCGCTCTTGCGTCTCGACCTTCTGTTCGTTCCGCTTTGACGAGATCGCCTCAAGCTGCGCGTGCACCGTGTCATATTGCCGGTGCCATGCATCGCGGTCGTGGCGTGCGTCGGCGAGCTGAAAGCGCTGCAATACAAGTATGGCGCAGAGCCCGATACAGACGAGCTGCCAGAAGCTCCGGTGCGATAACCAGGTGAGCGCGGCTGAACCTGCTCGCCCCGCCAGAAGCCAGAGCGCGCTAAGCAATGTCCGCCCCGCAAGCGCTTGTGTCCTTTAATTCCCTCGAAAGGCTGATCGGCGTCCCCGGCACATAGGCATTGACCGTGCCGACAACCTCGCCGGCCTCGTTCATCACAGGCCCGCCGCTCATTCCCGGAATGAAATCGTTGGGGCCGATCAGGACGCGCTTGCCATCAGGGGCCTTGGCATAGGTCGCATAAACCGCGAGCGCGGTCTGCCACGGTGCGCCCCCCGCATGGCCGACCGCCCAATACCATTGCCCCGGAACGAAGCCGTGACAGTTGATCCTGAACCCGTTGGGAGCGCCGGTTGCCGTGTCGAGGCGGGAGAAGTCGTTCACCCCGTCCTGCTCGGTCACGGTGATCGGTGCGCCGTCGATCCTGCAATTGTGCATCGCGGTTACATGTGCGACACTGATCCAGTGGTTTGCCCCGGCCCGGAACGCTGTGCCCCGCCCTTCCGCGCAATCGACCCGGTGCACCATCGGATACTGGACGAACGAGATAGGTGAATAGACAGGTTGCGGCGCGGCCAATGCCAGCGCGAGGATTCCACTACGCAGCATTGCCGTCCCCTTCTGCCGAAAGCTCGGCTCCGTCTTTTCCCGCTCGAACTGAGAACCGCCCCACCGGCCCGCCGACAGCCATCGCAATCGTGACCGCTATTGAGCCGAGCACGGCCCCGCCCATCGCGCTCCACAAAGCGATGAGACGCAGCTTGGCGAGTTCAGGAGGCCAGTTGCCCCACACGATCAGGGAGCCGGCGGCGATTGCGGCGATGCCGTAACAAACCCCGGCCCCGATCATCCACCGCCCGAAATAGCGGCGCTCGCTCTCCGCGAAGGTGGAGGGCGGGATCAATGCACCAGCTCCAGCCGGTTTGCCGCCCAGCCATAAAGAAACTGCTCTTGGTTATGGTCGCGCTCGCAAATCTCCAGGTAGCGCACCGCCTGCTGGCCGTTGACGAGCTTGAGAAGAACCTGCTCCCCGGCGTCCCCGCGCTGCTGCTTGTATGCGTCCAAAGCCGACAGCGTGAGATGCCCGATCTGGCCGTCCTCGATCATGTCGGGATAGCCCGAGGCCCCACGGTTAAGGCCGTTCAATGCCCTTTGCAGGAACCGCGTTGCGACCTTCGGCCCCATGTTGACGCCGCAGTCGAACAGCTTTTCGGCGAGCCTCTGGTAGCGAAGGCTCACATCGTAGAACTTGGGATCGATCCAGTATTGCTGGCGATAGATTTCCAGCGCCTTGTCGCGGGTGAGCAGGCGCATATCCCCGGTGTAGCCAAAGGCTTTCGCGGTCTGCTGCGTAATGCCGAAATTGGTGGGGCCGCCCTTGTCGTAGGGAGAATTAACATAGCCCCCCTCGCGCTTCAGGAGTGCGTCGAGCATGTCGTCAACGGCGCTCACAGCGCCCCCCGGCCTTGGCGTGTAGGCGCGTGGAGCCAGAAGCGCGCCGATCCACCCCATTCACGCGAGCCTCCGCAGCACGCTTGCAATCTTTTCGGGGATCGGCTCGGCAATCGCCTCGTTCCACACGCGCTCGGCATTGCGGAGCGCTTCGACTGCGAGCGGGAACTGCGGTGAGTAACGCTCCTGAAACCGGAGCACGGCATCGCGGATTGCCTCTTCGCGGCTCATCGCGAAGGCCCGTATCTGAGGCGGTCGTGGATGCGGATTGCGCCGAGCGTAATCGAGATCAGGCCGGCAAGGATTGTCACCGCCAAGGCGATGCCCTGCCAGAAACTGATCCCGGCGATTACGGCAAAAGCCGCCGCCCCCGTATCAAGGATGCGATGGTCATGCACGCAACTTCCCCCCGCTCATGGTTATGGTTCCACTTCGCGGATCGGAGTGGTATGAAGGGCGCGATGACTTCCCTTGAGATATTCCTGAGCACCGCTTTGGCAGCGGCTATCCAGGGCGGTTACAAGCTCGTCACCGGCAAAGACCTGATCCCCGCTAACCCCAATGGACCGCTCTACAAGTGGTTCGGGAAATCTAGTCATGGGGCTTCGCCAAAGCCGCCTGAGCGCCTACCGCGCCCGTAACCCTGCCAGCCTTGCCGAGCGCCTTGCCGACCGCCTGAGCTGCCGGCCCGCGCCCCGTGATGCTTCCGACAAGCGCCCGTTGGCCCGCCTTGGTATAGGCAAGCGCGATCAGCCCGCCGAGCGTCAGGCCAGTGCCGGTATATCCGCTTCCCGCGCCCGCTCCGGTTCCGGCTCCGATGGCGAGCGCCGGGAGCACAAGCCGCCCCGCCGTGCCGCTGTCGGGAACCTTGCTCGGCAAGACTTCCTGCATGTTGCGCTGGAAATCGTGGAACTCGCTCTTGCCGGCCGCAGCCGCGTGCCGCCCGCCATATTTGATCGTGTTCGCCTTGTCGGCGGTGCCGAGCTGCGCGGACGTGAACAGCGCGTTGCCGTCCTGTGACGTGTTCTTGGCGGCAAGGACCGCATTCTCCAGCGTCGAGACGCGCTTGAACGCCTTTTTGGCCGCGTCATAATCGGCGATGGTTCCGGGGTGCTGGCGCTGGAAAATGCCCTCGACCGCATCGATCATCTTATCGACGGCATCGCCGATGCGCTTCTGAGCCGGGTGCTTCTGTGAATAGTAGGAGGACTTGATGCCCTCCAGCTCTTGAAGAAGCGGCTGAACGTCCTCGCCGCGAACGCTGAGCGTGGCGGGATCGACATAATCGTTGATCGCGGAGTCCACGAGGTTCTGAACGTCAGGTGCGACGCTCGGTGGGAGCTTCTGGATCGCCCGCTGCGCCTGCGTCGCTTCCGCGATGAACGGATGATCGACCGACGCGACCTTGCCGCCCAACGCTTTCTGGAACGCCTGCCCGACTTGCGCCTGTGCGTCCGCGACAGCCTCTTCGCCGAACTTGCCGCCGGCATTGCCCTTGATCGGCTCAAGCGCGCGGTCGAACGCGCGGCTGTTCATCTTCTGCAATCCCTCGATTCGGCGAGCGTTGATCGCATCGCCGACGATGGGGATTCCGCTCAGACGGTCCTCGGCGCTCTTCAGGGCCTTGCCCGCCGTTCCCGACTGACTAAGCGCCTGCCCGATGGTGAGCGGCACTTCTTCCTTTGCGACCGCGTTGATCGTCGGCGAAGTCACCCCCCTGGCGAGTGCGCCGGGAACCTTCAGCAAGGCTTGGCCGGCGAGACTTCCGCCAGCCCCGACGAGTGCTCCGTTGAGGATATTCGCTGCCGTGCTTTGGTCGCCCGTCGCGCCACCGGCGGCTCCACCGTAAGCGCTGTCGGCAAGAGCGCCTCTCAGAAGCCCCGGTGCCATGCCGAGCTTGCCAAGGACGCTTTCGAGGCCAAGGGCAGCGGTCGCGCCGCCGGCAAGCGTTCCCGCAAGAGAGGCGTTGGGGTGCTGCTGTTCCGCAACGCCAAGTGCGCGGTTGATCTCGTCCGTCTTGCCGGTAAGCGGCCCGACCAATCCAGCGGTCGCCGCGTTGCCGGCTTCCATGATCGCCGCGCCGGGAGCGCTCTGGGCGATGTCGTTCGCAACCTGCTCGCCAGCGGAAAGCGGAACGTCTGTCGTGTAGAATGTCGGATCGACACCGAACTTCGCGCCGGGGTGCTTTTGCCGATACGCCAAAGCCTGATCGACCCAAGCGCGGAACTTCGGATCGGTGCGGAGCTTGGGAGACGCGCGAACCGCAAAGCCAAGGATCGTGTTGCGATCCGCTCCCTTGCTCATCAGGGAGGCAATCTTGTTGCCAAGCTCCTGCTGTTTGGGATCGATGACAGCGCGGGTTTGACCGGCAGACGGGGTGAGCGTCGGTCCCTGCTCGCCGTCGCCACCGCGTGCGATCGGGTTCGGATCGATGGCCGGTTTTGCATCGGGAAGCGGGGCAATCCCGTATTCCTTTTGCACTTCCGGATCGGTCGGGTTCTTGCCCTCGCCAATCGCCTTCAGCGCCTTCGCGTGGCGCTCGACAATATCGAGGCTCGTCTTGAGTTCGTCGGCGCTCATGTCGGGGCTGAGAGACGCGATGGAGTTGGCGAGCCGCTCGCCTTCCTGCTCGGTCAGCGACCCCATTCCAGATGCGCCGGTCTTGCTTTGCTCGCGCAGCGCCTGGAGCTTTTCGAGAATGGACGCGCCCTTGATGCCCTCAAGCGCGCCGAGGAAGTCCTTGCGCGGCGTGCCGGGGAAATGACCGGCGAGCGAGCCGAGAACGCCCGTCGCAAAGCCCGTGTCGATCTGCTTGCGGGCGCGAGTGACGTTGGTAAGCCATTCGTCGAGGCCGAGGCCCTTGATCGACTGCGCCAGCGCCGGATCGGTTTCGGGTGTCTTTGCGAGGTCACGCCGCAGCTTCTCGACTTCAAGCTCGTCCTTGGCCGCCTGTGCCGGGGTTTGCGGCGTCGGCTGCCTGGGCTTTTCGGGCAACGGCTCGATTGTCATTCCCGTAGGGGGAGTGAGGTCGATCCGGTCGCTGTCGGGGACGGTGAACGGGCCGGCCATTACTGGAGCCTCGCAAGGACTTCGTTGGCGTAGGCGCGGGTCAGCGGCCCCCACTGCGAGCGGTCAGGCCCGCCGTGGTAGTAATGCAGCGCGTCAGTGATGTTGCCGGTCCTTTCCAGCCCTTCGCGGAGATAGGCTGAGGCCAACGCCCGCTGGTATTTCAGAGCGCCGGGATCGTTCGAGCGCAGCATGTCGGGCCGAAACGGCAAGCCCAGCTTGGTCGCCATTTCCTTCGCGGTTCCCGGCATGAGCTGCGTCGAGCCCAATGCGCCTTTCGGGCTCACGGCGGTTCCGTTGCCGTGGCTTTCCTGCTGGATCACAGCGTCCATCAGACTATCAAAAGCCATGCGACGGGGTTGAAGCCGTCGCACCTCCCTTGATGCCGATGTTGCCCTGCGAATCCCGGTAGCGCGTGCCGGCGGGAAGCGCGTTATACTCTTCCTCGGTGTTGACCACGGGAACCGACTGAGCCGGGGTTGCGCCGACCGAAGGCGGTTTCAGCAGATAGCCCGCCGGGGAATTGCGGCCGTAGTAAAGCTCCAATGCCTGCGGAGAGTGTGGATCGATACCGAGCGCCTGCAATTCACGAACGAAGTTGGGCTCTGCGGCCCCGTCCTTGGTGAGATGCCCGCGAATGATCGCCTTGCCCTCGTCGGAAGCGGGATCAATGCCAGCCGCCGTCATCTCACGGATGATGTCGGGAGCCTGCGCGGCTTCCGGGTGCTTCATCTTGTAGAGCGCGAGACCGGCTTGCGGGTCTTGCTGGAAAATGGATGCGAGGATCGCGTCGGTGTTGCCGAGATAGTTGGCGACGGCCCCGCCCATCTCGCGAGCCTTGAGCTTGTTGGCGTAAGCCGGCTCGCCGCCGTTCGCGACAAGCAGCGCATCGCCAATGCGGCCGAGAATGTTGCCGAGCCCGCCGCGCCGCTGTGGAGATTGCTGCTGCGCTATCTGGACAGGCGCGGCCTGCTGCATCGCCTCGCCGATGACGCTGCGAATTTGCCCGAGCTGTGCGTTGCGCGCGAGTGCGTCCGCAATCCCGCTTCCATCGGGAACGTTCGGCGCTTCGGGTTGAAACGCAGAGAATGCGTCCGAAAGCGAGAACATCTAGCGGATGCTCTGAAGCATGGCCTGAATGAACTCGCCGAAGGTTCGCGGGCGCTGCTGAATGCCGTAATTGGGATCGAACTGCTGTGCCTGGGGAGGCGGGGGAGCCTGGTTCATCGCCTGCTGGAGAGCAGAGCCGACATTGCCCATCGTGCTGCCGTCAGAAGGCGTCGGTGCGCCGCCCGCCTGCATTGCGGTTCCGAGGCTGCTGAAGATATCGCCCATTACATGAACCTCGCGACTTGAGCTGGATCGGGCTCGACGTTGAGAAGCGCGGGGATGATCGTCTGATACCCCTCGATTTCGGGGCCGAGCGCCCAAGGCTGGTATTCGGCGACTTCATCCGCCATCGGGCCAGCGTGACGGCCTTCGGGAAGTCCGTGCCCTTCAACATAACCGAAGGCGTAAATCGGGAGCCCATCGGGAAGCGTCGCCACCCGTTCCACGTTCGTCTTGAGGCGGCGGTCGCACGCCATCAGCGCGCCGAGGAACTTGCCGAAGTTGCCGGTCTCGCTGTCGCTCTTGCCCGAACCCTTCGAGTATTGGCCGGCGTCGGAAATGAGGCCGCCCGCGCCGAGGTCGAGCTTGGCGAGGTCAGACAGATGCCCGAGATAATCGTTGAGGTAAGTGGACGCGAGCCCCTCGCGAAACTTCTCCATCCCCTTCATCGCCGCGCCGGAACGCGACAATCCTAGAGAAGCGTAGCGGTTGGTGAGCCCGTCGAGCCCCTGGTTCAGAAGGAAGTCGCCGCCGCCCTTGTCGTAAAAGGACTGGAGCGGATCGTCGGTGCCGAGACCGAGGATATTGCCGAGGCTTCCGGTAACGTCGCCGAACTGTCCCGACGAACTGCCGAAATCCTGTGTGATCTGCGGATAAGCGAGGTTGCCGCTTTCGCTCTTTTGCTTCGAGCTGGAACCGCCGAAAATCTTGTGGAAGATGTCGCCCAAGGGTCGCTCCGAATGCCAACGGTGGAGCGCTCAGAAGCCTCGGGCGAGGCGAGCGAATATCTGCTTATGCCACAGACTTGAGGGCAGGAAGGTTAGTGAAACGCAGCTCGCTCAGCGTCACTTTCCCGATGGGTCGGATTGCCTCTCCGGTGACGGTGAATCCCAACAGCTTCGCGAACATCAGCGCGGCGGGTTTCGTTTCCGGTGTTTCCCCTCGGATCAGCTCGGCCCCGTAATCATGGAACATCGCGTCAAGCATTGCCCGCCCGTGCGCCAGTGCCGTTCTTCCTCGCGTCGCAAACCAGCTATGACCCATGTAGATATTCGGCCCGAGATGGTCGAACATGCTCAGGTCGGGACCGATGCGTAATGCGATGTTGCGCGGATCGCTAAGCCAGTGTGTCGCTGAGAAAGGCTTGTCACGCCATTCCTTCGGGACATTTGCCGCTAGGAGCGATGCAAGCTCTATCGGCTCAGTGACCCTAAGCGGCGTCACCCTGTAGCGCTTCCAGCCGTGCGATTTCCGCTTTGACCGCTTCGACATTGGCCTTGAAGCCCGCCTTGGGCGTGCCGTCGCGGTTGGTGCGCGTGGCGAGCTTCGTCCGAATGTCTGCAAGACGGGCAGCGGTCTCTTCCGGTGTTTGCGGGTCGAAATGGCTCATTCCGGCACGGTAGCACGGCGATGAAGTGATTTAGGTTCGCGCTTATGCCTTTGCAGCAGCATTAAATTGTCGTTAGGCTCGCTCGGCGTTCTGGAGTTGGGGGCAGAGTGAAGCACGAACCGATCGTCAGCGCACCGCCGGTTCGTGCGTTCTGGCTGCCGTGGGTTGTGTTGGCACTCGGCGCTCCGGCACTCTTCCTGCTTCCCATCACCCACGATGCTATCTGGCAGATATGGCTAGGGCGACAGATGCTTGGCGGTGCCGAGCTTTACCTCGATATCATCGAGGTCAATCCGCCGCTGTGGTTCTGGATAGCCGAGCCGCTCGCCGCGCTTGGGGCAGACCCGCGCCTGACCGTCATCGGCTTCTTCATTGCGACGATGGCTGTCTCTCTGTTC
The DNA here is from genome assembly GCF_009720245.1 of Sphingomonas segetis. Lineage (GTDB taxonomy): Bacteria > Pseudomonadota > Alphaproteobacteria > Sphingomonadales > Sphingomonadaceae > Sphingomicrobium > Sphingomicrobium segetis. The sequence continues at coordinate 31,492 of NZ_WJSQ01000003.1, read as the reverse complement.
CTGACCCCGCCACGGTTCAGGCTGCCAGCCGCCGCCGTTATACTTCTGGTCCCGCTCCATGACTTCGGCCAGCGCGAGCACTTCACCCTTCTTGCCACCATCCCGTATGTTTTCGCTGTCGCCACGCGCGCCCGCCGCGAAACTCCGCGCTTCCCGGTCCTGGTTGGACTGCTCGCCGCACTCGGCATCTGCCTCAAGCCGCACTTCCTGCTCGTGCCGCTCGCGCTGGAGCTGCTCGTCCACCGTGGCGGCCACGTCCGCGCTGAGACCGTGACGCTGGCCCTTGGCGGGCTGGCCTATGCCGCCGCCATCCCAATCTTCGCACCCGCCTACTTCATGGTCGCGCTACCGATCGTCATGCGCTTCTACGGCGCATTCGGGCAGGCCCATCCGAACTATATCATGCTCGCCGCCGCCTTCGTCCTTGCCGCTGCCGGCGCGTGGGGCGGACGGCGAAAGGGATCAATCGAGACGCGGGCGCTCGTGCTCGCCTCGCTCGCGTTCGTCCCTGCCGTGCTGATCCAGGACAAGGGCTTTGCCTATCATTCCTTGCCGGCGCGCGGGTTGCTTGCCTTGGCCGCCATCGTCGAACTCGTGCGCCTTCGGGACTCTCCCTGGGCGGACGGGCTGCTCGTCGGCACGGTGGTCCTCTGCTGCTGGCCGTTCGGCTTCTATGTGAACCCGTGGCGCGCGGAAGCCGAGTTCCACTTCGCCGGCATCCCTCGCGGTTCGTCGGTGATCGTCCTCGCTTCCAACCCATCGGCGGCATGGCCGATGGTCGAGGAGCATGGCTTTCGATGGGGCTTGCACCAGTTCTCCACCTGGCAGGTCAATGCCGTCATCAGGAACCCCGCGCTTCTTCCTGATGCCCGCCGGATCGTCGCACCCGATCTGGCGAAGCGGCCTGACCTGCTGATCGTCGATCATCGCCCCGTCCTCGGCTCCACGGCCGCCGCTCTTATGCCGCCGGGGTATCTCCGTTGCTACGGCTTGTGGCGTCAGAGCACCCGTCTCCGCTCCTACAGGAGAGTCTGCTGACCATGCCCAAGTCCTTTGTCCCCCGTCAGGAGCATGTCGGCTCACGCTTCTTCAAGGGCTACGTCCTCGGCGTGATCCTGAGCATCCCCCTATGGGCGGTGATTATCTGGATTGCCTTTCATTAGCCGCTGCATTTCTTGCAGTCTCGATATCAAATGAACGGGTTATCAATTACATACGTCCGTAAAGGCTGACATCGCATTCGTGGACGGCGTCCACCGTTCCGAATGGGTGTTCAAGCAACTCTCGACATTGCTCCCGACGATGAAACCGGGCGGATATATCCTGTTCGACGACATCAATTTCTCGGATGACATGGAGCGATGCTGGCAAGCGATCGCAGAGCGCTTTCCTCGGCGCGCCGTCATCGAGCGCCGCGTCGGACTCATCCGGACGACCGCTACCTTCTGACCAGGCAATAAATCTTCCCTCCGGCACCGCCGATCGTGCCGTCGCCGGAGGAGTAAACCCGCACCGCGTTGATGGGTGAGGTTGACCCGACGAAGATGCGATGGTTGGCGCAAGACGTGATGTTAAGCCCCGCCTTCAGGCTGCCGTTCACATTGGCCGCCTGGATCATGGCCGCGCCCGTCCTGGCCGCCGTCGCCCCTGGTGTGAAGAATTCGAGCATCGCCGAGCTGTTGGATTCGACACCGGCAGTGGTCGGGATCACATAGTTGCCGGAAGTGCTGAAGAACGACGCCCCGTCGTCCACGCTGACGCGGGCAGCCACCTGCCCTGACACCGATTGAGTCACGTTGCGGACGATCAGCAGGATGTCTTGGGCGCCCCCGAGCCCCGTGAAGTCGATATTCGTCTTGTTGCCGTCGATCGACTGGTCCCACGAGCCGGCGAGCTCCCAACCGCTCCCCCCTCCCGCCGTATCCCATGCCGGGTCAGCCCCGGCGCCTAGCGTCTTGAGGAACTGTCCGCTGGTCCCCGCCGCAAGCCTCTGCCACCCCGCTGCTCCGCGAAACAGAAGATCACCCCGAGCGGCCGAGCCGATCAGGTCGAGCGCCTGTGAAAGCGTCAGCTCCTCGATTGCGCCGGCCGTCGATTCCTTGTTACCGAGCAGCCGTTGTGCCGCCGCTGTGAGGCCGCTTGTCGTCACCGTTCCAGGCTGTATCGCGCCATCGGCAAGATCGTCCGTCACCCCTTTTTCATTCAGGAGCTGCTGGATCATCTGCTGGAAAAACGGCGTCGGGTTGCCGGTCTCGGGATCGACAATCGGGACGTTGTGATGAAGCGGCGAAAGTTGCGTGCTAGCCATCGCCAAGCTCGCAATCGAATCCGTCAATGCGACGGCAATATCCAGTTGAAATTATCTCGAATATCCGCCCCGGCGCGGTCATCAGCCCAAGCCCATACCAGCGGAACAGCGTTGATGTGCCGGTCGCTTCCGCCGTGACCGAACCGTGGTTCACATAGCTCGCGCCGCCGTCATCGCTCGTCCTCAAGCTGATCGTCGTTCCCGCAGCCGAGGGCTCGGCTTCACTCACCGCAAGCTCGGCCATGTAGCAGGGGCGAGCCTGTCGCATCCTTACCGTCACCTGCCCCGTCACCTGCGAAGTGATTGGCGTATCGCCATTGTCGAGCCGCCCCGTGGGGTCGAACTTCCACACGATCCCGCTTTCGGTATCGCAGCCGAGGTTGTAGCCCTCCCAATCCACGGCATCGTTGACGCGGAGATATGCCTGGTCAGGCGACTTCCACCGCGTCCATTGCCCGGTGAGGCGGTCAACGACGATGGTGCCGGCGCTCCCGAGCTGGAGGCCGTAGAACACATGATCGTCTTGCAGCAAAGGCCATGCTCTCAGGTCCATGCGGTCACGATTGCTCCTGACCAGGGCATAGGCGACGACCTGATGCACATAGACCGGAAGTCCGGTCGAGGTTTCGCCAGCCGAGACGGCGAGCACGGGCGCTTGCGATAGGCGCGCTTCCGCCGCCGGCTGGGCGGCCAGCGCATAAACGACCGCCTGGGTCAGTCGGGCGTCGGTCACGGCACAACCTCACACACTCCGCGTCATACGCAGCCACGCCGCGTTTAGACTGTCGCGCGTCCATCGCGCCGATGAATTGGGGTCAACGTCAACAGTGTCGCGCCAGTAGGTCGGCGCTACCGTGATGGGCCGCTCGTCGGCATCAGTCGTGGCGGCAACGGACTTCATGCCCGCCTTGGTGAACGCCGCGCCGGAATCCGACTTGCTCAGCCTTTGGTGGATGCCGAGCCCGCGAATGTATGTGATCTCTTCCGGCAAGTCCTCAAGGTCGAACTCGGAAAGGTCGGCGGCGGCCGAAGAGGAGATGTAATCGGCATCGTCTGGCGAAGGTTCGTCGATCAGCGCGTAGCCGCTTGTCCCGGTCGATTTTGCCCAATCGGCTTCCGCTGTGTCGCCATTGGGAAACAGCGGCCACACTTGAAGTTCGCCGATATAGTTGGTGGGCTTCGACCCATCCATTTGCGGGCAGAAATCGGTATCGACCGCGCTGTCCCCGGTGAAATCGTAAAGAATATAATCGTCGAAGTAGAACGTCCCCGAGGTCGCGCTCGAAGAACTGTAGATGAACGTCGAATCGCTTAGCACAGGGTCGGCGTTGTAAAGCGTGTCCAATCCCGTCTGCTCGACCCTGTGAACTCCATTGACGGCAATGCGGATGAAGCCTGCGGTGTCGCTGTAGCCGATCTGGATTTCGATGTGGTTCCATGCGCCCGCGACGAGGAGCGGATCGCTAGTGTAGAGCAGGGTTCCGGGGCTAGAACTCGACCCGCCGAGGAACATTCCGCGATAGACCTTGAATGCTCCGTTGGTATCGATGCCGACCGCAATGTGGTAGCGATTGGTCGCCGCCGTCGGGGTCGCCATGATGACGGGAAAACATACCGTGCTCGTCGGCAAGGCGGGCATGTAAACCCGGCATGTTTTGCCGAGGCCCGTTACCGAATTGGTCAGCACCTTGCGAAGCGTGCCCGCGCCAAAATCATTGAACGCCGTGCCGCCGAAGAAGAATGAGTGCGTCCCCGTTGCCGCTTGGGCTGTCGAGGGGAGGATCGATATGGCGCTACCGCTCGCAGCATACGAGCCGTCGAGCAGATTGTCGGGGTCCGTCCCGTAATGATCGAACCCGTCCTCCCAAAGTCTCATGTTACGCCCCCGCCTCGATTGCCGCGAAAATCGCGTCGCGCACGGACTCGGCGACCGAGGGATCGCTGATCGGCACGGGCTGTCCCGCGATATTGTAAACCGTGCCCTGATCCGAAACCGCGATGACGCTGCTATCGGGAAGGCGAACGGCGGTCCCGTCGAAGATGCCGAAGTCGAACCGGCGTCCCTCGATCCGCTGGAACGGCGCGTCAGGGTCTCCCGTAGCCCGCCACGGCTCGATGCTTTTTTCACCCAACAGCCAAAACTCATCGCCGACCGCGCGGACCTGCAACACAGCATCCGGTAGTCTCTCGGCGGTGGCGAAGTTCAGAGGGTCGATCGTCAGCTCGCCGGGATTGATCCAGTAGAAGCGATCCGAGTTGTTCTGGACGCACATCACATAAGTGTCGAACACGTCGAGGCTGACCATTGGAATGTCGTCAGGCGTGTCGATTGCAACCAGGTCGGACGAACCATCGGTGTATTGCAGCGTCACCCCATCCGTGATGAACAGGTAATCATAGGTCGCGGCCATGTCGGGTGTTCCGTCGCCGTCGATCAGGCCGACGATCTGCGTCGAAGTGACCGTGCGGTTCACTTCCATGTGATGATTGTAAAGTTCGGTCCCCGAGACGTGGAACAGGTCGCCATTGGAAAAGCCCGGTTGGCGATAGAGCCGCCGCCCCGGTCCATCCCCGGCTTCGAGGAAGTTGACCAATGCTGGCCGTTCGATCAGCGCGCTATGCTCCGAGCCGTTGCCGGGGTTGGTTTCGAAGAACAGGTTGGTGAGCACCCAAGCGGGCTCGTCGCCGCGATTGCGGACCCATGAGCGGATGCCGAGCGGGATGCTGGTCAGGGCCACTTACGGCCTCCCGAAGTTGAAGGCCGTGCTGGTCTCGGAATAATAACCCCGCCTCTGATGGAACAGGCCAAGCATCGGCTCGTTCCGGCGCATCGGCTTGCGGTAGCGCGCCTGGATTTGCGCCCGCGTGCGGCTGAGAACGGCCTGCGATTCCGCCGTCATCCCGAGCCCATATGAAGGGTTCAGCTCCATCGCGAGCATCGCCACGAAATAGGGATCGAACTCACTCGGCAGCGGCATCTCGTCCGACTCAGCGAGCGTGTTGATCTTCACCCAATTCGCGGTGTCGGCGCGGTAAAGCCATTGCCGCGTGTCGCCATCGGTCGAAAGGGTTAGGGTTGCCGAGCCTTCGATGGTGCGTCCGTTGCCGTCTAGCGTCAGGTTATAGGTAGCGAGATTGTTTCCGGCGTCGGCAAAGGCGAGCCGCTGACCCTCATATGGTTGAGGATCGAGGTTGAGCGTTTCCGCCGACGACAGATTGAGGATCAGCCGGCTATTCTCCGGAACCCACGTCGCGACGGATTGCGACTGATCGTAGTCGCCGCCGATGTTGAGGTCGCGCAGCTCCTGCCCCGCCTCATAGCCGATCGTCGAGAGGATGATCGGGTTGAGCATGTCGAGCGCTTCGGTCTGCTGCGCCGTTGATGGAGTGGCGACCAAAGGGATGATGTTCGTCCGCCGATATGCGCGGGTGATGATCGCGCTGGCAAGCGTCACAGGCTTAGACCTGGAACGTGCCGGCGGCGGAAGTCAGGACCGCGTAAGCCCCGCCCGAACAATAATAGCCGAGGCGGTAGTATGTCCCCGCCGTAACCGACATTTCCGCAACGATGTCGATCGTGCCGTCCGATGCGATGCCGGCGATGATCTGGAGCGTGCCAGAGGTAGAGCTGGTGCAGAGGAAGCCGCCGACCGCGCCTCCCGTTTCCCCGATGAGAACGCCGCTGGCGTCCATCGCCTTCGGGGACCAGACTTCGCGTGTGTGCATTCCCGCTGTTCCTTATGTTGATGGGGAAGCGACGGGGCGACCGAAGCCGCCCCGCCTTGTCGTTACGAGCCGTTGAAGCGGCAGACGCGCATACGGTCGCGGACGTTGGCCGTGAGCGCGCAGTCGAAGCGGATGCTGTGAGCGCCCGTCGCAAAGTCGCTGTGCTGCCACATGCGAACCGAGAGCGGCACCTTCTGGAGCTTGCGCCGCATTGCCGTCCCGGTCGCCGGGAGGATCAGCGGGGCAGTATCCACGACGACCGCCTGCTTCTGGATGATGGCGCGCGGCGTGTAAGCCGTGGACGCCGTTCCGAGGAAGGTGATCGCCGCATTGTCGGCAGGAGCCGCCGAGACAGTCGCGTGAGCGGTGTTCACGTTCACGTCGCCGCCCGATCCCGAACCAGCAACGATGATCGCCGGGAAGATGCGGAGAGCGGCAACCGCGTTGGTCGCGGCAGTCGCGTCCGAAACCACCGTGAACTGCTGAAGGTAGTCCAGAGCAGCCTGCTTGCGGTTGTCGTAGGCATAGACGCCCGCGATGGTGAACACTTCGCCGGCCTTGATCGTGTCGGTGGCCCCGGTGAGGCCGTCGATCGCGATGGTCTGGGTCATATACTGGCCCGGAGCCGCCGAAGTCGCCACGTCCTTGTAGTTGACGTTCTGCGACGCGCCGTTGACGAGGATGGTGCCGGCGCGGCTGCCCATCGTGAGCGACGGGAGCTGCTGCGTAAACAGCGTCGGAACCCCGCCGACATTGCCCGAGAAGCCGGTGCGGAGCGCCTTGCCCGCCTCTTCGCCCGGACCCGCAAGGTTCAACACCTGATCGCCAAGGCCCTGACGGTCCTTGAAGTTCATCACGGCGCGAAGATCGCTGTCGGGAACGCCCTGCTCGCGGAGGCGAGTGTAGGCGGTCACAACCTCGTCAGTGTCGTCGATGTTGTTGCCGAGCGTGCCGACCCAGGAGTTCGAGCATTTGACCGCGACGCCGAGAACGTAGGCGTCGATCGCGTTCGCCATGTCGGCCGCAGCACCCATCAGCGCCTCGCTCTCACGAGCCTCGCCAACGTCGCGAATCTTGACGAAATCGCCCCAGCCCATGTTCGCGTTGAAGGTCTCGGTGATCTTGAAGATTTCCGAGCCGAACACGCTGTCATCGACGCCCGAGGACAAGTCCTTCACGCCGTTCGAGGTCTGGGTGATCTTGTATTTCGGGCCGACCTGCTCGATGACCTGCATTCCGTTGCGGTCATCCATCTCCGCGTCGTGCTCTTTCCAAGTCACGACATCGGCGGCGACCAGCTCGTTCTGGAGCTTCGCCATGAAGGTGTTGAGGACAAGCGCCGACTGCTTGACGGTTACGGTTGCCATTGAAGAAAATCCCCACGTCAGGGCTCAGAGGCCCGATTGTTGAGCGAAAGCGCCTCGAAGGGCGGTTCTCACCGGGGCGCGGGTGCGGGGTGCGCTGCCCTGGTTCTCAAGCGCGGTTCGCGGGTTGCCTTCCCGTAAGGCTCGCCGCCGCGTGGGCGTGGTTATAGCAGGGGACGGGGCTCTGGAAGGTTAGTGAAATGCGGCGGGGCTAATCCTCGCCCAATATCTTCCGCACGATGTGCTGTTTCGCCGCCTCAAGCACGCCAATCGCGGTAATCAGGTCCATCCCGTGGCCCCAATAATGGGTTGCGAGCTGCGTGCCCGCCGTAATCACGATTGCCGAATCCACACGGCCTAGCTGTCCGTCATCCACTTCGTCGGCAAATGCTCGCGCCTCGCTCCCAACATCGGCGAGCGGGCCGACTGTAAGCGCCGGTTGCCCGTTTTCGGTCACAAGGCGGATATGGTCAGTCACTCGACCCACTCGAACATGTCTTTAAACCGAGCACTCGCCTCTTCGCGCGTGACGACATAGCGGCGCGCAAGTTCGGCCATGTATGACGGCATCAGCGTTCGCGCCATTGGGCAGTCGTCGGTGTAGCGCCAGTTGAAGAGAACGCGCCCGTCAGGCGCAAAGCCGATAAGCATGAATGCGGCGAGCGAGCCGTCCTCGACATACTCGCGAGCTGTCCTGCAAAGCGTGGCCTCAACACTCTCATCGCCGTCCGGTGGCGGTGTGAAGCCTTCAACGATATGCACGTCCGCACCGCCGCCCTTCATGCGAACGCGGCGAATGCGGGCGCGGAACTCGTTCACCCGAGCAGCTTCCCGAGCTTGCTCAAGTCCGCGTTCTCGTCCGACCAATCCGGCTCGAACTGTCCCGACGCCCCGCGAACGCGCTGCGACGGCGGTTCTGGCGCGTCCGTGGCGAGCTTGCCCTTGGGCTTGGCCTCCTTGGACTTGAACGCCTTGAGACGGCCCGCATACAATGCGAGATCAAGCGGATTGCCGTTGGTCGGACGAACGGGAGCCGCGTCGAGTGATGCGCCCTCGATCTCGCCGAACGCCTTTGCGGCCCCGATAACATCACCGGCCGCAATCTGTGCCTGGATCAGCTCAGCCTCGTGCGGGTTGCTGGCGAGATAGTAAGCCGCCTCGTCGCCAACGGGTGAGGCTTGAATTGCGAACGCAAGGATCGGCTCGGCAACCTTGAGCGACCCTACCTTGTCGGTGAAGTCCTCATATTTCTCCGCGCCTCGTGCCTGCATCGTTTGCCAGTCGGCATCGAGCTTGTCGCCGACTTCCTTGGCACGGGCTTTCTTCGCTGCCTCGGTTTCCTTTTCGGTCGCCGCAGCCCGCTCGTCGGCAATTTCCTTTTTCAGCTCGTAACGAATCAGGTCGCGATCATATTTCGGATCATCCTCGCCGAACTCATAGTCGTTCGGGTTCGGCGGTTGTAATGCGGCGGGCTGCTGCACGTCGGGCTTGTGGCCGCTTTCCAGTGCGGCGATCCTGCGTTCGAGTTCGGCGCGCTGTGCCCGCTCCGTCTCAAGCTCACGCTCGGCACTACGCGCCTTGGCCGTCAGCTCGCCGATGCGTTCCTTGGCCGACTTGTGGCGCTTCTTGGCCTCTTCCGGCTCGCCCTCATCCGGTGCCGCAACCTCGTCCTCTTCAGTGAGTTCGAGCGTGTCGTCATCTTCCGGCTTCGGATCGGGCTTCGGCTCGTCGGTCATTCCGACATATTCGATGCCTTCAAGCGACTCTTCGGGAATCGGCTGCTGTGCGTCGGTCATGCTGCAATTTCCCCTTCGGGTTCATCTGGTTGGTTCGCGGCGTCGATTGCGCCCTGCACATTCGCATCGGCCTGTGCGCGGTCCACAACGCCATCGCGCAGCGCGGCCTTCGAGATGTGATCCGCGACATGCGCCGGGAGAACATCGGGCGACGACAGCGCGTTGATGACGGCCTGGGTGACGATCGGCGCGAGGATTGCCGTCGCTTCGGGCGGAAGCGGGAAGTCCTTGGCCGTCACCGCCTTGATGCGATTGGTCTCAGCGTTGTAGCCGTCGATCTCCAGCTTGCGGATCGCAACGGGATCGGGGCCAGTGTCGCCGCCCATCATTGCCTGACGGGCCTGCGCTGCGGAAAGCATGGCTCTCGCCTTCGCCTCTTCCGTCTGCGCTTCCTTCAGTTCCGTCTCAGCCGTCGCGGCGCGCATCGCCAGCGCGGCCTGCATCTGCTGCATCTGTTGCGCCTGCTGCGCCGCCTGCTGCTTCTGCGCCTTTTCCTCGTCGGTCAGGTTGTCGTTCGCGTCGTCCCCCAGGATGGATGGGTCCATGCCGCGCTTCACCCGCTCCGCGATCTTGTCCCCGTTCGGAATGTCCAGCGTATCCACGATCAGGTCGCCGGCCACTTCGAGGAGCTGCGGCGCGCGTGACGAAAGCTCCATCAACTGAGCCCCGGCCTCCTGCCGCCGCGTCGCATAGGTCGGGCCGGTCGAAACCGTTACGTCATACCGCCCAACCGAAAGGTCGATATGCTCGTCAGCATTGGGATCGTTGACACGGACCAGCTTCACCGCGTCGTCGGAACCGACCGTGCGAACCGTGCGCGCTGTATCGTAAACGATCGGGATGAGCGCGTTGAGAACCTCGCCGGCTTCCTGCATCGCCGCGTTCATGTTGTCGTGATAGATGATCGTCGCGAGGTCGCCCTGCTGCTGGCGTTGACGAATTGCCACTCCGCTCGTCTCGTTCGACCTCATGCCCAGCTCGGCCTCGTGAATGCCGGTGGTTTCCTTCATGTCGTTCGAGCACATCTGCGCTTCGTTGATGTAAGCGGCGAGATTGCTGTTCGTGACGGCGGACGGCGGCGGAAGCGGCGCGCCGCTGGCATCGAAGGGATTATATTCGAGAACGTCAGTCCAATCGCCCTGACGCCCTGCAATAGCTCCTGCTGGCGCGATGAAGTTCGCCCTCGGAGCCTTCAGGAGCATCTCGGCAACGACCGAGCGCCAAAAGTTCTTGAGCTGCTGCGGATCGCGGGCAAAGCGCACCAGGCCGAAGCGCACGCGCTTGTCGCCGATCCACACCTCACGTCCCGAGCAGCGAATGATCGGAATGCGGTGAAGCTTCAGCTCGAACGGGTCCGACAACTCCTCGAACCCGTTGGTCAGCACCATTGAAGCATATTTGCACTTGGTCTCGCGGATGCGCGGATTGCCGGATTGGTCGAGGAACATCCGCCCCTTGTATTCGCGCTCCTTCATCTTCGAGATGTCGAGCGTCTTGCCGTCGTTCATCAGGGCGATGGTCACGGGCTTTTCTGTCATCGTCCAGTATTCGGAGACGCGCACGCCGTTTTCGTTGATCCAGCCAGACTCCTTCATGTCGGCGCTGTCGAGCGATGATTCCTTGGCGTCCTTGAAGCGCCGCTTGAACTCGTCCTTTGGGATCATGTCCGACACGAAACACCATTCCGCGTCGCGCGCAGTTGGGTCGCCAGCAAATGGATCCCACTGGACAGCCAACGGGTTCGGGATTGCGCGAATGAACAAGTCGCGCTCGAATGCGTCGTCGTAAGCGTAATCCAGGTCGATGCGGAAGTTGCTGAGCCCGCAAGTGACCATCGCCTCGAAGGTGTTTGCGTAAACCCGGTCAGCGCGTGACTGAAGCTCTATCGAACGGATCAGTTCGGAGCGCACGTCCGCGATCTTCACATCGCCATCTTCGCGGGGAAGAACCTTGATCGAAGTCTGGTTTGCGCGGCGGTCGCCAACGATCTGCCCGACGAACTGCGGAATGGTGTTGATGGTGAGGCACGGGAGCGGGAATGGACCCGCACTTGGGCCGTCGCCAGTCCCTTCGCGATAGGCGCGGACCCGCTCGTCCCACTGTTCGCCCGCCGCGAACTTGAGGTCGGTCACGGCTTCCTCTCGGTTGTCGTGATCGGCGCGCTCCGCAGCTTCCCAGCGCTCGCGAACGTCCTTGGCGAAGTCAGTTGCCACGGCGCTTCATCCTTCTTGCAACGCCCTCGACGACGCTCACCGTCGCCAGAAGCATGTCATGTTTGGAAAAACCCGCGCAGCGTTCGAGCAGCATTTCGGATGCCGCGTCGAAAGCGTCGGGATCGGATGCGTTGAATGTGACGTGATGCTCCCCGGCGCTCAGGCGAACGCGCGGGGACTCACCGGCATGGATATATTCGGCGGTGACGTTCATCGAACGCTGAACCCAACCGCGAACAGCGCGCCGTAAAGGCACATGCCGATGACCTTGCGCGATGCCGATGACAGCAGATGCGCGCGGGCGGGATTGCGGAGCGCGATCATGCTAGCAGCTTGCCCTTGATCTCAGCGATCGTGCGGTCAGGCTGAAGCGCGCCGCCCGCGCCATGATGAACACGGCGCTCGCGCTCCTCAATTATAGCTATCGCCGCCGAGACGCCTTGCCTGAAACCGTCTGACCAAGTGTGATCGCTCAAGCTTCCGCACATATCGGGCTTGAGTATTTTGACAGGCTCCCGCGTCACCGCATCGCGCAGCGTCTCGCCGTCGAAATATGTGAGCTGCGTCATCGCCCAGCCATCCATCCACCAGGGCGACCGGCGAACTGCGGCGTAGCCGGTCGCGCCGTTTCGATAGGTCGCTCACGCACGGGCTCGGCGAACGTCAGCGCAATCGCGTCCCATTCGTCAGGCGAACGAACCTTGCGGACCTTCGCCATGTGCTCCTTGCTTTCCAGCACGAGCTTCTGACTGACCGGGTGATAGTGATACTCCGGGGCGCAGGCGTCTGTCTGAAGGCTATCCAGGTCGGGAATGTCCGCGCCGCCTTCCTGCTTGAGCCAGTCGCGCGATAGCCCCCACATCTCTGCGCGGCGGTTCAGGTAGCCCGCCATTTCCTTGCCGTCCTTGTCGCGTGGCGGCGGGTTGAACGGAGCTGAGCCGAAGTTCACCAGTCGAACGATCTTGCGGTAGCGCTCATCCCATCCGGCCAGAACATCGTGGATGCCAGCACCGTTGCCGCCAACGTCAATGAACACGCGCTCCGGATTGTCGCGGTCGATGATGTCTTTGAGCTTCGATGCGGCGGCGAGCGTCTCGATCGGCGAGGAGTCGCTCTCGACCTTCGACACCTGACGCCCGCGCCGCCATGCAATCGAGAAGCGATCCGATCCCTCGCGCTTCGGATCGACGCCGATGATGAGCGGCCCAATGCCATCAATGCTGTTCTTGCGGGCGCGAACCACGTCCTCGGGCCGAATAAACCCGTCGTGGCCCGTCATCTGGAACGCCTCGGACGCCGATGACGGATATTCCTGCTTGAACAGCGTCTCGTCACCAAGTTCGGCGATCTTGTTTCGCCGCCATGCGAGCTGTTCGTTCGTCAGGCCATAGATCTGCGCCAGTTCGCTTTCTGCCTCCTCGGGGACAAAGCCCATCGCATCCCGCGAATATCCGCTGTCCCAATACCAAGGCACGAATATCGCCTGATAGTCGCCAATCCCCGCTTCCGCCTGCTGCCAGCGCGCATGAAACTCGCCGCCAACGCCGTTTGCGGTGGACTCAAGTATGATCTCGGTTTCAGGCTCATCGGCGACCGCTTGGACAACTCCCGCAAAGTGCGCCGACGCATTCGGCCAGAACGCAACCTCAGAACCGTGGAACATCTGCAACGTGCTTGATCGGCCAACTGCCTTCGATCCCGCCGTCCCGACATGATAGCCGCTATCGAGGATCGGGAAGTTCAATTCCTTGGCGTTCGATGCGCCCGTTTGCGGCCGGACCAGTGCCGGACAATGCTCGTGGTAGCGTTCGACCATCTCGAACAGATTGTCGGTTGCCTTCTGCTCATGCGTGAGGATGAAGGTCTTGTTGCCCTTGCTGTGCGTAGTGCGCCAGTAGAAGCGCCCGCCGATGTAGGTCGAAGCGCCCATCTGCCGGCCCTTTAGGACGAGCGCTCGAACCTTCCCCGTGGCGCGCCGCTGTTCCTCAAGCTTCTCGTGGATATGGAGCTGCGCCTTGTTCAGCGTGAGCGGTTCGACCTTTCCTGCCTTTGTCCGAATATGCAGGCAGCGCGAGGCATAGTGCTCGAAGTCATCCTTGAGCTTCTGCCGAACGGCGATCTCTTCGGGGTCGATCATCTCAGCGCAGAGCATCAAGCGCCTGCTCGTGGGAGCTGATGTTCAGGTCGCCATTGATCTGGAGTGGAAGCAGCTTGGCCGCGAGCTTGTAGAACTCGGTCGCATTGTCGATGGCCCATTGCAGGAAGTGCGCGTTAGGATTGTCCTCGCCGCTTTCCTCCTGCTGTTTCGCCTGAAGGTCGGCATAGACCGCCGAGATAGCCTCCTTCATCAGCGCGGTCGTTTTGTTGACAGCGCCTTTCGGGCGGCCCTTGCCTGCGTTGCCCCTATTCTCGCCTATTTTACGCCCATCGCTCACAGCTTCGTCACCGTGGCTTCAAGCATCATCTTCGGGTGAACGCGAACCACTGCGATCCTGCGGACAACCGGCAATGTTGATGCTGCTGCGGCAACGCGATCGGCCGCGTCCCTCGTTCCGCAAGCGTCGCCCATGAATTGCTCGCCTCTGCTTGTCTGGTAGAGGTTGTGCAGGGTCATCGTCCGCTCGCCGGATCGATGATGCGCGCCGGCAGAACCGTGACCACGTTCAGACCTTCGAGGACCAGGCGGTGCTTGCTCGCCAGCTTGACCGTGCGCGCTCCGAACTCGGCTGCAACACGAATGATCTTGCTGTGTGAGAGGATTGCCGCCGTGGCTTCGGCTGGCGAGCACGCGACGACACGCTCGGCGAATCTCTCGACCGCATGTTGCGTGACGTGAACCCCCCGGTCCATTGTCACGCTTGTAGCGAGTTGAAGAGCGAAGGAAGGTTAGTGATTTAACGGCTCACCAACCGAATGACGCGAACACCCTTGCGGCCCCAGCGGTTCACGTCGCGGCTCACCAGCTTTCTCGCCTCAAGGCTCACCATGATCCGGTGAACGTCGCCCTTCGAGCACAATCCCAGCTCCTCCATGATCTCGGCATAGCTTGGGCTGATCCCGTGCAATTCGATCTGCTGCCGAATGAACGCCAGCACTTGGCTGGCCCGATAGCCCAGCACCCGATCCTTGATGGGTGGGCGGTCGCTGGTCTTCGCCGCCTTGCGAATCTCGAACTCGTCTCCGCTGCCGATGAACATTTCCCCCACCCTTCCTAGTCAATGGAACCGGACGAAACTTGACGCGTTGAGCGTCCCGCAACGGTTATGAGACGGTGCCTGTGGCCGCGTGGATTTTACGAGAAGCGCGGAAGCTCGGTTATGGCCTCGGCGAAGTAACGGACCCGTGAGGAGCCATCCCCCCGCTCCCGTGCCGTCCCCGAAAAGCCGAGGCCGCTTCTTTGCCATCTCTCCCCCCGCCCTTTCCCGGTTATGCTGCCTCGACGAACCGCGAGATGCGGAAGTCGTAATTGACCTTCACGTTGCCCCGACGCCCCGGATAGCCCTTGCGAACCTTCGTCACGCACAGGTCCGCGTCATGCTCGCCGCGGTGATAGCTGAGCCCGAAATCAGCCTTGTTCGCCCAATTCGCGGAGCCGGAAATATCCAGCAGGCGGGGCATCCTCACCTTGCCCTCGAATGGCTTTGTTGGATGCGCGACGATCCAGAACGCCACGTCGTGGACCTTGGCAAACCGCTTGATCGCCCGAAGCGCGCGGCCGATGTAGACCGTCTCCGGCTCGCCGTGGCGCATCTTGTGCTCAAGCTCGTTCCACGGATCGAGGATGATGACGCGGGTGCCGTCGCGCTGGACCGACACGCGGCACAGGTCGAGGAAATAATCGAGGTCCATCTCCTGGTCCTCGTCAACCGATTGCGTGATGATCCGAAGCCGCTCGCGAATGAGCGCGTCGCACGCCGAGAGGTCCGCGTTCCGCAATTCGTGAGAACCGCAGCCGAGCATCGCCGCCCTGATTCCATCGCGCAGGATCGGCTTCACGTCCGTCTCGAATGATGCGACGAGGGTAGGAACCCCGACCTTGAGCAGGTGCGCGACAACGCTGTCCATCACCGTCGTCTTGCCCATGTTGGCGTGGCCGGTGAAAACGGTAAGTGTCCCCGGCACGATGTAGAGCGCGGGCCGCGACGTGTCCCCGGTATCGTTCAGCGGCTCGATCCCCGTCTGCCATGCGGTCAGCTCGGGCCGCTCGGGGAAATCGTCGATCGTGTAGAGCCCCTTGACCGGCATCGGCTTGGCATTGTCGAGAACGAGCCGCGCATAGTCCGCGCCGTATCCGAGCAGCGTTTCATTGAGGTCTTTGCACTCCGGCCCGTAATCGACGAACTTGCAGCGATCCGCCCCAAGGTGAGCGACGAGGTTGGCTCTAAGCTTCAACCCCGCTTCGTCATTGTCGGTCGCGAGGATGAACGTCTGGACGCGGTTCAGGAGGTCGCGCGCTTCCCAGAGGTATTCGAGCTTGCCTTCACCGCCCGACGCCCCGTTCGGAACGGAGACTGCCCTGTAGCCCAACTGAAGGGCGGTCAGCGCATCCCATTCGCCCTCGCAAATCACCACCGGCTTGTCCGAATCCTGAAGCAGGCAGTCGTGGTTCCACAGGGTCAGCTTGCCGCCCTGGTCCATCTGGTGCCGCTTTTCGGAGGTCAGCCGATACTTGTGGTTCACCGTCAGGCCGCGCTCGACGTAGGGAACCGCCAACCACGCCTTGCCGTCCCGGCGCACCGTTTCCAGCCCGAACTTCTGAGCGAGGTCGGCGGAAATCCCGCGCGCTTCGATCCACGCGCGGTGCCGGTCGTGCAACGCCGTCGCTTTCAAATCCTTGATTGGTGCATCCGGCATTGTGGCATTTCCATGCATATCCGCCCTCCACTCGACTGACGCTCAAACTCCTGTCCCGCTTGTGCTTCCGCGTTGGCGTGCAGACGGGACAGACGAACTTCCCCGGCTTCAGCACAACATGCTCCTGCCCTCGTCGATTCCGCTCGGCTTGCGACGCGAGTTGGTCACCCAATTCTGCCAGGTCTTGAGCCAATCGAGCTTGCAGGCTTCACGCCCAGGCTTGGCTTGCCAAAACCGGACGAAGCACTCGCCTTCCTCCCGGGCATCGGCTCGCGACCAGCCACGCTTTCCTGCCGCCCAGACGATCCACTCATCCGGCATCTCGAAGTTGTCGGGGAGTCGGGTGCCGCGTCTCTGGGAAGCGGGGGGATTATAGGGGGGTGATGGGTTGGGGTTATTTTGAAGAGGGGTCTGGGGGGAAACTTTATCCGGGGAAGGGTTGGGCGTGACTGTCCCGTGACTGTCCTCGGAATGTCCCGTGACACTGGCTGATTTCCGCCGCTCCCGTTGTGCGCGCTTTCTGTCCCGATCCGCATTGCGGCGGGAATCTAGGGCGAGCTGAAGCGCCTCGATTTCCTCGACAGCGAGCGCGATGGCTTCTGGTGGGGCCCCTGCGTCCGTCATGCGTCGGATGAGAGTTGCAATGCTCACTCCCAACCTTCCACAATCTTCGCAGCAAGCTCCGACACCTGGAGAGCGCAGCCCATCGGGTTTGCGTAAATCTCGGAGCCGGTGAACCGCAGAATGCGAAAGCCTGCGGTCGTCAGAAATCGGTCGCGCGCCTTGTCGCGAGCGGCCTGCTCTTTTGTACGTTCGTGGAAGTCGTGCCCGTCACACTCGACGGCAATCCACGACACATTCGTTCCGTTTTCTACCTTGACGGCGAAATCAAGGCGGTATCCCGCGACCCTGTGCTGCGGGTAGATAACCGCCTCCCAATCGGTGAGGATCGGCCCCGACCGCAGCCCATCCACGCGGAACCGACGATCGGCCAGACGCATGGCGATAAAGCAACGCAAAAGGCCGTCCTCAATCGGACTCTCGCACTGTCCGCCGACTTCGCGCGCGGCCCATTCAATATAATCGCGCAACCAATCCAGCGCCTTTTCCGTGTAGCCGTTCACGAGCAAGTCCAATCGCTGTAAAGGCGCTCGAACCGTGCGCGGGCCGTAGCTATTGCGAGCTGGTGGGATGGATCATGTTCGAGCGATGCGTCATCGCTCTCCGCAAGCGTAAGTGCGCGCAAGGTCGCCCAAGCAACCTCAACATCGGTGCGCGATACTTCGCTTTTGAAGAGAGCAAGTGCCATCGAAGATTCTATGCTCCCGCCGATGGCGTGTTAACAATAGAATTTCCCCCGCTTTCCACAGCCTTTTCTTCGGAAACAATGGAATCGAGGAGCGTTTTAACCTCGTGACCGAAATCGGCATTATCGGCGATAAGCTGCGCGACGGTGCGAACGGCGTGAATGACTGTGGTATGGTCGCGATTGCCGAAGCTGCGCCCGATCTCTGGCAACGATTTAGGCGTGAGCTTCTTGGCGAGATACATGGCGACTTGTCGCGGGCGCGCCACCTTCCGGGCTCTGCGCGCGGACACCATCTCGATCGCCGGAATGCGATAATGCTCTGCCGTTTTGCGCTTGATGCGCGCGATCGGCGGCTCGTAATGATCGGGGACCGGCAACGCGGCGTTGAGGACGGCTGCGGCCCCGATGCCCCGCTCGCTCAGGCTGTAATATGGCGCTAGGCGTCCGCTCGGCTCCAGGTCCATCTTGAGGAAACCAAGCTTCCAAAGGCGCTTCATTACGGAACCGTTGACTCCCATCTCGGTTGCCGAGGCAGAGCCCGTCCCAATGTTCGCCAGCACGCTCGTCATGCTTGGCGAGAGGTCGCTAATCATTTCCCCTCCACCGGATTGCTGTTGACGCACTTCGTCAGTTGTTCTTTCTCGAACCGCTCAAGCTGTTCGTTCCACATCTGCTGAAAGCGCTTGATGCTGACTCGACCGTCCAGACCGCGCGATGCGATGACCGCCAACGGGTTGAGATCGCCGAAGCTGTTGCCGGAACAGATCATCAGATAGGCACAGTTGCGTAGGCTGATGAGACGGTTTTCGAGGGGCCAGGGGTCGGTCATTGCAGCAGCCCCAGCAGCGTATCGAGCGGAATGACGGCCAGCGCCTCTCCCCGGTCGCCGCGCATAATCATCGCGTCGTGATCCCCGAGGGCTTTGACGATCCACTCGGGGAGGTTCTTGCGGCGCTTCAGCTCGCAGCGGTAAACCTTGCCGAATGAGCTGGTGATGCAGAGATCGCCCTTTTCCTCGCCGGCCCCGGAAAGCGGAACACGGCGGGCGGACAAGCCCATGTTGAGCGCGGCATGGCGGCACTCGTTCTCGAACGACCATCCGCGCCGCTTGCAGTAGATGCCGTTGCGGGGCTTCTTCGGCTCATTCATGCCAGTGGCTCCCGTTGCAGACGGCTTGCATCGCGCCGTGAGAAACGCCGTATTCGCGAGCCAATGCCGCAACCTCACCCCGATCCCCGACGAAGCGCCGGCGGATGCTCCGCACGTCATCCCACGTCAGACGAGCGCGCGGGTTGCGCTCACCGTTTGGATGTGTCCCATGTCGCCGACGATCCGCCAGGTTGTCCTTGCATGTCGCCCAGCGAAGATTGGTGTAGTGGTTGTTCAGCGGGTTGCCGTCGCCGTGCGCGACATGGAAGGCGTCCGGGCTAGGTTGCGGACCGTGGAACGCCTCACAGACGAGGCGGTGAATCGCCAATTGCCGCTTGCCGGTCGGCGTGGACAGCTTGGCCTTTAAATAGCCTTGCCCGTTGACGCATCCCTTGACGACGTAGCCCGCTGGCCTAGTCGCCTTTTTCGTTGTGTGGCGGATGTCGCCATCTTCCGAGATTTCATATCCCGGCAGCCAATCGAGCGTGCGCCATTCCTTGCGCCGCGTCGCCTGTCCGATCGCAGCGCCAGCCCGGTCCCGCAAGGGATGCGCCATATCTTCCCCCGCCATATTCTCTATTGCTCCTGGTGGCGGAAGTTCATCGGCAAACCCCCGCATGATAAACCGCAGTCAGGATGATAAAGGCGTTCACAGACGCGAGGATTGCGCCGAGGGTGAACCACAAGACGCTATTCAGATATGCGCGCCACAGCGCCTTGCCGACGCGGGCGATCATGCTGCCCTCCCGATGAATTGAGCCGGCGCATCATCCGCCTGATCGAACAGATACCAGCAGCAGTTGTCCTTGCCGGTCATCTTGCTGTCGGGAATCCATTTGACCCGCCCGACGCTCACGATCTTGCGTAGGTAGGGCATGAAGGGAGTCGATTGCCGCGTGTGCATCCAGTCGGCGTCGAACAGCAGCCATGTTGGCAAATGAGCGCTGAGATTGGAGATTATCGCGTGAAGGGCCGCTCGCTCCCACGGCGGATTTGTTATGTAGCAATCGGCAACCGATCCCGGCCCAATCTTCGTTGCATCGCCGGTCGCAATCCACGGCACCCGTGGCTCTATATCGCAACATTTGAGAAGGACGTGGCCGTGCTTGCGAAGATGGCCGATCAGCGCTCCATCGCCAGCGCAAGGCTCGTCGAATAGCGTGACCGGAGCTAAATGCGGCAACAGCGGAACGACGGCCTCATACGGCGTCGGGTAGAAGTCGCGCGGGATGCGCTCGAAGTTTGAGCGCTTACCCATCACCATCCTCCAATGCAGCTAGCTCACGGATCAGACGGCGGCGCTTCTCGGTTGCGGTTTCGGGCTCGCGGACGGCGCAGAGGTAGAGCGCGCGGACGGGCGCAATCGCGTCCTCGCCGAACGTCCAGGCAATGTTGAGAAGGGTCACAACGTCGAGGTTCGCAACCTCTTCCTGCGCGTTCTCAATCGTGTCTTTGTGAACTCCGATGCGCTCGGCCAAGTCCCAATCGGAGAGGCCGTAACGCGCCTTGACGTTGAGGATTATTTCTTTGATTGCAGCGCGATAACTGCGCCGCGACGGCCCGCCGAACAGCGAGCGCGGAAATGTTTCTTCGCCGGAAGGGAATACGTTCGCGCGAGTAGCCATTAGAAGCCGCTCCCGTCATGGTGCGAATGACAGCCTACCGGGCCGCTGCTCGACGCAGCCTCTCCCCCCAGGACTTTCCGGGTGGCGGCCCGCATTTCCTCACAGACGAACGGCCAATCCCCGTAGATCGGTATCCCGTAGCGAGAAGCCGGTGGCCGGAGGCTTTCGATGAAGGTGAGGACGCGCATCTAGCGGCGCTCCAAGATGGCAGAGCGGATCAGGTGGAACCCGACCAGCACCCACTCCATCGCGATATAGATTGCCTGTTCAACACCCGTAGTCGAGCGCGACATCAGGAAGAACAGCACAATGCCGACAAAGATGAGACAACCCCCCATGGCGGCTATTCTTCCGCGCGTGGGTTCGGATGGGTGCCGGCGAGGCTTACGGCCGTGCTCGCCGGCGGCGCGAAAGCGAATAGGGGAACGCCCCCGCGCGAAACTTTGAACATCGGAACTAGACGCGCACCGAGAAAGCGGTGTCCGATGTAACGCGCCGTCATGCCGCCAGACCGAAAAAGTCGTTGGCTGTAACTTTCCCCTCAGTCGCCTCGATGATCTTCTCCATCACCGAGGGTTCAGGGACACGGCCTTCGTTGACGTAACGCGTCACACTGATGTGCTTCACGCCGATCCGGCGCGCGAACTCTGCCCGAGTCATGCCGGTTTCAGCGAGATAGTCTTGAAGGCGCATATGCACCTCATAGGTGTATATCGAAACGCTTTCAAGAGGATTTTTCACGTATGGCGTGCATAGCCCAAATCGCGCTTCTCACGCACTGCGCTCCCATGCTGGCGGAACGCATCGGAGCGAACATCACGGCGGCCCGCGAATCCCGGATGCCAAGGATGAGCCTGGAGAAGCTTGCGGCGAAGATTAATCCGCCGACGAGCTATCAGCACCTCAGTCGATTGGAGAAGGGTAAGGCCCCGCTCACAATCGAGTGGATTGAGAAAATCGCGAAGGCGCTAAAGGTCGATCCGATGGAGCTGATCGCCGGCCCGCTGGAAGCGCCTAGCGCGTCGGTTCCTCGCTTGAGTGAACAAGTCGCAACCGAGGCCGCGCGGACACTGGCGGCGGTGGCTCTGAAAGACCCCGATCCCGATGAGGACACTGTGCAACTTGTGTCTCTAGCGCTGCAAGAGCTGCTTCAGACGTTTTCAAGGCGCCCTGAAGCAGCAAGCGACGCTGCGCTGGCGCGGATTGCAACAGATGTCGTAGGCAGTCGATACGTCCCCGCAGCGAACTAGCCAGCGACGATCTGAACTCCCGAACCTTGCATGCGCCGCTGCAACACGGCCACGCAGATACCCTCGCCTGCATTCCCCCACCTTCGCTTGGTTCGAACTCCCCCAAGCTCAGGAATCGAACGCGAACCATCGAGTCTATGTCAGTCGAGATTGGATGCAAGCGCATAATATCTTTAGTAAAGTTCGTTAACGCGAAATGACCGCGTTCGCTTTCCGTTCCACCTAAAATCCTACAGCGCAAGCGGGGCGGCGAAAATATTTTCACCGCCTGAGTGCATTTCGTGCTTGCATATGCACCGGACAGGTGTATATCTAGCTCCATCACCTGAACGGGATTGGAGCGAAGATGCCCTGGACAATCGAAAGCGCGGAAGCGGCCCTTCTGAACGGCGAGCGCCTGGTCAACATCGGCCAGTTCAGTCGTGAACTGGTGGCCCGCCTCAACCGCGCCGCCAAGGCTGGCCGGATCGTCAAGTATCGCGGCCATTGGGACACGCATCATCCGAGCATCGGGATCGGCGCGCTCAAGAGCATCTATTGCCTCGCGGAGCAGGTGCCGGCGTGACCCGCGAGGATGAAGTTCAGCATCACCTGAAGAGGGGATTGGAGTAATGGCTACCTTGGAACAGTCGATCATCGAAGCTGCGCCGAATGGCGTTTCGGTGGTCCGCGATCTTCCCGGCGGCTGGCTGGCGATCATCGCCAAGCACCCGAACAAGGTGCCGCTGGTCGATTACACGAAGCACCCGGATGAGCGGCTGATGGCCTTCAAGATGGCCGTTGCCGAGCGGTGGGCGGCATGAACCCCTGGGACATTCCTGCGCCCAACGCCGACGACCCCTCGCCGCGCTCGGTTGTACCGATGTTTCCGCATCGCATGGTGCAAGCAACACGCGATGACGCCGCGCTACAGGCAATCCGCGACCGGCTGAACCGCGAGGCTCGGCACATCACGATCCGCCCGGTGCATCCTGTCGCGGACTGGCTTGAGCGCACCTTCGCCGACCGGCTCGGCTGGTTTATTGCAACGCTTTTTCCTCTGTGCGTGGCTGCGTTCTGCTTGGGTTACTTCGGACTGCGCGAGCTGCTGGCGGGGTTCGGGCTGTGAGCGGGCTCCGCATGTTCACGCGCGCCAGCAACGGCGACCTCGTTATTGCGTCCTACACGGGCCGCAAGAGCTACTGCTGGATTTGGTCGCTTGCCCTTTCTCATCGGAAGCAGCCGCTTAGCATCGTGCCGCGCCGCTCCCGCCGCAACCAATGGCATCACATGTTTCCTCTGCCGTTCGGGCGGACGCTCATCGTCAGCCGACAAGACTATCACCGCGACCCGCGTCACCGGAGGTCGGCATGAGCGAGCTAGCGGACCTCGCGGCCAAGCTCGGCGCAGCGCAACGGCGCGTCATCCTCGCGCTCGGTGAAGATTGGGGGCCGTCCCCTGACCATCAGGCGGCGAAACGCATGTGGTACGGCATCAGTGGGCGCGGCATCAAGCGGACGCGCGGGCTAGTCTATGTCATCGAGCATAAGCACCGCACCGATAATTGCTGGCGGCTAAACGAGCGCGGGCTTGAGTTGCAAGCGGCGCTCCGGGCCGAGGGACGCGCCCAATGACCCGCCTCCACATGACCGCCGAAACCGGCATCATCATCGCCGACGCATCCCGCGTCACTGGTGCAGACTTCCTCCGCGCCCTGCAAGGCAAGCCCCCGCTTACACAAGCCGAGAAGGCCGAGCGCGAAGCCGACAAGCGCCGCCGCATGGCCGAGCTGGAGCAGCAGCACAGGATCGAGATGATGGAGCTGCGCCGTCGCATCCTCGCGCAGTTCAAGACCGAGGAAGGGCGCGCGGCAATGCTCTCCGCGTGGGCTGCGGAAGGGGTCGATTGTCCCGCACTGACCGAGGTTCACAGCGATCCGATGAAAAGGAGGGTGGCATGACTGACACTGACGCACGGCTGATTGAGCTTGCAGAGCGGTGCGAAGCTGCGACGGGGCCGGATCGCGAGTTGGACATTGCGATTCTGACACACCCAGCGTTCGGATACCGGGACGTTTTCGAGGACGGACGACTCTTCGATCGTGGCAACGATGGCTACTGGTCGCTTGAGGGTGACGAGAAGAACGGGCCGTTGCCGTCGCCCACCGCATCCCTCGACGCCGCGATGACGCTGGTGCCGGAAGGGTGGGAGCCCTTCCTCGAAACTGACATCTGCCGCGACACGCCGGGGCTTTTCTGGAAGTGGGGACTCGGCCACCCGACCTATGACGCCGTTCATGGCGAAAGCTCCCATGCCGCCCTCGCTCTTTGCGCCGCCGCTCTCCGCGCCCGCGCCGCTCTCGGGGACAGCAAATGATGCACCGTGTCGATGAAATCCCGGCGCAGCTTTCAAAGGGCGCGACCGACTGGGCGATCTCTCTCTCGCCGTATGTTGGTCCCGCGTCGCCGGAAGATGCGATTGCGCGCCGCGCCGTTGCCGAGATCGAGCGTGAGGACGGCTTTGACCGCTGCGCGCAGCTCCGCCTGCACGGCTCCTATGACGGCGATACCGAACATCGCATCGCCATGAAGGCAATCGAGCTTTTCAGGGAACAACACAGGGACGGGAGCGCGTCCAATAAACCGCTCCCGCGCAATTCGTGACGGCACAATCGAAGATCGAGGCCGCAACGCCGCATGTCTATCAGGCAATCGCGGCGGTCCAGGGCGAGCTGGCAACAGTCGGCATCGCCAAGACGCGCCGCAACACTCAAGGCAGCGGCTATAACTTCCGTGGCATCGACGACGTTTACGCTGCGCTTTCGCCATTGCTCGCCAAGCACAAGCTGGTGGTGGTGCCGCGCGTTCTGACCCGCGAAGTGATCGAGCGCCAGAGCAAGAATGGTGGCGCGCTGTTCTACGTTACGGTCCACGCCGAGTTCGACTTTGTGTCGGCAATCGACGGAACGACGCACACGGCGGCGACCTTTGGCGAGGCAATGGACAGCGGCGACAAGGCCACGAACAAGGCCATGAGTGCGGCCTACAAATATGCGGCGTTCATGACCTTCGCGATCCCGACAGAGGGCGACAATGACGCCGACGCCGTGACACACGAGGTCGCCTCCGCGCCGCGTCGGACGGCCATGATTACCGACGAACAACGCTCGCTAATGACCGCGCTGATCCCGGCAGCAGGCAAGACGGTTCAGGATATCGTCGAGGCTTACGGCGTGTCGTCAATCGCCGAGCTGTCCGAAGCCAAGGCGGCTGCCGCGATCGCGCGGCTGAAATCTCTCGCAAAGGAGCCCGCATGATGGAACAGCGGAGCGAAGCGTGGTTCGCCGCGCGGGCCGGAAAGGTCACTGCCTCGCGCATTTCAGACGTGCTGGCGCGGACCAAATCAGGATGGGGCGCGGGGCGCAAGAACTACGCCGCGCAGCTCGTCGCCGAACGCCTCACGGGAACGGTCGAGCCGTCTTACTGCAATGCGGCGATGCAATGGGGGACGGATACCGAGCCCCACGCCCGCGAAGCCTATTGCCAGCACATGCTATGCGCCGTCGAGGAAATCGCGTTCGTCGATCATCCGACAATCGCGATGGCCGGCGCATCGCCTGACGGGCTGATCGGAGACGATGGCCTGGTCGAGATAAAATGTCCCGGCACGGCAACGCACATCGAGACACTGTTGGGCGGCTCCATTCCCGACAAATACCGGCTGCAAATGCTGTTTCAGATGGCCTGCACCGGGCGGCAGTATTGCGACTTTGTGTCGTTCGATCCGCGATTGCCGGAAACCATGCGGCTGTTCGTTCAGCGGCTCCCTCGCGACGACGCGGAGATTGCCGAGGTCGAGCGCGAAGTGGCCGCGTTCCTCGCCGAAATTGATGAAACCGTGGCGCAGCTCCGCGCCAGATATGAACAGGAATTGGAGGCGGCTTAGATGCAGTTCATTTCAATCACGGGCCGCGTCGGCGGCGATGCCGAAACCCGTCAGGCCGGAAGCGGCACAGTCACCAACTTCAACTGCGCCGTCGATCAGGGCTGGGGCGACAGCAAGCAGACCAACTGGTTTCGTGTCGCCATATGGGGCGAGCGCGGATCGAAGCTCGCTCAATACATCAAGAAGGGTGAGAAGGTCGCTGTTACCGGCGAGCTGGTTATCGGCGAATACAACGGCAAACCCCAGTATGAAATCCGGGCGGCCGAGATCGACCCGTTCATGTCGGGCAAGCAATCGGGCGGCGGAACGGCCCCGCGCACAGCACAGCCGGCAGCGGCATTTGACCACGATTTGGCGGACGACGTTCCGTTCGTCTCTTGCGATCCCGCGTGGGAGGCGCGCGTCCGGTGAACCTGCCTGCCCGCATCCCGAAGAAAGCCAAGCGAGCCTCGCGCTGGCGGTCACAGGCGCACGCTGCGTTTGTCCGCTCCCATGCCTGCACGAACTGCGGAAGCATGGCGGGAATCGAGTTCGCCCATGTGCGTCTGGGATCGTGCGCGGGAATGGGGCAGCGCCCGGATGATTGGAACGCCGTTAGCCTCTGCAAATCCTGCCATGCCGAACAGCATACGGTTGGAGAGCGGTCGTTCTGGAAGGGCCGGGACGTTGGCGCGATCATCGAGCTGTTCATTCAGGGATCGCCCAAGCGATTCGAGATCGAGAAGGTCAGGAAGGAGCGCGAAGGTGGCTGATTGGACGATCACAAAAGAGCAAAACCCGGCGCGCGGCACTTATTGGGTCGTCAGGCGCGACGGCGCGCGAGTTGGATCGGCTCCGACCAAAGCAACCGCCAGCAGACTAATGCGCGAATGCCAAGCGGAGGCAGAACGCCGTGGCTGACGAAGCGCCCCTGATCTTCGAGCGCCGGCTTGGCGGGCTGTTCCCTGCGAACCCCGCCGCCGAGAAAGCTCTGGCGGCCGTCCATGGCCGTGTCAGGGTAAAGATCACCCGCACCCAGGGGAATAACAAGCGGATCGCCCTTTATTGGGTTGTGCTCGGCATCGCGGCGCCGATGCTCGACGAGCAAGCTCCGGGGCTTACCGACCAGCTCTTGCACAACGTCCTCAAGGACAGGGCGGGACTGGTCAAGGTCGTCACCCTGCCGAGCGGCGAGCAGATCAAGGACTATGACTCGATCAGCTTCCACAAGATGACGGAGCCGGAACGCGCGGCATACATCGACTTTGCGTTCACGACGCTGAGCAAATGGCTTGGGTGCTCCGTCGATGAACTGACGAACGAAGCGAGGGCCGCATGACCATCAACGAATACGGCGCTCGGCACAATGTATGGAAGGATGCTGCCTAATGTTGGGCGATGCCTTTCAGGCCCGCGCTTTCGTGCTTCGCACGGCACCCTGTTTCACGGTTGCCGCCCTTCGGGCTTCAATCGCTATCGCGGGAGACATGTAAATGCGCTGCGATCAGTGCCGCCATTGGGCGCGCAACGAACCGGATTCGTTTGTGATCTACGAGCGTTGGTCCGGGCTGGGGCGATGCTTGGCGGTCAAGGAGCGATGGCGCGTTCTCGACAACGCCACGCGGGACCGCGAGCTTGGCTGGGCAGACGATACCGACTGGGATGAGTTCGGCGATCAGCCGCCGCCGGAGAACACTTGGGAGGGTGTTCGGCTGGCCGCGCTAAAGAAGGAGATGGCGGTCGTGCAGGATGGCAGCGACTACCATGCCGAGCTGCTGACTCGGCCAGATTTCTATTGCGCCCTATATTCCGAAAGGACTGGGGCATGACTCGCGCAATCCCCGACAAGGCAATCAAATATGATTTGGCGTCTGAAATGGGCGTGGAGGCGAAGCTTGATGAGTGCGCCGAGTGGATGGAGGCGGGCGAAAGCCTGACGCCGCGCAAACGTGCGGAGCGGTGTATATACCAGTTCATTCAGCTTCTTGGTGAGCAGCTTCTCGAGCAAGAATACGGGTGTCGCTTTCTCGGCATGGGCGACGGCATGTTCATGCCTGAGCCCGCTGCGAAACGGCTGAGCGACATGGCGAGCGCATACGAGCGCGCGTCAGGGATGAGCGCCGGAACGGCTGAGACGCAAAGCGGCTCAGGGCGCAAGCCCGCCAGCCCGGCCCCGAAGGGGGACGCCCAATGAGGCTCTTCACCAAATCCCCCGCCGATCCGAGAAAGCTATCCATGCTTCCGCACAGGATTGCACATCAAAAACCATCCCGGAGAGAGCATATACACGGGAGATTACACGAGGCATCGTGCAAATGCCGCGCGTGTCGGAAGGTGGCGGCGTGAGCCGAGCCTACACAGTTGCGACCCTCGCGGATGCGTGGGAATGTTCGGAGGGCGTGATCCGCAAGCTGATCGCCACGGGGGAGCTTGGCTGCTTCCGGCTCGGCACGCTGATCCGCATACCGGCTGAAGAGGTCCAGAGGTTCGAATGCCAGAGTTTACCGTCCAGCGCCTCGGAAGAGGATACGCAATCGTCGTTCCAACCGGCGAGCGCGACGCCAAGGGTAAGCCCAAGCGCACTCGCATCCGTCTCTCGGCGAAGGACCGATCCAGCGCAGAGGCTGAAGCACGCAATGTCTTCTCGGGGCTGAGGGACGATCCGTGGACAGTGGGGCGCATCGTGACTGACTACATCGCCGCCCGCGAACAAGCGGAGATCGCGTCCACGGCTCGCCAAAAAGACGCGTGGAAGGCGATGAAGAGCTTTTGGGAGAATGTGGACCCCGAGCGGATAGACGAGGCCATGTGCCGCAAATATGCCGAAGGGCGCAAGGTCGGTCCCGCGACGCTCCGCTATGAGCTGTCGATGCTCTCCGTGGCACTACGCCACGCAAACAAGCCAAAGAAGGTTTGGAGGCCGGAAGCGCCAGAGCGGAAAATCCGCCACCTGACGCACGCGCAATTCGAGCGCTGGTATGCGGGGGTCAAGGCTCCCCACGCGAGGCTCTATGCCTTGCTCGGGCTCTACACGATGGCCCGCCCGACTGCGATCCTGGAACTGACTTGGGATCGCGTTGATTTCGAGCGGCGTCAGATCGACCTTAACCCGAAGGGGCGGCGACAGACGAAGAAGCGCCGGCCCGTGGTCGCGCTGAACGACGAAGCGATGGAAGCGCTGGAACAGGCCTATAAGGGCCGCCAGAGCGAATATGTGGTCGAGCGCGGCGCAAAGCCCATCGGCAACATCAAGAAGGCGTTTCAGGCCGCCTCAGCGCGCTCAGGGATCAAGGTCACGCCCTACACGCTTCGCCATACGGGAGCCGTCTGGGCAGCAGAGGCCGGGGCGTCGATGGACGAGCTGGCGCAATTCATGGGCCATGACGATTCCGCGACCACTTCGACGCACTATGCCCGCTACTCGCCGGGGCATCTGCGCGGCGTCGCGACGAAGGTTCAAAGGGTCAAAGAACAGGCCGAAGGGTTCGTTTCGTGACTTCGGCCCCTGTCTATTTCACTTGCATTCCTAGGCCGATTTGTCTAGTAAAAACGTGGTCGGGGAGAGAGGATTCGAACCTCCGGCCCCTGCCTCCCGAAGACAGTGCTCTACCAGGCTGAGCTACTCCCCGACCGGAACCCGCTTGTGCGACTGGAGGGTCGCGACGGGAGCCAAGGCCGCGGCTAGATAGAGGGGGGATGCAGCCAGCGCAAGCCACCGCATCCTCATCATAATCTTAACCTCGTTCGGTTACCCCGGCGCCCATGGCTTGCGCCGTTCGACGCCTGCTTCACCGCTGCGCGCTTCCCTGTGGCTGCGCGCTCGCTGCACTATGGGCGAGTCCCGCTGCGGCATCGGATCTGCGGCTGTTCACGGCGGACACGCTCGAACTAAGCGGCGACCTGCGCCTTGTCGCGGTCGACGGCGAGAGGAGCTGGCTCGAGCATGGTTTCGGCAAGCTTCGCTCGGGCAGCGACGGCGACTTCCGGATCAGGCCGCAGCTCGGCAATGCGAGCCTCGTCTGGCAACCTCAACTCACCTGGGCATTGTCGGGCACATTTGTCGGGTCGCTCCAGGGCGGCGAGCGCACCCAGGCCGGCCTCAGCCAGGCATATCTGAACTTCCGCCCGCTGCGCAGCGCCAGCGGCACGGCATTCTCGGCGCGCGCCGGGCTGATGTGGCCGCCCGTCAGCCTCGAGCATTCCGGGGCCGACTGGCACGTCGCGGATACGATCACGCCGTCGGCGATCAACAGCTGGATCGGCGAGGAAGTGCGTCCCGTCGCCCTCGAAGGCACCGTCAGCATTTCGGCGGGCGATCACAAGCTGCGTACAACGGCCGCAATCTTCGCCGCGAACGACACATCGGGGACGCTGCTCACCTTTCGCGGCTGGGCGCTTCACGATCGCACCACGCTGGCCTTTAACCGCTGGCCGCTACCGCCGATCGATGGTGAGATGGGCACGATGCAGGCGCCGTTCACCCATCCGCTGATCGACCTCCACAAGGGCTTCGCGCACCGCCCCGGCTATTATGCGAAGCTCGCCTGGCAGCCGCCGCTGCCGGTCCGTGTCGAGCTCTTCCGCTACGACAACCGCGCCGGCCCGACCGACGTGAATGACGACATGGAATGGGGTTGGCGCACGACGTTCGAGAACCTCGGCCTTGCCGCCAATCTGGGGGGCGGCGCTGAGCTCAAGGCGCAGGCGCTGCAGGGGCGCACCCGAATGGGCTATGCGATGGACGGCCGGCGCTGGGTCGACAACCGCTTCCGCTCGGCGTTCGTGCTCGCGAGCAAGCCGCTCGGCCCATTTGGCATTGCCGCCCGCGCCGAGGCGTTCGACACGCGCAACCGCGGCAGCCTCATCGCCGAGGATTACGATGAGACTGGCTGGTCGGCGATGGTCGTCGCCAGGCGCGAGTGGGAGCATTTCACCGGCCTCGTCGAGCTGCTCCACGTGTCGAGCCGTCGCGAGGATCGCGAAGACCCCGGCCTCGCGCCGCGGCAGCGCCAGACCGAGCTCCAGGCCGAGGTGCGAATGGACTGGTAACCATGTCGGGCGGGGCGACGTTTACCGTTCCTGCCTTAACCTCACCACATGGTGCGTGGACTCTCGTTTTTCGCGGCAGGGCTGGCCCTGACCGCGCCTGTCGCTGCGGCGCCGTTGACGGTCCGGGTCGTCGATTCCGCCGGGCGGCCGGTAAGCAACGCCGTCGTGACGCTGCATCCGGCAGGAGGCGCCGCGCGCGTGCCGAAATCCGGCGGTCGCTATGTCGTCTCCCAGCATAACCTCCAGTTCCATCCCTTCCTGTCGATCGTGCCCGTCGGCGCCGACATTTCCTTTCCCAACTTCGACAACACCAAGCACCACGTCTATTCCTTCTCGGCGCCCAAGCGCTTCGAGCTCAAGCTGTTCGCCAGGGACCAGTCGCGCACGGTCCACTTCGACAAGCCGGGCGTGGTCGCGCTCGGCTGCAACATCCACGACCAGATGAGCGCCTTCATCGTCATCACAGACAGCGCCTGGACGGCACGCACCAACGGCCAGGGGCTCGTTTCATTCAGTGACGCACCCAATGCCCCGGGAACGCTGACGGTCTGGCACCCCTATCTGCGCGCGCCTGGCGGGACGGTGCAGCAGGGGGTGTCTGCCGGCCAGCGGAGTGCCAGTTTCTCGGTCCGGCTGCGCCCGCCGCCCCCGGTAATGCCGATGGACTATTGAGCCGGTGCGGCCGTTCCGCTCGCTGAGCACGCGCCTGACGGTGCAGTTCGCCTTGCTCTTCGCGGCGGCGATGCTGGCGGTGTCTGCCGCGCTCTCGACGTTCATTGCCGGCGCGGCTTCGCGCGAAGTGGAGGGGCAGCTGCAGTCCTCGGGAGCCGTCTACGATCGGCTGTGGCACGCGCGCGCCGTCGAGCTTCAGAACGCCGCGCAGCTGCTGGCGCGCGACTTCGGCTTTCGCGCCGCGGTCGCGACGGGCGACCAGCCGACGATGCAG
>NZ_WJSQ01000299.1 GCF_009720245.1 Sphingomonas segetis | reverse complement strand
GGCCGACCCGCCCTCGCCGGCCAGCAGCAGGCCGCCCGGCGCGTCGACCATGTCGGCGAAGGCCTTGACGATCCGCTCGGTGAGCGGCGGCGCATCCAGACCGGCGCGGCCGAGCGTCTCGGTGAAGCGCAGCCATTCGGTGCGATAGTCGTAGCGGTGCTCGAACAAATGCTTGGCGAGCTTGACCTTGAGCCAGCCGCGCGCCCTAGCACTCGGAAGCAGCACCATCGCGCCGACGGTCATCGCCGCGAGCACGGCGATCATCAGCGCGGCAGACCAATCCACGCCCGAGCCGCGAAGCGCCGTCGCGACGATCGCCATCAGCGCGAAATAGGCGCAGATCGCGAGCAAGGAGAGCGACTGGAACGTCGCCGCGCGCGACAGGCGGATTCGCCACCCGCTCTCGTCGCGGCTGGCAAGCGCGAACATCGGCGCGGCGAACGCGACCGCAATTCCGCGCCACTCGACCCACCGGCCAGCGGACGCCGAGCCGAGGCAGGCGATGGTGTAGAGATTGAGGTCGTAGACCCAGATCAGCGCGAGTCCGAGCATCGCCAGCCGGATGTGCGAGCGGCTCGCCGGCGCCGCCTGGCCGTAGACGTTGTGGACGAGCACCAGCGCGCCCGCCGCTGTGGTGATCCTCAGCACCAGGCCGGTCTGCGCCAGCGCGCCGCTCGGCGAGATCAGCTCGAGCGTCGCCCCGATCAGCTGCAACCCGATCACCCCGGCGACCGCGCCATAGACCAACTTCAAGCCGTGCTCGCGCTCGCCGCTCGCCGCGGAGAGACTGTACAGCAGGCTGATCCAGAGCAGGTTGCGGGCGCTCTCGGCATAGCCGACGATCGCCTCGCCGGGCGCGACGGCGCTGAGCCACGCCCAGCATGCGGTGACCGCGAAGGCGCCGAG
>NZ_WJSQ01000298.1 GCF_009720245.1 Sphingomonas segetis | reverse complement strand
GATCGACCCCGGCGCTGCTGGTCGGCTGCGGCCCGCTCCCGCTCCACAGCCGCGCGGTGAAGCGGGTGATGGACCTCGCCATCGCGGGCGCCAGCCTGGTGCTGCTTGCCCCGGCGATGCTCGCAATCGCCGCGGCGATCCGCCTCGAGTCGCCCGGACCGGTCCTTTTCCGCCAGATGCGCATGGGCCGCGGCAACCGCCTGTTCGAAATCCTCAAGTTCCGGACGATGCGGTGCGAGGCGGCGGACGAGGCGGGAGCGCGCTCGGCGGCGCGCGGCGACGACCGGGTGACCCGCGTCGGCCGGCTGCTGAGGCGCACCAGCATCGACGAGCTGCCGCAGCTGATCAACGTGCTGAGGGGCGAGATGAGCATCGTCGGCCCGCGCCCGCACGCGCTCGGCACCCGCGCCGAAAACCAGTTGTTCTGGACCATCGACGACCATTATTTCGACCGCCACGCGATCAAGCCGGGGATCACCGGCCTCGCCCAGGTGCGCGGCTTCCGCGGCGCGACGGAAAAGAAGGCGGACGTCACCGAGCGCGTGCGCGCCGACCTCGAATATATCGACGGCTGGCACATCGGCCGCGACATCTCGATCATGCTTCGGACGGCCGCGGTCCTCGTCCACCCGAATGCGTTCTGAGCGCCAAGTGACGGCGCAGGTTCGCGACCCGGAAGCCGGGGAGGGGTTCGCCCGCTACGTCGTCCCGTGGCTGTTCGGATTCGCGCCGGCGCTGCTGGTGGCCTTCACCTGGTCTCCGTCGGGAGAGTGGTCGGGCGCCGAGCTGAACGTGCGCGCCTACACCCTGCCGGTGATCGGTGCGGAGCTGTTCGCGATCGTCGTGGCGCTGCGCGAGGGGCTGATCGGAGCAATGCGCGCGTGGCGCTGGCCGCGGCCGGTGCTGGCCGCGG
>NZ_WJSQ01000297.1 GCF_009720245.1 Sphingomonas segetis | reverse complement strand
ATCGGCCGTCGCTTCCTGCGCGCGGGTGAAGGCAAGCATGTCTCCGAGCGCGGCGCGCTGCCCGGCCATCATGATGCCCATGCCCGCGTCGCCGGCGCCGGCCGCCATCGCCGCGGCACCGAGCACCAGCGAAAGGATCGTGATCCCCATCGCGCGGCGTTCGCCCGTCGAGGCGCGGATCGCGTCGCCAGCGACGACGTGGCCGAGCTCGTGCGCGACGACGCCCTGCACCTCGTTGACGTTGTCGGCTGCCTCGATCAACCCCGACTGGAGATAGACCGTCTGGCCGGTGGCGACGAAGGCGTTGATCTCGGGGTCGTTGAGAAGCACAACCCTGACGCTGTTCGGATCCAGGCCGGCGGCCTGGATCAGCGGCCGCGACATATCGCGGAACAGGATCTCAGTCTCGGTGTCGCGCAGCACCTGCGGCCCGGAATCGTCCTGCGCAGCCGCCGGCTGCCAGCCGGCGCACGCCAGCATCAGCGTGAGCATCACCAGGCGCACGAAGCGGGAAACCGGCGAGTTCATCGGCCGGCGACTACCACTTTCGGGGCTGAACCGGCGATGAAAATCCTAGCGGTGCGGCGGCGCGGCCCTAGCCGAAGGTCCGTTGCCACCAGCCGCGGCGCGGTTCGCCCGCGGCTTCGGCAGCGGTGTCGTTGTTTGCCGCGGGCACGCTCACCGGCTCCTCGGAAGCAGGCTGTTCTTCCTTGCGCTCCTCGGCGGCAGGCTGCGCCTCTTCCGTCTCTTGTTTCACCTTGGAGCGACGCTTGCGCGCGGGCTTCGCCGGCGGGGCGGCCACTTCGGCGGTTTCCGCGGGCGGGGCTTCGGCCGGCGCGGGCTCGACGGTCGCTTGCTCGGCATCGGCTGCAGCCTTCTTCGAGCGCCGCCGCTTCGGCGTCGGCCCAGCCGCGGCCTCCGTCTCGGCGATCGGCGGTTCCTCGTCGACGGGCCGCTCGACCATCGGCGAGCTGTCGGGCTCGACCACCGCTTCGGCGGGCTGCCCGGCCTCGGCATCGCGGGACTTTGCGGGACGGCGCCGGCGGCGGCGCTTCCCGCC
>NZ_WJSQ01000296.1 GCF_009720245.1 Sphingomonas segetis | reverse complement strand
CGGCGCAAGGGCGGAGGCCGAGTCGAACTGGTCGCCGCGCACCGGCGGGGCCGGCGGCGGTCAATTGGCGCGCCCGGCAGGCCGCCCACCGTTCAACCTGGAAACCTTGCCAGTCACTCTCGGCGGACAGCACTTCATCCTCTCCCGGTTCACGATGAGCCGGGCGGGGGTGCGAGGAATGATTTCGACGGCCTTCTGAATTCCGCATGCAACGGCGTTCGGAGGGAAACATCGGCAATCAATCACCAACATATCACCTCGCCGCACTAGAGCAGGCGGCGCCGAGCGCCTCGAATGGACCTCTCAAGAAAAGGGAGGCATGTATGACACATTATCGCACAGCCCGGGCAACGACTGCCCTGATCGCCGCCATCGCGGCATCGACATCGATCGCCGATCCGGCGCACGCCACGGCAGCTTCGGGATTCACCGCGGCTCAGCAGTGGAAAGGCGTCTACGGCGCGCTCGACGTCGACGCGGTCAAGACCGGTGAGTGGGACGTCAAGATCAAGTCGAAGGCAAGGTCCGACGTCTACGTGACCCGCAATGCGATCGACGTAGGCGGGCAGAGCGGTTGGCATACCCATCCGGGGCCGAGCCTGATCACGGTCACGCTCGGCGAGATCACGGTCTATGAATCATCGCTGTGCACGCCGGTCCGCTACCATGCCGGCGAGGGCTTCGTCGACGAAGGCGGCGGTCACGTTCATCTAATCCGGAACGAATCCGGAGCTGCCGCGGAGACCGTCGCAGTTCAGTTCGTACCGGTCGGCGCCACCAGGCGAATCGACGCTCCGCAGCCCAACAACTGCAGCTTCTAGATCGGTCAGGTCCGGTTCCAGAACGACGGAGGGCCCCGCGATCGCTCGCGGGGCCTTGCTTTAGCCGCCCTCACCCTGGCCCTCTCCCGCATTCGGGAGAGGGGATAGAGGTCAGTCCGCGTCATCCCCGGTCAGGAACGCGGGAGCGAACTTCGGCTCTTCGCCGCCTTCGCGCTCGCCGCCACCTTCGCGCTCGTGCCTCGGGCCGCGGTCGCCGCGGTTTTCGCCGCGCTCGCCGCCTTCACGGCGCGGGCC
>NZ_WJSQ01000295.1 GCF_009720245.1 Sphingomonas segetis | reverse complement strand
CCCCTCGCCCGGTCGCGGCACCGGCGCCGCGCCGCGCGCCTCGGCCTCGCTCCGCACCTGGAAGCAAGGCCAAGTCCGCCTTCACGCTCCGGCTCGATCCCGATCGCCACCTCAAGCTCCGCCTTGCCTGCGCGGTCGACGGACGCTCGGCGCAGCAGCTCGTGACCGACGCGCTCGACCAGCTGCTCGGACGCATGCCGGAACTCGATTCCTTGGCTTCGAAAGCCAAACGCAAGGGGTAATAACCATGTCCACGCCGCTCCGCTTCGGCTCCGCCGTTTCCGCCATCGTGCTCGCCTCGATGCTCGCCGGTTGCGCGGTGACGCACCAGAAGACAGGGTTCGGCGGCAAGTCGGGCGACGACGTCGGGCTTGCGACCCGCGCACTGATGGCGCTCAATGCCAAGGACGTGACGACCGCAATCGACTTCGCGGAGCGCGCGGTCGCGAACACGCCTGACGACGCGGGCTTCCGCGCGATTCTGGGCAATGCCTATTTTGCAGCGGGCCGCTTCTGGTCGGCGGAGTCCGCCTACAAGGATTCGCTGTCGATCTACTCCAATCAGCCGCAGGTCATCCTCAAGCTCGCGCTGGTCGAAACTGCGCTCGGCAAGAAGGACGAAGCCGCGGCCTTCCTTCAGGCCGGGCGTTCGGTGCTCGATGCCTCCAACTACGGCCTCGCGCTTGCGCTTGCCGGACGCCCCGCGGACGCGATCCGGGTACTCGAGGCCGCCGCTCGCGAGCAGGGGGCCGATGCGACGGTTCGTCAGAACCTTGCGCTCGCCCATGCGCTCGCCGGCGACTGGACCGAGGCGCGCATCATCGCCGCGCAGGATGTCCCCGCCGACAAGCTCGATTCGCGCCTGCACCAGTGGATGCAGCTCGCCAGCCCGAAGAAGCCGGCCGAGCAGGTCGCCGCGCTCGTCGGCGTCACCCCGGCCGCGGTCGATCACGGCCAGCCGGTTCGTCTCGCGCTGCGCAAGACGGATACGATGCTCGCACAGGCCGCGCCGGTTGTGCATACGCCGGTCATCGACGTCGCTCCCGCACCCGTTGCCCTACCTGCGCCGCTACCGGAGCCGGAGCCGCAAGTCGCCCAGGCCGCTC
>NZ_WJSQ01000294.1 GCF_009720245.1 Sphingomonas segetis | reverse complement strand
AGCAGCCGTTCGGCGCGCCGTTCGGAGACTCCGAGCCTCCGCGCGATCTCGCCAGAACCGAGGCCCAGCCCGGCGCTCAGCGCGAGAGTTTCGCGCTCGAGCGCCGTCAGGGCGGCGGCGGCACGCTCGACGCGCCCGGTGTCGGATCGGGGTTCCGTCATCGCAGAGGTCCCGATCAGGGATGCTTCAGGGGCACGCCGTCGATGTGCGGCACGCCCCAGCCGAGGCAGCCCGGCGCAACCGCGACCGGCACGAAGATGGCGGGAATGTCCCAGCGGGCACGCCGCACGGCCACCATCTTCCAGGTGAAGCCGTCGGGGAGCCTGTAGCCCTGGTCGCAGTAGGAACGTTCGATGTCGGTCGGCATTGCTGGCCTCCTGTTCTCGGCACGGGTCGGGGACGGCGGGGAATCCGGGCGGCGACCTGTTGCGGCGGGCGTGGTGCCGATCTCCTGCCTTGGCCTTCCAGCCCGTCCGGACGGGTGCTGGACGGCCTCGGGCGAGGCTCTTCGGGTGGCCCATGAGCCGCGGGCGATCGCGGCGG
Organism: Sphingomonas segetis; assembly: GCF_009720245.1. Classification (GTDB taxonomy): domain Bacteria; phylum Pseudomonadota; class Alphaproteobacteria; order Sphingomonadales; family Sphingomonadaceae; genus Sphingomicrobium; species Sphingomicrobium segetis. Next base: position 583 of record NZ_WJSQ01000294.1, on the reverse strand, counting down.
TGAGTGGGGCGCGCCTGCATTTCCCGTTGGACGCGCCCTGCGGCCGCTTTTGACCAGTTCCGGTTCGCCGTCCCCGGCCGGTGACGGGGCTTCGGGCGGCCCTCCCCTCCCGGGAGGGCCGCCCGGGGGAAGCGCTGGGAGACGTCAGGCTGCTTCCCCGATCCGGTCGGCTGGTGCCGGGGCAGGCTCATCGCCGGTGTCGCCGGAGTCCTCTTCCATGGCGCCGGCATCGCCTTGCGCCGCGACCGGCGCGCCGAAGCGCATCGCCTGCGGAACCCAGGCAAGCGCGGCGTCCTTGACCTCGACCTCGGCGATGACGTCGCCGGAGAAGATGCGCTCGCAGGCTTGCGCCAGCTCCGCCTTCTTCGCCCGGGCGTAGCGCTCGGCGAGCGCCGGTCCGCCGACTTCGGCAAGCGCCGCCAGGGTCACGCTCTTGGGCACCCGGTCGAAATAATTGGCGCCGGTCGGCCGCCACCAGCGGGCAACCTCGACTCCGAGCAGCTCCCCGAGATGGTCGTGGAAGGCGCAGGCGCGCTCGCCCGGGACGGCGGCGCTCGCCTCCAGGGTCCGCGCCACCGCATGG
>NZ_WJSQ01000293.1 GCF_009720245.1 Sphingomonas segetis | reverse complement strand
AGGCGGCGCGCGGCGGCCGTGAAGGCCGCGCCGGTCGACAACAGCAGGCAGATCGAAGTCTATCGCGGCACCAAGAGCGACCAGGTGAAGGTGGGGGGATGATGGCCGCAGGAACATTGAAACGGCTTGCGCTTTGCGCGGCGGCAGGGGGGGCGCTGCTCGCCGCGCAGCCCGCATCGGCGCAGGTCAGCGTTGCGACCGGCGTCGGCGCGGGCGAGCTCGAGGTGCCGGTCAACAAGAGCCAGGTGCTGCGCGTCGACCGCGCTTACGCCAAGGCGCTGATCGGCAACCCGGACATCGCCGACATCGTCCCGATCAGCGAGACCTCGGTCTATGTGCTGGGCAAGAAGACCGGCACCACCAGCCTGACGCTGTACGACCGCTCCAACAATCTGATCGCGGTGGTCGACGTGGTCGTCGGCCCCGACGTCACCTCGCTCAAGCGGCAATTGTCCGAGATGCTCCCGGCGAACGAGATCTCGGCGGCCATGTCGAACGATTCGATCGTGCTCCAGGGCATGGTCCGCAACGCCGTCGACGCCGACCGAGCGGTTCAGATCGCCGAGACCTACGCGCCGGGCAAGGTCGTCAACCTGCTCTCGCTCGGCTCCTCGCAGCAGGTGATGCTCGAGGTCCGCTTCGCCGAGGTCAAGCGCTCGGCGCTGCAGCAGCTCGGGCTCAACTGGGACGCGCTCAGCGACGGCGGCAAGTTCGGCGGGATCATCGGCGGCGGATCGAGCCTGTCGACCAACCCGAACACTGGCGAGACCAATTTCTCGCACGGCGCGATCACCGACAGCTTCGCGATCATCTCGCGCGCGTTCCGGGCGTTCGGCGCCAATTTCAACGTCACGCTCGACGCGCTCGAGCGCAAGGGCGCGATCACGACGCTCGCCGAGCCGACCCTGATCGCGCTGTCGGGCGAAACCGCGAGCTTCCTTGCCGGCGGCGAGTTCCCGGTGCCGACGGTCCAGGGCGGCGGCGGGGGCGCGGCCGGAGGCAATGGCGGCGGCACCGCGATCAGCGTCGAATGGAAGCCGTTCGGGGTCAGCCTCGCCTTCACTCCGACGGTGCTCGCCGACGGCGTCATCAACATGGTCATCGCTCCGGAAGTGAGCTCGATCGACCCGACCGCGTCGATCGTCATCAACAACCTCACCATCCCCG
>NZ_WJSQ01000292.1 GCF_009720245.1 Sphingomonas segetis | reverse complement strand
CCGGTCGTGCCGNGCACGCCGAGGAACTGCTGCGGCTCGGCCCCGAGGTCGGGCAGCTTGGTCGCGGTGCGCGCCGGGACCACCGCCTCGTCGCGCCACCCGCCCATGTGCAGCACCAGGTCGCCCGCCGCGAATCCGTCCGCCTGGCTTTCAACCACCTCGCCGACGGCGCCGCCTTCCATCGGGGCGCCGAGCTGGAACGGCGGGACGTAGCTCTTCACGTCGTTCATCCGCCCGCGCATGTAGGGGTCGACCGAAAGCCAGCGATTGTGGACGTGGATCGTGCCTTCGCCGAGCGGCGGAAGCTCGATCTCCTTGAGCTCGAAATTCTCTGCCGTCGGCATCCCTTCCGGGCGGCTCTTCAGGTGCCAGGCGCGGGGCATGTTCGTTCCTTCGCACGAAAAGGACCCGGCGAGGAAGGGGACGGCCTCGCCGGGTCCGGTTAGCCTCCCACGGTGGAGGCTCAGCTCGCTATCGCCTCAGCGATAGGTGCCCTCGAAGCTTCGGTTGAGGGTCCGCGGGCCCATCTCGCCCTGGTCCTCGCGCTCGAACAACGCGCGGCTGCGGTTTTCGTCGCGCCACCGCTCCTTCGCCTCGTCCGCCGAGCAGTCGAGGATCACCTTGTCGCCCTCGACCCGGTGGATGTCCGAGCAGCTCAGCGAGTGATGCACGCCGCCGCTTTCGGGATCGGACTTGGCAAGGATGATCCGGTCGCCTGCGGTCCTGTCGACCGTGCCGACATGCTCGTCGTCCTTGCCGACCACTTCCATATGCTCGTGCACCTGGCCGAGCAGGCCGCGCTTCTCCTGCCGCCGTTCGCGCCAGCTGCCGAAATCGCTTTCGAACTTCGACTGATGCTCGCGGCGGAAGTCGTCATAATCGCGGTCGAGGTCGCTCATGTGCCGTTCGCGCCAGCTGCGGTAGTGCGGGTCGAAGTCCCGATCGCGAGAGCCCTCGCGCGAGCCGGCGAAACTGGTGCGGCGATAATCGTCGCGCCCGTACGGAGTCTGCGACCGGTAGTACTCGCCGGCGCCGCGCTCGCCGCGGCCGACGCCGCTGGCCGCGAAGAACTGGTCCGATTCATGCTCGGCGCGGCCGTAGTCGCCGGTCATCGGTCGGTAGGAACGGTCGCGCTCGCGGCCGAAGTCGCGGCCACGGTTGCGCTCGCCGCCGCCCC
>NZ_WJSQ01000291.1 GCF_009720245.1 Sphingomonas segetis | reverse complement strand
CGAGGGGGGGCAGCGGGCGAATGGGCGGCGCAGGCTGCCTGGGTCTCCGCGCTCGCCTCGTGGCGGCTGGCCGATTACAACGCCGCATCGGCTGCCTTCCGCCAGGTCGCGCAACTGGCCGACCAGCGCGAGCTCCGCGCCGGCGGCTATTATTGGGCTGCGCGGTGCGAGCAGGCGATGGGCCGTCCCGCCTCGGTCGAAGGTCTCCTGAGGGCCGCTGCGACGACGTCCGAAGCGCCCGAGAGCTTCTACGGCCTCATCGCCCGCGAGACGCTCGGCATGTCGACGAAAATCGGCGCGGACCCGTTCACCGGCAATGACCCGCCTGTCGACCATTATCCCAATATCCAGCGCGCGATCGAGCTGGTGAAGATCGGCGAGCCGCGGCTTGCCGAGCAGCTGATCGTCCACCAGGCGAAGATCGGCGCGCCGTCCGAGCATCATGCGCTGATCCAGCTGGCCAAGCGCCTCGACCTCCCGGCCGCCCAGCTCTATCTCGCCAAATACGGCCAGTATGGCGCCCGCGCGGACGCGACCGACCGTTATCCCAACCCGCGCTGGAGCCCGATCAACGGCTGGCGCGTCGACCCGGCGCTCGCCTTCGGCCATATCGTCCAGGAATCGGCGTTCAGGCGCGCCGCGGTGAGCCCGGCAGACGCGGTCGGCCTGATGCAGGTCCGTCCCGGGACGGCCCAGGACCTCGCCCGTGCGCGCGGCATTCCATACTCGCGCGGTGCCCTCACCGATCCGCGCTTCAACCTCGAGTTCGGCCAAAGCTTCATCGAGATGATGCGCGGCTCGTCGGCGACCGCGGGGCAGTTGCCGCGCGTGATCGCTTCCTACAACGCAGGGCCGCTGCCCGTCGGCCGCTGGGCGGGAATCAACGACAAGGGCGATCCGCTGCTGTGGATCGAATCGATCCCTTATTGGGAGACGCGTTATTACGTCCCGTCGGTGATGCGGAACATGTGGGTCTACCAAGGGCTGAATAACGAGGACACGTCGACGCTCAAGGCGATGGCCGAGCACCATTGGCCGTCGTTTCCGACCAGCATGACGAGGATGAGCCGCTAGGCCTAGCCGAGCCCCGCCGCCGCCATTTGCGCTTCGGTGGCGAGCACGTCCGCGCGCGAGCCGCCGGCAATCAGCGCCCGGCTGCGCGCACCCTCTCCCGGATAACCCGCCGCTTGCGCGTCGAAGAGGGTCAGCGGAATGAGCCGGCCGCTCGCCACGAACGG
>NZ_WJSQ01000290.1 GCF_009720245.1 Sphingomonas segetis | reverse complement strand
CGTTGACTCCGCCGGCGCAGCCGAGACCGAACACGGGGACACGGCGCACGTCCGCACGAAAGCCGGCGCGCTGCGCCGTGCGCGCCTCGAGGCTCGGGGTCGCGATGCCGGTGGTCGAGACGGTCACGACGCCGTCGATGTCGCGCGGCCGCAGCCCGGCCTTTTCGATCGCGGCGGAGGCTGCTTCGACGAACAGGTCCTCCGCGGCTTTCAGATAGACGGCATTGCGGTCATGCCAGCCGTGATGGGTCAGGTACCAGTCCAGCGGAGCGACGATGTGCCGCGTCGCGATCCCGGCATTGTCGAACACGCCCGAAAGGCGGTCGAACAGCGCCTTCCTTCCGCCGAACGCCTCGCGCGCGCAGGCTTTCGCCTCGCTTTGCTCGACGACATGAGGCGGCACGGCGGTCGCGAGCGACAGGAGGCTGCACGGCTGCATCATCGCCGTATAGAGCGGGGGAACCGCGCTTTGGTTCAAATATTCGACAGTGAGGAGGCCGCATGAAATTTCATTCCTTGCACTTGGCAGGACTCGTGCTGCTCGCAGCCTGCGGCTCGTCGGCGCCGACCAACGCACAGGACGCAAACGGCTCGAGCGAGCGCGCGAACGTGCCGGCCTCCTCTCCGCCGTTCGCTACCGCAGCCGTCGCGACCTTCAACGCACCCTGGGCGATGAGCTTCCTGCCGGGTTCGAGCATGGCGCTGGTGACGGAGAAGGGCGGACGCTTGTGGCTCATCGATGTTGCAAGCGGAGCGAAGCAGGAAGTCGCCGGCGCGCCCGACGTCGTAGCGAAAGGCCAGGGCGGGCTGCTCGACGTCGTCGTCGGCCCGCATTTCGCGCAGGGCGGCCTCGTCTATCTGACCTTCTCTGAGCCATCGAAGAACGGTGGCAGCCAGCTTGCGCTCGCTCGGGGGAAGCTGGTGCGCGGAGCCTCTCCGGCTCTGCAGGGGCTGCAGGTCATCTGGCGCAACCCCACGGGCGGCGAAGGCGGCCATTTCGGCGCGCGCATCGCCTTTGCGCCCGACGGCAATTCGCTCTTCCTCAGCGCGGGCGAACGCCAGCGCTTCACGCCGGCGCAGGACCCCAATCTGCCGATGGGCAAGGTCCTGCACCTGACGCTCGACGGCAAGCCTGCGCCGGGCAACCCTGGCGCCGGGCGCACCGGTGCTGCTTCGCTGCAGGTCACCGATCCTCCGGCGGACAGCGTGGCCGCGAAGGACGCGCCCTCGCGCACCGTCGC
>NZ_WJSQ01000029.1 GCF_009720245.1 Sphingomonas segetis | reverse complement strand
GACGGATACATCGTCCTCTACACCAACCCGCGCGGCTCGACCTCCTACGGCGAGGAGTTCGCCAACCAGATCGAGCTTGCCGTGCGAGCGGAGGGTCCGCGCATCCTCCTCGATCCGGTGCTTCGCGAGACGCTAGAAACGGGCGGCAGGGGCATGATCGAGCCGCGTGCCGCGGGCGCCTGGCTCGCGCACAGCCTCGCGGCGGAAGGCGCTGCGTCGATCCGGCTTTCGGACCCGTCGAGCGATGTGCTGATGATCGGCGCCACGCTTCCATGACAGGGATAACGGCGCGTTAACTCCTGCCCGGCATAAGCAGCCCCGAAGCAGGGGATATCACGCGCCGTGGACGACCTGATTGCCGATTTCGTAGCCGAATGCCGCGAGATGCTTGAAGCGCTCGGCGGTGAGATCGTCGCCTGGGAGTCCGAGCCGGACGACCGCGCCCGGCTCGACAGCATTTTTCGCTTCGTCCACACCGTGAAGGGAAATTGCGGCTTCTTCGACTTCCCGCGGCTCGAATCGCTCAGCCACGCCGCCGAGGACGCGCTCGCGGATGTCCGCGCCGGCCGCCGCCACCCGGATGGCCAGCTGGTCAGCGCGGTGCTCGCAATAATCGACCGCATTGCCGAGATGGTTGCTGCAATCGAGGCCGGCGAAGAGATGCCGGGAGGGGACGACAGCGCGCTGATTCACGCTTTGGCCCCGGGCGCGGACGGGCCTGCTGCTCCTGCTGTCGCCACCGCTGCCGAGGGTCATGCGCGGCCCGCGTCGGCGCCGCGCACCATCCGGCTTTCGGTCGAGCTGCTCGACCGCGTGATGAGCACCGTCTCCGACATGGTGCTGGCCCGCAACGAGCTTGCACGGCGCCTGCGCGAGAGCCCGACCGACGTGTCCGTCGACGGTGCCTTCGAGCGCCTGTCCGCGATCATCGCCGACATGCGCGACGCGATCACCCGCACCCGTATGCAGCGCATCGAAAACCTTTTCGTCGGCCTGCCGCGCATGGTCCGGGACCTTTCCGCCGAGCTCGGCAAACAGGTGCTGGTCGATATCGAGGGCGGCGACGTCGAGCTCGATCGCGAGATGATCGAGATGATCCGCGATCCTTTGACGCACATCATCCGCAACGCTGTCGATCACGGCATCGAAAAGCCTGCCGACCGGCTAAAGGCAGGGAAGCGCGAAATCGGTATTCTCGCTGTCTCGGCGCGCCAGTCGGGCAACCAGATCCTGATCGACATCCACGACGACGGCCGCGGGATCGACGGCAAGAAGCTTGTCGTCAAGGCGCTCGACGTGGGGCTGCTCGAAAAGGACGATGCGGCGAAGCTCAGTCACCGCGAGCAACTGGCGCTGATTTTCGAAGCCGGCCTGTCGACCGCCAAGGCAGTCACCTCGATCTCCGGACGCGGCGTCGGCATGGACGTGGTCCGGTCTAACGTCGAGCGAATCGGCGGCATCGTCGAAGTCGACAGCAGGGTCGGCGAGGGGACGCGGATGACGCTCCGCGTGCCGCTCACGCTCACCATCATCCCCGCGCTCACCGTCTCCATCGACGGACAGCATTTCGCGATTCCCCGGTCGGCGATCGAGGAGATCGTCCGCGCCAACGGCGAGAGCGTCACGCTCGAGCATCTCGGCGGTGCCGGAGTCGCCACCATCCGCGGCCGGCGAGTGCCCGAAGTTTCGCTGGCGAAAATCCTCGGCATCGAAACCGCGATCGATCCCAGGGACCGCACCCTCATCGTCCTGCGGCCAGCCGGCGGCGACGTTTACGCGCTCTCGGTCGACCGCATCCACGATCATGAGGAACTGGTGGTGAAGCCCGCCGCGCCAGCGGTGATGGCGACCGGCCTCTATGCCGGCACGACGCTCGCCGACGACGGCAGCCCGATCCTCTTGTTCGATCCGGCCGGTCTCGCCCAGGTCGGCGGAGTCAAGCTCGAGGCGCAGGAGCGCTCGACGCGCATCGCCGAAGGTCCCGCCGCCGTTGTGTCCAAGGCGACCGCGGTCCTGTTGTTCCGCGCGCTCGACGGCAGTCGCCGCGCGGTGCGGCTCGCGGTCGTCGACCGGATCGAGGAAGCCCCCGTCAGCGCCGTCAGGCAAGCCGCCGGCCAGGTCCGGGTCCAGCTCGGCGAAGCGATCCTGCCGCTCGCCGGCGCGACCGGTGCCGAGCTCGGCGAGGGGAAGGTCCGCCTGTTCCGCCTTAACGACGGCGTGCACGAGATCGGCTACGCCTTCGCAGAGGTGATCGATTTCGCGGCGATCGACAATGACGTCATCCACGCCGATCGGCCAGGGGAAATCAGCGGCGTCTCGCTGATCGGCGGCGAGCCGGCCGAGCTGGTCGACGCGCACTGGCTGTTCGCCAACCATGTCGGCGCCGCGGCGCGCACGAGCGAGCAGCTGGTCTGCCGCCTTCCGAGCGACGATCCGTGGATGCAGAACATGCTTCGCCCGATCGTCGAGGCGGCCGGTTACCGGGTCGTCGGCGACGAGCATGAGAGCAATGCGGACCTGGTCATCGCTGCCCAGGGTTCCGAAGTTCCGGTAGACGCCTCGAACAAGACGATCTGGCTGAGGACCGAACCCGAGGCGGCCGGCAAGAAGGACGAGAGCATCTATCGCTACGACCGCGCCGGGCTGCTGATGGCGCTCAAGACCGCGAACGCCGGGAGGGGCAATTGAACGAGCTGCTGTTGGTCGTGACCATTGCCGGGGAGCGCGTTGCCTTGCCTGCGGCGGCGGTGGAATCCGTGGTTGAACTGGATACTCTGATCCCGGTGCCGCGCGCCGCACCCCATGTCGCGGGACTCTCCGCGCTTCGCAGCCGCGTCCTTACGGTCATAGACTGCAAGCGTTCGCTCGAGCTCGGGGAGAGCGACCGCTCCGACGGGATTCGCGAAGCGGCGGTCGTCGATTTCGACGGGCACCATTACGCGCTCATCGTCGATCTCGTGGAAGATGTGGTCGAAGCGCTGTCAGACGCCACTCCGGTGCGCGCCGCAATGGGCGCCGGTTGGGAGCGCGTGTGCGGAGGGATGGTTGACACCGAAACCGGGCCGCTGCTGCTGGTTGACGTCGCGGCGCTGATCGCCGGGACGGCGGAAGCCAAGGCGGCTTAAGGTCTTCGTTACCGTTCGCGCTTATCAGGGCCGGAGTGGGGAAGCGGGAAGCTTGAGAAATGAAGAGCTGTTTGATCGTCGATGATTCCAAGGTGATCCGCAAGGTCGCACGCCATATCCTCGAGACGCTCGAGTTCGAGGTCGAGGAGGCGGGCGACGGCCAGGAAGCGCTTTCCCGCTGCGAGGCCAAGATGCCCGATGTGGTCCTGCTCGACTGGAACATGCCGGTGATGAGCGGGATGGAGTTCCTTCGCCTGCTGCGCCAGCGCGGTCATGCCGATCAGCCGAAAGTCGTGTTCTGCACCACCGAGAACGACATGGCACATATCCGCGCGGCGCTCGAAGCGGGCGCCGACGAATATGTGATGAAGCCGTTCGACCGCGAAACGCTTCACATCAAGCTTCAGCTCGTCGGCGTCGCCTGAGTCCCCGGCGGTGGAGCGGGCGCTCGCCAGATCGCGGGACCGCCAGCCGGGGCCGCCGCCGACCAGGCGCCGAATCCGGCTGATGATCGTCGATGATTCGACGGTCGCGCGCGCAGTGCTCTCGCGGATGATCGAAAGCGATCCCGCGTTCGAGATCGCCGCCGTCGCCGGAACCGCCGAAGATGCGATCGAAGCGCTTGGCGAATGCCGGGTCGATGTCATCATCCTCGATCTCGAAATGCCGGGTGCGGGCGGGCTCAGGTCGATCCCCCGAATTATCGGCGCAGCCGCCGGAGCGAAGGTCATGATCGTGTCCTCGCTCGCCGAGGACGGCGCGGAGCAGACGGTCGCCGCGCTGGCGCTCGGCGCCACCGACACCATGCCCAAGCCCGGCACCGGGCGTTTCAACGGCAAGTTTTCCGAAATCCTGCTCGGCAAGCTGAAGGCGCTCGGCTACGCGGCGCCGGTTGCGGCCGGCGCAACTTATGCACCGCAGCCGTCCGGGCCGCACGCGGTGCTCAGGGCGATGCCGAGCGACCCCATCGACGTTCTCGCCATCGGCGCGTCGACCGGCGGCATTCATACGCTCGGCGTGCTGTTCCATGCTTTGCCCAAGCGGATCGGGGTTCCGATCCTGCTCACGCAGCATCTGCCGGCGCCTTTCATGCCGGTGTTCGCGCGTCAGCTCGGTGCGATCGCTCACCGGCCGGCCATCGTCGCGCAGGATGGGATGGTGGTCGAGCCCGATCACATCCTGCTTGCGCCCGGCGACGCACATCTGACGCTCGAGCCGCTCAAGAGCGGCGTGATCGTCCGGTTGAGCCACGGCCGCACCACGAGCGGCTGCCTGCCCTCGCTCGACCCGATGTTCGCGTCGGTCGGCGCCGTTTTTGGTGCCGGCGCGCTCGGCATCGTGCTCACCGGGATGGGGCGCGACGGGGTGGAGGGCTCTACCACGCTCGTCGCGCGCGGCGGCTCCGTGATCGCGCAGGACGAAGCGAGCTGCGCCGTGTGGGGCATGCCGCGCGCCGTGCTCGAGGCGGGACTGGTCAGCGCCGTTCTTCCGCCCGACAAGATCGCGCGGCGGATCGCTTCGCGCACGCAGGAGCAGCGCGAGTGCAGATAAGCGACAGCTCGACCCGGATCCTCGCGGGCCTGCTGGAAGCCCGCACCGGGCAGCAACTGACGATGAGCCGGCGCTGGCGGATCGAGACGGCACTTTCGTCCTTGCTGCGCGAGCGCGGGATTTCGACCCTCGACGAGCTCATCACCATCCTCGTCATGGGCAAGGAGCCGAGCTTGTCGCAAATGGTCGTCGAGGCTCTCCTCAACAACGAGACCTATTTCTTCCGCGACCGCGCGCCGTTCGACCTGCTCCAACGCTATGCGCTCCCCGAGCTGGCGCAGCGCCGCGCCAGGTCCAAGCGCCTGCGCATCTGGTCGGCGGGCTGCTCGACCGGGCAGGAAACCTATTCGCTCGCCATGCTGTTTGCCGAGGAACCGGAGAAATGGCGCGGCTGGACGATCGACATCCTCGGCACCGACGTGTCGACGGCCTGTGTCGATCGCGCCCGCAGCGGCGCCTATAGCCAATTTGAAGTGCAGCGCGGCCTCGGAATCAACCAGATGATCAAATGGTTCGAGGAGTGCCCGGACGGATGGCGCGCGGTCGAAGAGCTGCGGCGCCCGCTCCGTTTCCAGGTGCACAACCTGCTCGAACAGCCGCCCCATCCCGGCGGGTTCGACATCGTCCTGTGCCGCAATGTCCTTCTCTATCTCAGCCCCGAAAAGAAGACGCTGAGTTTTGAGCGGCTCGCCGCATCGATGGCCGAGGACGGGTGGCTGATGCTCGGCGCCGGCGAGACCGTGATCGGCCAGACGACGAGGCTCGGCGCGGACATCAATGCACGTGGGCTTTACCGGCTCGTCAGCGGCGGCCAGGTGGAAAAGCGCCAGAGCGACCGGCGAGCGACGTCCGCGAGGGCTTGACCGCAGCAGCCGTCTCGTGCGCCAATCGGTCGCGCATGGAACTGGACTTCATCGAGCGGCGGTCCCCGAACTTCGACGAGCGCAAGCTCCCGGTGTCGATGATCGTGCTTCACTACACCGGAATGCCGGATGCGGAGGGGGCGCTCGACCGCCTGACTTCGCCGGAAGCGAAGGTCTCCGCCCATTATATGGTCGACGAGGACGGGCTGATCTACCGCCTGGTGGAGGAATCGAAACGCGCTTGGCACGCCGGCAAGTCGCGCTGGCGCGGGATCACGGACGTCAATTCGGCGAGCATCGGGATCGAGATCGTCAATCCCGGCCACGAATTCGGTTATCGCGACTTTCCCGACGAGCAGATGGCCGCGGTCATTCCGCTCGTGGCCGACATCAAGGAGCGGCACGGCATCGGCCGCGGCAATGTCGTCGGTCATTCCGACGTCGCGCCGGACCGCAAGGAGGATCCCGGCGAGCTGTTCCCCTGGCATGCGCTGGCCAAGCGGCGCCTCGCGCTGCCGAGCCCGACGCGTGAGCTCATCGACCCTTATTGGACCGACGCCGGCTTCCTCCTCGCGCTCGAGCGGTTCGGTTATGACGTCACCGACTCGCAGAAGGCGGTGATCGCCTTCCAGCGCCGCTTCCGCCCCGACCTGATCGACGGAATCGTGGACGGCGAATGCCGCGCGAAGCTGTTGGCGCTGTTGCTGCCCCGGCCGCAATAATAAGCGAACGCCGAGGCGCTAATGTCTGTCTTCATTCGATGAGGCGCCGGTACGCGGGCGGGGAACGTCCCTGCAAGCGGGCAGTCCCCTTCCGCGAACATGAATTTTGATCCCGTGCCAGACAAGCGGGTGAAGCGAATATCCGGTCCGGCATCGCGCCGAACGTCCGTCGCCGGACAGATTGTAGACGGCGACCGCAAGTGCAAGCGCAAGCAGCAAGGCAATAATCCGGACGCGTTTCAGCAAGGGCTGCACCTCGGTTCGCTTGTGCGGCTTAACACGTGCTCGTGCCGCATGTCCTTTGGCGTAAGACGCCGGCGCGATCAGGTTCGTCGGGCACATTTGATGTCCGTCAAGTTGACGGGACTCCGCAGTGAGTGTCTGCCCGGAACATGCGGGAGCAATGGGCTCCGGAGTATGGTTTCGACCATTGCCGACATTGCGAGCTGGCTAGAATTTCAGACGGCCGCTCGCCACGATCCGCCGCCTGAAGGCGTGTTCGTCGCCTCCGTCGGTGTCGTAATAGCGGACATCCAACGTGACGCGCTTAACCGGAGCCCAGGCCAGCCCAGCATTCAAAGCCGTGTAATCGGCACCGCCGCTTCGCTCGCGTCTGCCCACCGCTACGCTCGCCGTCAGGAATCTTGCCAGTTTGTAGGAGATGCCGCCCTCGGCGAAGAGCGTCCTTTCGGTTGAACCGAGATCGTCAGGGCTCCAGACGATAGAGAGCCGCGGCGTCAACGCCCCCAGTGGCCGCGCGATCGATCCGGCAATCTCTAGCGCACTGCTGTCCGACCCGGGCGCCGGGTCGATGGCGTGCTTCAAGCCGGCGCTCGCGGCGAGATCGAAACCGCGCGCATTGGAGCGAAGGCCGACAACTGCCGCCGCCTCGCCGTCGGCGCTCGAGGAGTCGACATTCTTGCCGTATCCGCCGACGTAAACGGTCCCAAGCGAAAGCTCGCCGCGCACGAGCAGTTGCGGCCCGCTCGTTTGGGCAAGCCCCTTCGACATGCCGGTGCTGGCGATGTTGAACTCGATCGCTGGTACGGGAGGGGGAACGTCGATCATCGGGCTCTCCAGGTTAGAGCGCGCGCGTTGCGGCGTAGACTAAGGCCGCGATTGCAGCCGAGGCCGGGATCGTCACGATCCAGGCTACGAGGATATTGCCGGCAACTCCCCAGCGGACGGCGGAAGCCCTTCGCGCTGCCCCGACGCCCATGATCGCCCCCGTGATCGTGTGCGTGGTTGAAACCGGGATGCCGAACGCGGTTGCTCCGAACAGCATGAACGCGCCGCCCGTCTCCGCGCAGAATCCTTGGTGAGGGGTCAGGCGTGTGATCTTCGAGCCCATCGTGTGAACTATACGCCAGCCGCCCATGAGCGTGCCGAGGCCCATCGCTGTTTGAGCGGCGAGAATGACCCACAAAGGCACGTGAAATTCGCCATGGAGGTAGCCCGTGCTGAACAGCAGCACCGTAATGATGCCCATCGTCTTCTGGGCATCGTTGGCGCCATGGCCGATCGAATAAGCAGCAGAGGACACCAGCTGCATGCGCCGGAAGCTCTTGTCCGCGGTGCCGGCCGCGACCGGCTTGAACAACCATGAGGAGATCACGACCATCAATAGCGCCATGGCCATGCCGAGCAACGGCGCTGCAAAAATGAAGATGCTGGTCTTGATCACGCCCGACGAAACGATCGCCGCAAACCCGCCCTTGGCCGTACCCGCGCCGACCAGTCCGCCGACGAGCGCGTGACTGCTGCTCGATGGAAGCCCAAGGGACCAGGTCAGCACATTCCACAGGATTGCCCCGGCAAGAGCGCCGAAAATCACGGCCGCGTCGACAATCGCCGGATCGATGATTCCCTTGCCTATCGTCTCGGCGACGTGGAGGCCGATGAACATGAAGGCGATAAAGTTGAAGAAGGCCGCCCACGCGACTGCGAGCTGCGGCGACAGCACGCGTGTGGCGACGACGGTCGCGATGGAGTTCGCAGCGTCGTGCAATCCATTGATGAAGTCGAATGCGAGTGCGACGGCGATTAGCGCGACCAGCAAGGGCAGCGCGATTGTCGGGTCCATGGGTGAGAGCTCCCGCCTCAGGCGTGATCGATGACAATGCCCTGGATTTCGTCGGCTACGTCCTGGAACCGGTCGAGAACCCGTTCGACGTAGCGGAACAGTTCGCGGCCGGTGAAGAACACTATGGGCCGCTCGGCACCGTGTTGCTCGTAGAGCGCGGCCAGCCCTTCATCGTGCAAGTCGTCTGCTCGCCCTTCGAGCTCGACGACCGCCTCGGTGATCTGGTGGAGCCGGGCGGCATTGCGTCCTACATTGCGCATCAGCGGAATGGCCTCACGGACCAGCCGCGCCGCCTCACCGGCAAGCTTTCCCGAGGCGCGCATTTGCGGCTCGAACTCGGTAACACCGTAGATGCGGACCGTCTTGGCGGTGTGCCAGATTTCATCCACCACGTCGTCCATGGATGAGATCAACGACGTGATCGCGCTGCGGTCGAACGGGGTAATGAAGGAGCGGCGCACGGCGGTAAGGACATCGCGAGTGATGTCGTCAGCCACCGCTTCTAGCCGCCGGATTTCGTGCAGGGCAGAGGTGACAGACTGGCCTGTCAGCAGCTCCGCAAGCGAGTCAGATGCACTGACAAGCACGTCCGCCTGACGTTCGAACAAGTCGAAATACTTGTCCTCGCGCGGCAGGATTTTTTGAATCACTCCACCCATATCGCTTTTTCCGCATCCGCTGGTTTGGTCTGCCGCAGACCTAGCGGTGCTGTGCGACGGCGAAGCGACGGCTTGGTTGCAGTTTTGTGACGGTCGTCAACTGGCGTCGAGCGAGTAGCCGGCCGAGCGAACGGTGCGGATGAGGTCGGGGGCGCCGCCGTGGTTGAGCGCCTTGCGCAGGCGCCTGACGTGGACGTCGACGGTGCGCGAGTCGATGTCGAGGTCGTGCGACCAGACCGCCTCCAGCAGCCGCTCCCGCGAGAAGACGCGGCCCGGATTTTCCATCAGGTGGCGAAGCAGCCGGAACTCCGTGGGCCCGAGCGGGACTGCCTTTCCGGAGCGGCGCACACGGTGCGCCTGTACGTCCATTTCGACATCGGCGTAGACTAGCTGCTCTCCCGCCAGAGCGGGCCTGACCCGACGGAGCACGGCGCCGACCCGCGCCAGCAGCTCGCGCGGGCTAAACGGCTTCGTCACATAGTCGTCGGCGCCGGTGTCGAGGCCGCGGATGCGGTCGCTCTCCTCGCCGCGGGCGGTGAGCATGATGATCGGCACGTGTGCGGTGGAAGTGCGCCTGCGAAGGCGCCGGCAGACCTCAATCCCGCTCACCCCTTCGATCATCCAGTCGAGGATCACGAGGTCCGGCGTTCGCTCATCGGCGAGTAGCAGCGCCTCGTCGCCGTCTGCCGTGCGGACGATGTCGTACCCTTCCCGGGTGAAGTGCCAGATCAGCAGGTCTGCGAGAGCGCGGTCGTCTTCGACGAGCAACAGTCGGGGCTTGGTCACGGCGCACCTTGCATAGCGCCGGCACGTGACACTTTTATGAAAGCTCGGCGGCTACGGGGAGCAGGACGATTACTGTCGTGCCCCGGCCGGGCTGGCTGTCGATTTGCAACCGGCCGCGATGCCGTTCGATGATATGCTTGACGATCGAAAGGCCGAGCCCGGTACCGCCAAGCGAGCGGCTGCGGCCGGTGTCGACCCGATAGAAGCGCTCGGTTACCCGCGCCAGATGCTCAGCCGCTATACCTTCGCCCTCATCGGCGACTGACAGGCGGACCATCGCCCCTTCCGCGCGGGCGCCGACTCGGACGGGGGTGCCGGGCTCGCCGTACCGCAACGCATTGGAAAGAAGGTTGTCGAGCAGCTGCGTGATCTGGCTCGCGTCGCCGGAGATCCGTGGCAGGCCGGAAGGTATGTCGCGGATGAGGCACGAGCCGCGCTCTTCGGCAGCGCGCCGCTCGCTTTCCAGCGCCTGCTCGATCAGGGGCTCGAGCGCGATCGCGTCGGTCGGAGCGGTGAATTTCTCGGCTTCGATGCGCGACAGCGATATCAGGTCTTCGACGACGCGCTGCATCCGCCGCGCTTCGTCATGGACGACCGAAAGGAAGCGTTCGCGGGTGCCGGAATCGATTTCGTCGGCCTGATCGCGGAGGGTTTCAGTATAGCCGATCAGGGTGGACAGCGGTGTGCGCAGTTCGTGGCTGGCGTTGGCGACGAAATCGACGCGCATCTGCTCGGCCGCGCGCGCCTCGCTCCGGTCGATGAAGCGGATCAGCAGGGCGCCGTCGGGAAGCTCGGCGATGCGCATCAGCCAATGCCGGCGTGAGCCGCCGAGTCCGGTAAGCTCGACGCCGTCGCCGCGGGCAGTGCCGGGACGCTCCAGTGCTTCCAGCGCGGCCGGGTGGGAGATGGCGCGGTCGACAGGTTGCCGGTCGATATCCTTGCCGAGGAGCGACCGGGCGGCCGAGTTGGCGGCCGCAACCTCTCCGCCCGAAGCGACGAGCGCCGCCTCGGTCAAGGCTTCGAGCAGGGACTGCCTGGCGTCGACCTCGGCCATTGCTCTGGAATAAATGATGCTGTCCTCCAGCGCCAGCGAGGCGTCCCATTGCGCCGCTCGCTGGCACGCTCCGGCGGGCGTCAATCTCTCAGGGATGGCGCGTCCGCGTCTGACTCGTAACTTCCCGGGGCTTTGCTTATATCGACGATGCCAGAGGGCCGGGCGGCCGCGGGCTTCGCAAGAAGCGCGAGGAAAGTCCGGGCTCCACGGAACTCACGGTGCCGGGTAACACCCGGCGGTGCGTCAACGCCTTGAGCGAAGGCGCATCAGGGACAGTGCCACAGAAAGGACACCGCCTCGGCTTCGGCCGGGTAAGGTCGAAAGGGTGCGGCAAGAGCGCACCGCGGCCCTGGCGACAGAGCCGGCACGGTAAACCCCACCGGGTGCAAGACCGAATAGGGGCGGCATATGGGCCTGGTTCCGGCTCGCCGCCCGGGTTGGTTGCTTGAGGGGCGGGGCAACTCGTCTCCTAGAGGAATGGTCGCCCAGTCACGCCAAAAGGCGCGATGGACAGAACCCGGCTTACAGGCCCTCTGGCACTTCCGCTCCCGTCATTGCGAGGAGCGAAAGCGACGAAACAATCCAGGTGTACCGCTGGATTGCTTCGCTACGCTCGCAATGACGTACTGGGATGCTAAGTGGAGCGTTGATGGCCAAACAGAAGAGATCGGACGACTGGGGATTTCCGCGCTGGCGCTCCTATGGAGACAAGGGCCGCTCGGCGGCCAAGCTGCGCCTGTGCGACCGCGAAGGCTGCAACGAAATCGGCGACCGGCCGGCGCCCAAAGCCCCAAACAGCCCCGAGCGCTGGTACTTTTGCGAGGGGCACGCGGCCGAATACAACAAGAACTGGAACTATTTCGCTGGCCTTAGCCCCGAGGAGGCAGCACGGCGTGCGGCCGACGAGGAGCGGGGCAATGCGGGGTTCCGCCAGTCCGCACAGTGGAAATGGGCGGGACCGGGCGACGGCAGCCGGAGCCGCGACGAGATGCGCGCGCTCAATGCGCTCGAGCTCGACAGCGATGCTGACCTTGCAGCGGTCAAGGCTGCCCACCGGCGGCTGGTGAAGGAAACGCACCCCGACGCCAATCCCGGCGACGAAGAGGCCGCCAGGCGCTTCAAGCAGGTCCAGGCGGCATACGACGTCCTCAGGAAAGCCGAAGAACGGAAGAGCGGGAAGGTGGCCTGATCGAAGCTTTCACGGCTCCATTTTCCAACTCGCGCATTAATGGCGTGCGGGAAGACAATCATGGCAGTGAACTTCGATAGCTTCTTCATGGCCGGTTTCGAATGCTCGTCGCACCGTCGGCGCGATGGCGTTCGGCTCGACTTGATCCGCGCGACCGCGCACGATCGCCACGCCCTGGAGGACTATCGATTGTGCAAACGCTACGGCTTCGGCACGCTGCGCGACGGCCTCCGCTGGCACCGGATCGAGAAGTCTCCCGGCCAGTACGACTGGTCGTGCTGGATGCCCATGCTCGAGGCTGCCGAGGAGGCGGGGGTGCAGGTGATCTGGGACCTGTTCCACTATGGCTCGCCCGATTGCCTAGACCAGGGCGCGTCTGACTTTCCCGAACGATTTACCCATTTTGCGCTCGCGGCGCTTGAAGTGCAGCAGTCGGTCAGCGACCGACCGCCACTGGTCTGCCCGTTGAACGAGATCAATTTCCTCTCCTGGGCGGTCGATGACGGCTATTTCCCCCCCGTCGGTCCGGGAGAGCGCGGCTGGTTCAAGCAACAACTGGTCAGGACCGCCATTGCGTCCGCGAAGGCCATCAAGCAGCGATGGCCGCGGGCGACGATCATCTGGGCCGAGCCGCTGATCCACATCGCGCCGCATGACGGCCGGCGCGAATCGGTGCGCGGCGCCGAGCGCAACCTCAAGGGCATGTACGAAGCCTATGACTGGATTACGGGCCGGGCCAAGCCCGAACTCGGCGGCGACCCATCGTTCGTCGACGTGATCGGCCTCAATTTCTACCCGCACAACCAATGGTACTGGAATGGCCCGACCATTCCGATGGGCCATCACGAATATCGGCCGCTCGCGGACATGCTGATCGAGATGGCGGATCGTTATGATAAGCCGATCATGCTCTCGGAGACTGGAGCCGAAGGGAGCGGCAAGCCCTCGTGGCTGCACTACGTCTGCAACGAGGTGCGCCACGCGGTTAGCCGCGGCGCCGACGTTCGCGGCACCTGCTGGTACCCGATCACCGCTTACCCGGGCTGGGACAATTCGAGGCATGCCGAAACCGGGCTGTTCTCGAGCGTCGTTGCCGACGGCAGCCGCCACGTCGACGAACGGTTGTTGGCCGAGTTCGAGCTGCAACGGCGGCAGTTCGACGAACTGGAAGCGCAGCGCACGCGCCGCGCTCCGCGGCCGCGCGCGGTGGCCTAGGTAACCGGCGCCGCCTGCGGCTCGTCCGACGGCGTGCCGACGAAAGGCCAGCCGTCGCGCCACTCGATGCGGTCGATGAGGAGCACCCGCCGGCTGTTGAGCTCGTCCTCCTGCCGCTGGCGCGGCCGGTTCACGTCGATCGCGTGATAGACGATCCACACATCGCCCGCCGTGTCGGTGACGATCGAATTGTGCCCGGGCGCAAGCCATCGTTCGCTTTTGAACAGCATCAGACTGTGCGGCACGCCCTTGGCCTGCTCAAGCGTCTCGAACGGCCCGGTCGCGCTGGTCGAGCGCGCGACCATCACGCCATATTCAGCATCCGGCCCGCAGCAATTGTCGCCCGAATAGAAGAGGTAATAGAAATCGTCGTGGCAGATCACCCATGACGCCTCCACGAGCCGCGGGAACGAGCCGTTCTTGCCGTTCGGCCAGATCAGCTCGATCGGTTCGCTGTGCGGCGCGAACGACATTCGATCGGCGGCAAGCTCCTGCACCCGGATCGGCTGAAAGCCGGATCCCCAGTAGAGCAGATGCTTGCCCGAAGCGGGATCGTCGAATGCCATTGGATCGATGAACTCGAAGCTTTCGCCCGCGAGGAGCGGCTCGCCGACATCGGTGAATGGGCCTTCCGGCGACGTCGAGGTGGCGACGGCGAGGGCATGGCCGCGCTCGTGGTGATGGCAAATGTCGGGTGTCGCGGAATAATACATGAAGTAGGTCGAGCCATCGAAGATGATGCTCGGCGCCCAGAAGTCCTGAGTAGTCTTCGCCCAGTCGGGCTTTTCCGGGAGCGCGTCGCCGACATGCTCCCAATGGACAAGGTCGGCCGATCGCGTGACCTGGATGTTGATCCACTGGCCATCGCGCAGAGTCTGCGTGCCGTAGGCGTAGTAAAAGCCGTCATCGGCCTTGATCACCGCCGGATCGGGAAAATCCTGGTCGAGCACTGGATTGAGATAGGATCCCGGCGATGCGGCGGTCGAAGGCATTACCGCGCTGCCGGACATCGGAAAGTCATCGGAATCGAATGAACTGCGCATGCAAGCGACATATGGCGCGCCCTGCTGTTGCGAAAGCGTTATTCGGCCTTGGAATCAGGCAGCAGCAGCTAGGCTGCGGCGGCGTAACGCTCCGCGGTTTCCTGGATCAGGGCGATCATGTTCGGGACGCCCTGGGTGCGGTTCGCGCTCAGATGCTTTCGCAGTTCGAACGGCGCGAGCGCTTCGGCGATGTCCATGCGCGCGACTTCTGCCGCGGGCCTGTCCTGGACCGCGGAAAGGACGAGCGCGACGATGCCCTTGGTGATCGCGGCGTTGCTGTCGGCGAGGAAGTGCAGGCGTCCTTCGGCCACGGTCGGATAAACCCACACCGATGCCGAGCAGCCACGCACTTTCGTGGCATCGGTTTTCAACGCGTCGGGCATGGGCTCGAGCTGACGGCCGAGATCGATCAGCAGCCGGTAGCGGTCCTCGGTTTCGACCAGCTGATATTCTTCCAGGATCTCGGACAGGGCGGTGAGGCCGGCCATCGGGCGGCCCTAGCTCCTTATCGGTCGCGGAGCGACTCGATTTCCCGCGAGAGGCTATTCTCTTTCTCGACCGTGATCCGCTCGAGCACCTTGAGCCGTTCCTGGAGCTGGGTGAGTTCCTCCCGAAGCCGCCGGTTCTCCGCCTCTCCCTGCGGGTTGTCCCAGACCACCGGATGGCGCGGACCTCTCAGGCCGGCGCGGATGATCGACCCGAGCATGACGATGGCAACGATCGCGATCGCGGTGATCTGGCCGCCATCCATCAGGCCTTGTCCTCCTCGGCGATGCGGTCGCGGTCGCGAAGCGCTTCGATCTGTTCAGCGGTTTCGGCGCCGCGGTCGGTAACGATGCGCTCGAGCACGCGGATGCGCTCCTGCAGCTGCTGTACCTGGCCCTTCAGCCGATCGTTCTCGCGATTTTCAAGTGGGGGGTCGCCCCGCATCTCGCGCATGGAGCGGGAGGGGATGCCAAGCTTGTGCCGGATGATCGTGAAGGCGAACACGATGAACAGGACGGCAAGGACGAACTCAAATGGATTCATGGCGGCTACGGACCCTCGGTCGCGCGATGTATCTTAGATACATCATCTGGCATCAACGGCGTGCGATTCAAGCGGGGTCGTCCGCGGAGGCGCGCGTTCGGCTGATCGGCAATGGCGCCTGGCGCAATGCCTCGATCTGCGCCGCGGTCTGTGCGCCGCCATCGGTGACGATCTGCTCGAGGACGCGAACCCGCTGCTCGAGCTCGCTGGAGCGCGATGCATATTGGGCGGCCTTTTCCGCCGCGCTCATCGCCTCGACCTCCAGTTGCTTCTCACGATATTTGAAGAAGCGGTTGGCGAGCACCATCAGGAAGATGACGGGCAGGCCGATGACGATCAGCGCGATGAAGACTTCGGCCGGGCCCATCACGCATTCCCTCCTTTGTCGATTCCAAGCGCATCGATGTCGCGCGCCAGCCTGGACGGTTGATCGGTGGCGATCCGCTCGAGCGTCTCGAGCCGGTCCTTCATCGACCCGACCTCGGCCCGCAACTGCGCGTTCTCACTGGTCAGCAGGCGGATCCGTTCGACCGTTTCCCCGTCGGACTTCGGGTGCAGAGGCATGCCCCATGAGTTCTGGAGCGGATAGCCGTTCCTGATCCTGATCCAGGTGTTCAGGAACGAGCCGCCGACGCCCAAAGCGACGATGATCGCGACATACGGCAGGATGTTGCCGACGAAGGTGAGTATCTGAAGCAGATCAGGATCCATGGCTTTTGCCCCCTTGTTACTGAAGTCTATCGAAGCCGCTCGATTTCTTGAGCGAGCGAGCGGTTTTCGGTCGTCACATAGCTCTCGATGTCCGCGAGCCGCCGGTCGATGTCCTTGAACCGCGAGCGGATGTCGCGCGCGGCCCGTGCCGGCGAGGCGCGCACGCCCTGCCAGAAGTGCCGCTCCTCGCTGCCCCGATATTCGAGTTCGCGGGGCTTCGTCGGAGTGATCCAGCCGGCGATGAAATAGAAGGGCAGGACCGACCCGCCGCTCATGAACACCGCCGCGAGAAAGCAGATGCGGACAAGCGCGACATCGAACCCGGTGTAATCGGCGATTCCGGCGCACACGCCCAGCACCTTCCCGCCCTGCTTGTCCCGGTAGAAGCGCGTGCGGCTCGCCGGCTGGCCCGGATAGTCGAAGTCGCTCGGGTAACCGGGCTCGCCGTATTGCGGCTCGTTGGAGCGCAACTGCGGCTGGTTCGTCCGCCGTTCCCGTGTCGGATAGCGCTTGTAAGCCATGCTATTCCCCGTCCGCCAGAAGGCGCCGGCTGTCGTCGCGCTCGCGCCCGGGCAGGCACTGCTGCCGCCAGTTCGGGTTCTCCGCGGCCATGATCCGTTCGATCGTGCACAGCCGGTCGTCGAGTCGGCGCGCCGCTTCGTGGAGCTCGTCGAGAAGCTTTTCGTCGCCCGATGTCAGCGTCGCCGCCTGCTTCCATTTCGTCACATAATGGAAAATGAGCCACGGCAGTCCGACGAAGATCGAGACGATCGCCAGCGCCCCGACCATGTAGCCAAGTACGTCTTCCATTCGCTTATTTCCCCCTGGCCTTGAGTGCGGCCTTCATGGCTTCGAGCTCCTTGTCGACTGATTCGGCGGCCTTGAGCTCGGCGATTTCTTCTTCGAGGCTCTTGGGCCCGGTCATGCCGAGCGCGTCGGCGCGGCCCTCGGCGAAATCCGCCCGGCGTTCCAGCAGCTCGAACTTCGAAAACGCGTCCTCGGTACGGTTGCCGTTCAAGAGCTCGCGGGCGCGGCCGCGTGTGACTGCGCTTTCGAAGCGAGCGGCAATCGCATTCTGGCGCGCGCGCGCCTCGCGCAGCTTGTTCTGGAGCTTGGCGATGTCGACCTCGTAGCCCTTGAGCGTATCGTCGATGACCTTGATCTCGTCGCGCAGCCCCTGGCCCATGTCGGCGGCCTTCTGCCGCTCGATGAGCGCAGCCTTCGCAAGGTCCTCCCGCTCCTTCGATAGCGCGAGCTCCGCCTTTTCCGTCCAGTTCTTCTGAAGTTCGTCGAGGCGCGCGAGCGCGCGGCGCATCTCCTTCGCGTCGGCAATGCAGCGGGCGGCCGAGGCGCGGACCTCGACCAATGTCTCCTCCATCTCGAGGATTACCATGCGGATCATCTTCGCCGGGTCTTCCGACCGGTCGAGCATCTCGGTGATGTTCGCCGCGAAGATGTCCCGTGTTCGGGAAAAGATACTCATCCAGTCACTCCGAATTCCAAAATCAGGCGCCTAAACCTGCTCACATCCATACAAGGTCCGTGCCATGTTGAAGGAAACAGCCAACTTCCGCTGAAACTTGCGTTTTCCCGCCTGAAAACAAGGCGAAAATCCTTGCCAATTGGTGGGATTTGCCACCAACAGTCGGCCAGATTCGTGAGAGACAATATGGAACGCGCGGACCAATTCATTGGCCAAAGCCTCGCCTTTCTCGACGCTGTCGAGCGGGCGAGTCGCGCCGCGCCGCTCAATCGCCCGGTGCTCGTCATCGGCGAGCGCGGTACCGGCAAGGAGCTGATCGCGGAGCGTCTCCACCACCTGTCCTCACGCTGGGCCGGGCCACTGATTATCATGAACTGCGCAGCGCTCCCGGAAAACCTGATCGAAGCCGAGCTGTTCGGACACGAGGCCGGAAGCTTTACCGGAGCCGCCAAGACCCGTCACGGACGGTTCGAGGAGGCGGACGGAGGAACCTTGTTCCTCGACGAGCTGGGGACGCTGTCGATGGCGGCCCAGGACCGGCTGCTGCGCGCCACGGAATATGGCGAGATCACGCGCATCGGCGCATCGAAGCCGATCGGCGTCGACGTCCGCATCGTCGCTGCGACAAACGAAAATCTCCCGGACCAGGTGGAACGGGGGAAGTTTCGCGCCGATCTGCTGGACAGGCTCTCGTTCGAGGTCATCACTTTGCCGCCGCTGCGCGCGCGGCAAGGCGACGTGCCGTTGCTCGCCGAGCATTTCGGGCGGCGCATGGCGCTCGAGCTCGACTGGAGCAACTGGCCGGGGTTCACGCCGCATGCGGTTGCCGCGCTCGAGGCCTATGGCTGGCCAGGCAACGTCCGCGAGTTGAGGAACGTGATCGAGCGCGCCGTCTACCGCCACGAAGATCCCGAGCGGGCGATCGACGAGATCAATTTCGACCCGTTTCATTCCCCTTGGGCGCCTGCGCGTTCCGGAACGCCGCCAGTCGCCGCAGCCGCGGATACCCCGGCAAACGGTGCCGCTGACGGCCCGGCCGCGACGTCCGTCAACCAGGCAGCACAGCCGCCTCTTTCGACCAGCGACTTTCGCGCGGCGGTCGCCGATTACGAACGGCAGCTGCTCGAGGACGCGCTCCAGCGGAACCGGTTCAACCAGCGCGCGACCGCCGCCGCGCTGAACCTCAGCTACGACCAGCTTCGGCATGCGCTGAAACGCCACAAGCTGCAGGACAGCGCGGCTTAGAAGCGGTGCCGCGGAAGCGCTTCTGGAGCCGGCTCACCGCGGCGCTGTTTCTTGGCACGGTACTGATAGTCGCTATCGGCTACGCAAATGCGACGGCAGCGCCCGTGGTGCGTCGGCTCAACCTGCAGGTTTCCGACTATCCGGCCGATGCGAGGCCGGTCCGGATCGTCCTCCTCTCCGACGTGCATGTGCATGCGCCTGACATGCAGCCGTCGCGCGTCACGAAGATCGTCGACCAGATCAATGCGCTTCGCCCGGACATCGTGGTCGCGGCGGGCGATTTCACCGGCAACAACTGGATCGGGCGCGACTACCTGCCGGCCGAGGCGATCGCGCCCTTAAAGGGGCTCCAAACCAGGCTTGGCGCTTACGCGGTGCTCGGCAACAACGATTACCAGGCCGGTGCCGGCGACGTCGCGCGCGCGCTTGAGAGCGCTGGTGTGCGTGTCCTCCGAAACGACGCGGTGGCGGTCGGACCGGTCGCGCTCGGCGGCATCGACGGACGCATTCATCACAGCCTTGCCGCATGGGCGGCGGCGCGGCAGGCGACCTACGACGCGCTCGAAGGGACACCGGGTGTACAGGTCCTCGCCGCGCACCGCCCGGACGAATTCGTGCCCGCACCGCCGTCAGTCAGACTCGTTCTGGCCGGCCATACGCATTGCGGGCAGATCGTCATTCCCTTCTTCGGCGCGCTGGAAAGCGGCTCCGATTACGGCATGCGATACCTGTGCGGGGTCCATCGCGACGGATCGAAGCTGCTGGTGGTCACGGCAGGGCTGGGGACGAGCCACGTCCCGCTGAGGTTCGGAGCGCCGCCGGACCTATGGCTGCTCACGATCGAGGGGGCCGCAGCGGTGCCTGTGCGGAATTGACGGCAGCGGGTTCACAACGGTCTGGCCCGTCTGCTAATCCGATCCAATGAAGGGACCGAGAGTTAGCGAAGGCGCCAGTTCCGCCAGCCTGGCCGTTCCGGCACTCATCGTCGTCCTCGTCCTGGTGCTCGGCGCGACCATCTATCTTTGGCGAGCGAGGTACATCAGGCGCCGGACGGCCTATGTCACCATGCTGGTGCTGGTCATTGCGCTCGCCGGCCTTGGCCTGTGGATGTATTGGTACCCGATGCAGGATCTCGGTCCCTAGCCGCTTGCGGCTGACCGGCGCCAGCTAGCCTTTTTGCGGCAGTATGCGGCCGTTCAGCGTCACTTTTCCGCGGATAATCGAATCCTCGAGGTGTGCGTTGCCGCGGATCGACGTCGTTCCGAGATAGGTGCCGCGCGGGCCCGACGGCGCTGCCGAGCGCTGGGACATGTCGCAATCCTCGTAGATTACCTGTGATTGAGACAGCGGCAGAACGCCGTCGGCGATCAGGCGAAAGCGGCAGCGCCGGAACCGCACGTTGGGGCTTTTGAGGATGATCGCGATCCACTTCCCCTTCGGGAGGAAGACCTTGCCGGTGGGGCTGAGGGCCGGGTCGTCGGTAAACGTGCAATCCATAAACTGTGCTGCACGCGCCGGGTCGGCATCGCCGCGGGCGTGGTTGATCGCGCCGACGAACAGGCAATTGCGGAACTTCATTTCGGGGCGGTCCGGCCACGCCGACCAGTTCGTCGTCCCGACGAACTTGCAGCGCTCGAAGCGCAGGTCGGCCGACTTGCCCGTGCCGGCGACGAGGCCGAAGCCGTGGTTGTCGGAAAATTCGCAATCCTCGAATGCGACGTTGCGGATCGGCGATCTTTCCGCTTCGACGTCGACGCCCGCGCCGGGGCTGCCGTGGATCCCGGCCCTCCCGGTGTGGCGGAACTTGCAGCGCTGGAACAGCAGGTTGCGGCCGCCGGTGACGCTGCAGCCCTGGCGCCCGTTAAAATCGCAACTCGTGTCGGTGGCGAGGGTCGCACCGGCGCGATCGACACCGGGAGCCAGAATCATCCCGTCCTGAGCATGATGGTGGCTGTAAATCCGCTCCAGACGCTCCGGCCCCAGGTTCTGCGACAGCACGAGCCCCGTGCCGCCGGACTGGAAGCCGCCCTTGCCGTACCTGCCCCCGACCGCGAGCCGCTGCAGGTTCCCATCGAGCTCGATGTTGCTGATCTCGATCGGACCCGAACAGTGATTGATGTTGATCATCGCCCAATAGGGCATCGCCCGATTGGTCAGGTCGATTCCGCGGCCGTTCGGCAGCGGCTTGCCGGACTGCGGATCGAACCGCCCGAAGCGCAGTCCGGAGGCGCATTTCAGTTTCGCGCCATTGCCGCGGATCGTCACCGCGCGCCTGCATTTTTCGATCCGGATGATCTTTGAACCGGCAAAGGAGGGCTCGTTGCGGCCACGCCCGCGCTGCTGCCGGCCGACGATGTAGGTCACCGGCCTCAGGACGATCGTGCCGCCGCCGCGCGCGTTCACGTGCTCGGACATTGCCGCGAAGGCGTCCGTGTCGTTGGTCCGCCCGTCGCCTTTGGCCCCGAACATCTCGGGCGTCACCGCTCCGGCAGGAGCGGCGCACCGCGCGCCGGTCGCGGCGAGACCGACGGCGCCTGCGCCCACAATGAACTGCCGCCTCGAAGCACCCATTGCGCGAGCTTGTAGCCGATTCCATGAACGGTTGCAGAAGCGGCGATGAAAAATCAGTCGACGTCGCACCGAGCGGAGACGAAAAGCGGGCCGATGGGGAACGAAGTGGCTCTACAGGACAGCAAGCCGCTGGACAGCGCGGCGCCTGGGCAGCCGGCCGTCCGTCTTCATATCCTTCACGTGATCAGCGGCCTTGGCCTCGGCGGTGCTGAAACCGTTCTGTGGCGCCTCGCGACCCATTCGGATGGCGTCGACCACGAAGTGATCTGCCTCGGGCCGCGCGACTGGTACAGCGACCGGCTGGAGGAACACGGGATCCGGGTGCACCACGTCGGCTTCTCCTCGCTCGGGGCGGCAGCGGTTCGGGCAGGGCATCTCCACCGGCTGATCAAGTCGAGCCCGGCGGACCTGGTGCAGGGGTGGATGTACCGCGGCAATGTAGTCGGCGGGCTCGTCGCGAGGCTCGCCGGCAAGCCGGTGGTGTGGAACGTCCGTTCGTCTACCCTCGCGCCACTTCGGCTGGGCTCGCGGATCCTTGCGAGGGCCGGCGGCCCGCTCGCGCGCTGGGTCCCCGATCACATCATCAATTGCTCGAACGAGTCCGCGCGCCTCCATGCCCGCCTGGGCTATGACGCCGCCGAGGGCAGCACGATCCCAAACGGCTATGATGCCAATCGTTACCGGCCCGACGCCAAGGCTCGCGCCGCGATTCGTGCTTCCCTCGGCATCGACGCGGACACGTTTCTACTCTGCACCATTGGCCGGTGGCACGCGCAGAAGGGCTTTCCCGAGTTGCTCGAGGCGCTCGGCCTGCTGCGCGAGCGCAAAATCCCGGTGCGGCTGCTCATGGTCGGCCGCGATCTCGACGGCAATAATGTCGAGCTGGGCAGGCTCATCGAGCGGGCGGAGTGCCGCGAACTGGTCCAGCCGATCGGCGAGCGCACCGACATTCCGGAGATTGCGCGCGCGCCCGACCTCCATGTTCTAGCCAGCATCGGCGCTGAAGCCTTTCCCAACGTGGTCGCCGAGACGATGCTTTCAGGGACGCCCAACGTGGCGACGGACGTCGGCGACGCGGCCTTCATCGTCGGTGATACGGGCTGGACGGTTGCGCCGGGGGACGCGGACGCGCTCGCCGGAGCGATCGAGCAGGCGTATCTGGAATGGGCGAACTCCCCCGACAAATGGCGCGAGCGGCGCGAGGCGGCACGGCGGCGAATCGCCGACAATTTCACCATCGAGCGGATGGTGGAGGCCTATGAAGAGGTATGGCGGAAAGTCGCGCGCAGGCGCGGCGGCCCGGCCGCCGCAGTAGCGAAGGCCAGGACGGCTTCGCCCGGCCGGTCGCCGACAGCGCGCCTCGAGTCCAGCAACCTCGATGCAAGGACCGTCGCGGGCTTCGGCCGCGAATGGGACCATTTCGACCAGACGGAGCTCGCCGGCGAGGAATATGACGACCTGTTCTCCGCCTATTTCGGAATCTTCCCGTTCGACGATCTGCCGCAGGGCGCTGAACGTCGACCCCGGAAACCTCGCCATGCGCTACAGCGCCGCCGCGACCGCCGCCGCAATTTTGCAGGACGAGGAGCAGGCGCTCGAGATTCTCGCGCCGTTCGCCGAGGCCGTCA
>NZ_WJSQ01000289.1 GCF_009720245.1 Sphingomonas segetis | reverse complement strand
GGCCTCCTCGCCGCGCGCTTCGCCGCCGCCGATGATGGCGGCGAGACCCTGCCTCCGCCGCCGCCCGAAACAGCGCTGGGGGCGCTCCTCGGCCACATCACTGGCGGCGCCGACGCCGCGACCTTCCAGCCGATGAACGTCAACTTCGGCCTGATGCCGCCGCTTGCCGAACGCGCCCGTAAGGCCGACCGCAAGAAGGCATACACCGACCGCGCCCGCGCTGCGCTGGACGGTTGGCTGGAGCAGCTCAAGGTTCGCGAGCCCGCTTAATCGCCATCATCCCGCGATGCATAGCTTCGCCCGCAGCTGCACGTCTTGTGCTTGGGCGGGGGTGGGGCGGTGGTCGCGTACTCCGCCGGGGTGAGGAAGCGGCTGCGGTCCTTGTCCGCGCCGGTGAACTTGTCGATCGTCGTGTGCGCCCATTCCTCGAACGACAGGATGCCGTTGCCGTTCTTGTCGAGCTTGGCGAACGCCTTGCGCCTGGGGCTCAGCAGCTCCTCGGCCTCGATCTTGCCGTCGTCGTTGCGGTCGGCCCGAGAGAATCGCCGTTCCTCGCGGCTCTTCGGACTGGCTTCGGGCGCCTGGAGCCGTTCACCTTTGCTCAGCATCGAAGCGCTGAACGCGCGCGCGGGCGATGGGTCCGGAAGGCCCGGATTCTCCTCCGCACGCGATTGCCACATCAGGAAGGCGCCGGTCATCAGCAGGAAGCTGGAGGCGGCTCCGGCGAAGAAACGCAGCATGCAAATCTCCTTCGGACGAGGAGATTCGGCACGCCGCCATGCTCCGCAAGCAGGGCCCGCGAGTCAACTACAGGTGGGGCAACACGCCTCGAAGCCGGTGCCTCAGGATCGCGGCGGTGCGCCCCGCGGTCCCTTCGGCCTCGAACGGCTCGCCGCGCCGGCAGTCGCGAACCGCCAGCGCGGCAAGAGCGGAGAGCGGGCGCAACTTCGGCCCGAAACGCGCGCCGGTAATGTTTTTGGCGAACGAGCGTGCCTGCGCGATCAGCAGCGTGCGCGAGGGTGCGTCGCTGCAGTGGCGGGCGACGTCGACCAGCGCCCACAGGCCGCCCGCCTCCTGGATCCGCTCGTTGCTTTCGCCGAGCAGCCGCGCCGAGAGACCGAACAGCCGGTTGCCGCGCAGCCACACCGTCTCGCTCGTCTCGCTCCCCCACGGGAACGGGTCGAACAGCCGCAGCCACCCCGGTTCCAGCCCGGCGACGTCATGGCCGCTGATGCCCCGCGGCAGGAGCTC
>NZ_WJSQ01000288.1 GCF_009720245.1 Sphingomonas segetis | reverse complement strand
GCCGCGACGACAAGCCGACCCCTGCCGGGATCTTCTCGGTTCTCCGGAAGACACCGATGCACCATTCGAAGAAGTACGACGACGCGCCGATGCCGTTCGCACAATTCTTCGAGCCACACGGGATCGCAAGCCGCGGCCATTTCCCGGCCACGCTAGGAAGCGCCGTTCGCCAGAAGGCGCGCTGGCTCGGCGGTATCGCTCTTGCCGGCTGGGACCGCCTCGGGTGGAGCGGCGGGATCGGCGAACGCTGGATGCGGATGCGCGACCGCCGCGGGCCGCTTGCGGCGCTGCTGCTGTTCGCCGCTTATGGCGCAGCGCTCCTGTGGTCGCAGATCTGGCTCGCCGAAATGCTCGGGGCCCCCGTCCACGCTCGGCTCGATCCGGCGCTGATGACGCTGCTCACGATCAACGCGTGGCTGCTCGCGTGGCGGGTCCTGATGCGCGCCTGCTTTACCACCAGCGCCTACGGCCTTGGCGAGGGGCTCTTGTCCGTTCCACGGCTGGTCGCCGGCAACCTGATCGCGATCCTCGCCGCCGCCCGCGCGGTCCGCCTCCACATCGGCGGCGGGGCAACGCGCTGGGACAAGACGCGGCACATCTTTCCCGCCGAGCTCCCGCAGTGAGGCCGTCGCTCCGCTTCCTCGCAGTCGCGGTGATCGGCTGGGCGGGGTTTCGCGCGGCGACCCTGGGCGCGCTGCCGGGCGCGGAGATTTTCCGAATCGACCGCGGCGAGGCGAAGCCGCCGCCGATCATGGCCACGCACTTCCCGCCAATTGAGCCGATCGCGCCTTCAAGCGCCGACGCGGCTTCGGCAAACCTGCGCCAAGCCGGCTTTCCTTACCCTCAAATACCCGTGATCCCGGCAGCGCAGCGGACGATCGTTGTCCCTGTCTATTACCCGGTCACTTCCGCGTCTTCCGCGCCGGAGCGGCACGCTTATGCCCTTCCCGAGCCGCGCCGACAGTTGTTCGGCGCAATTCCCGTGCTCGACGAATGGCCGCTGTCGCGAATCGCGGCGACCTCGATGCCGCCGTTGCGCTCGAGCGTCGTTGCGCCGGCGCAGAGCATCCCCGCCGCGCTCAAGCGGAACGGAATCGACCGGGTGCAGCTGACCGCCTGGGCGCTGTTGCGCGCGCAGTCGACGGGGATAGCGGGGACTCAATCGCTCGCCAGCGGCGGCTCGCTCGGCGCCAGCCAGGCGGGCGCGAGGCTGACCTACAATTTCACTCGGCAGGTCGCCGCGACCCTTCGCAGCACTTCGGCCGTCGGACGGCGCGGCGGCGA
>NZ_WJSQ01000287.1 GCF_009720245.1 Sphingomonas segetis | reverse complement strand
CAGTGGCGCCGCGCTGGAGGACATGCAGGCGATCGGCGACCAGGCGCGGGTGATCAACGCCGCGCTGCCGTTCGCCAATGGGCCGCTCCACGCGGCCCAGCGCTTCGTCGCCAGCGGCAGCAGCCTCGACCAGCAGCGGGCGCTGCTGTGCCTCACCCAGGCAGTCTATTACGAAGCCGGCTTCGAACCGGCCGAGGGACGCCGCGCGGTTGCGCAGGTGGTGCTCAACCGCATGCGGCATCCTGCGTTCCCGAAGTCGATCTGCGGGGTCGTCTATCAGGGCGCCGGAACCGGCACGTGCCAGTTCACCTTCGTGTGCGACGGCGCGCTCTATCGCCGCCCGGCGGCCGACGCATGGCGCCAGGCGGAGGCGGTCGCGCGCGCGGCCCTGTCGGGCTATGTCGAGACCAAGGTCGGCGAAGCCACGCACTATCACGCCGATTATGTCGCGCCGCGCTGGGCGCCGATGCTCGCCAAGGTCGCCGAGATCGGACAGCACATCTTCTATCGCTGGCCTGGCGCATGGGGCCAGCCCTCAGCCTTCCGTGGCCGCTATATCGGCGAGCCACGCGATCCGCTGACGATGCGGCCCGCCATGACGGTCGCAATGGCGCAGGACGGCGACATCAGCGCCGCTACCACAGTCGCCGAGGCTGGTCCGCCGGTTCCGCGCGCGCCGAATGACGTCGGCGGCCTGCTCGATACGTCGAAAGGGTGGACTTTGCACATCCCCGGTCCCGACGAGAGCGACGGCGCGGCGGCGAAAATGATTGCCGCGCAGAAGGGTGCCTCAGTGCCGGCGCGTGAGGTAGCGGCCGCTTCGCCGATCGGCGTGGCGGCGGGCACCAGGTAATCGAGATCGGAGTTAGCGTAGACATGGCGACCCTTCCCTTCATTGGACCGGCGATCAGACATCGCAAGCCGCTTACCGGCGCGCGCATGATCATCGTCGCGGCGGCCGCCGCAGTCGCGGTTTTCCTGCTCTGGGCGAGCCTCGCCCAAGTGGACGAAGTCACGCGCGGCGAGGGCAAGGTGATCCCGTCGAGCAAGCTCCAGATCATCACCGCGGCCGACCCGGCGACGGTGAGCGAGCTGTTCGTGCGCTCCGGCCAGCGGGTCCACAAGGGGCAGCTTCTGGTTCGCCTCGACAGCCCCGAGAACGAATCGCAGCTCGGCCAGCTTCAGGCCGAGACCGAGTCGCTCCAGGCGCGCGCCTCCCGCCTCAGCGCCGAGGGCGGCCTAGGCACCGGCGCCGCATGTGCGGGCTCCGACTGCGCCGGCCAGGAAGCGCTTCGTG
>NZ_WJSQ01000286.1 GCF_009720245.1 Sphingomonas segetis | reverse complement strand
CCGCGGACACCGATTCGAGCGGGTGGGCGGCGGGCGAGCTCGCCCGGCACAGGGAACGGATCCGGGGCGCCGCCCGGGTCGAGCCGGCCGGCGGCGTCTCGCCGGTGGCGGTGGTCGATTGCGCGATCGAGCATCTGCCGGCCGACAGCCGCATCACGATCGACGCCGGGGCGCACATGCTGCCGGTCCTGCACCTGT
Source organism: Sphingomonas segetis (assembly GCF_009720245.1). Taxonomy (GTDB): domain Bacteria; phylum Pseudomonadota; class Alphaproteobacteria; order Sphingomonadales; family Sphingomonadaceae; genus Sphingomicrobium; species Sphingomicrobium segetis. The sequence continues at coordinate 1,109 of NZ_WJSQ01000286.1, read as the reverse complement.
GGCAATGCGCGGAGCCGGACCGCTCGCTGATCTCGCGCGGCCTCTCGACCATGGGGTTCGCGCTTCCGGCCGCGATCGGAGCCTCGCTTGCCGACCCGCAGCGCAAGACGGTCGCGTTCACCGGGGACGGCGGGCTGATGATGTGCCTCGGCGAGCTCGGGACCGCGCTCGAATGCGGAGCCGCGCCGGTCGTCGTCCTGTTCAACGATTCGGCACTGACCCTGATCGAGGCCAAGCAGCGCCGGCGCCAGCTCCCGCGCTCGGGCATCTCCTTCGGCCGCACCGACTTCGCCAGGATCGCCGAGGGGTTCGGCTGGCGCGCCCGCCGCGCATCGACGAGGGCGGAGCTCGACTCCGCGTTCAGGGAAGCGGCCGCTCTCGACGAGCCGTTCCTGATCGACGCCCTGGTCGATCCGTCGAGCTACGACGAGATCATCGCCCGGGTCCGGGGCTGAGCTCAGCCGGCGAGATAGCCGCCGTCCACCGGGATGACCGCGCCGGTCACGAAACGCGCTTCGTCCGAGGCGAGGAACACCGCGGCTCCGCCGATCTCGTCGGGCTCGCCCTGCCGGCCGAGCGGGGTCCGGGCCACGATCGCCGACTCCCGCTGCGGCGTCTTCTCGCCCGGCGGAACCAGGTCGGAATGGACGAAGCCCGGGGCGATCGCGTTGACCCGGATCCCCTCGTCGCCCCATTCGACCGCGAGCGCCTTGGTCAGCTGCATCACGCCGCCCTTGGACGCCGCATAGGCGGCCGCGTTGCCGGCCGCGACGAAAGAGCGGATCGAGGCGATGTTGATCACGCTTCCACGCGTCTCCCGCAGCTGCGGGTGGAAGGCGCGGCACATGTTGAACGGTCCGGTGAGGTTGACCGCGATCGTCCGGTCCCAGTTCACCGCCGAACCCTCGTCCCCGACCCGGCCCGGGACGATGATCCCGGCATTGTTGACGAGGATCGACAAAGGTCCCAGCTCCCCTCCGAAGCCGGCCGGCATCGCCTCGCAGGCGCCGCGGTCGGAAACATCGAGGCCGCTCGGCCAGGCGGCGCCGCCATCGGCGACGATCGCCCGCGCCGTCTCGGTTGCTCCGGCGGAATCCACGTCGGTCACC
>NZ_WJSQ01000285.1 GCF_009720245.1 Sphingomonas segetis | reverse complement strand
ACTCGCCGTCGGCCCGCGCCGCGATCGCAATCTCCGCGGCGCGCGGCTCCGCCGCCTGGCAGGCGTTGCGCAGCAGGTTCATCAGCACCTGCTCGACCTGGGTCGGGTTGACCTCGACCGAGTCGCGCTCGCCGGCAATGTCGGTGCGGATCCTCGCATCCTCCCCGACCCCTCCCGCGCGCAACGCGGCCACGGCCCGCTCGACCATCGCCTTGAGCGAGGCGCGCTCACGCACAGGCTCGGCGTTGCTGACCAGGTCGCGCGCGTGGCGGATGATGTCGCTGGTCCGCTGGATTTCCGCCTCGGAGTGGCCGAGCGCGGTGACCACCGCCTCCTTTTCCTCCCCCTCGAGCCGCCCCGCGAGCCGCTTGGTCGCCGCGATATAGTTGCGCGCGGCGGCAAGCGGCTGGTTGAGCTCGTGCGCGAGGGTTGCCGCCATCGCTCCGAGCGCGCTGTGGGTATGCGCCTGCTGGAGTTCGGACTGGAGCCGCAGCGCCCGCTGCTGCGAGGCCTTGAGATGCGCCGCGAACACCAGCATCGCCGCCCCGGTGACGAGGAACACGATCAGGCTCGCCACGCTTTCCGCCGGCATCGCCGACCAGTCGCCCGGCCGAACGAACGCGACGAGCCCGGCGACGAGGCTCAGCACGATCGCGAAAAGCGCCGGCCGCACGCCATAGCGCCCGGCGGCAACGACGATCGCGATCGTGAACAGCAGCCACGGCGAGCGCTGCCCCAGGACCGGGGTCAGTCCCAGCCTGACGAGATACGCAAAAAGGACGAAAACAGCCGCCGCAAGGAAGGGATGGTCAGTGTCTTTCAACGCGGCGGCCCGGCCCCCTTTCCCCGAACGCATCCCGGCCCACGACAGGCCCCGCGCGCTCGAACGCAAAATGTCGAAAACCCGGTCTCGAGTGCAATTTGGAGCACCCCACGAATGGTGGACCGAGCAGCCGCACTAAAGGCCGGGTCGACCGTCCCTGTCAACCGCGGAGCCGCCGGGCGCCGAGTCCCCTCTCCTTCGCCTCCATGTCCTCCAACCGCCACCCGCCGAACAGCGCCACCCCCTCGTGATGCGGCGCCTTCGCCGGATCCGCCGTCGACCACCCCGTCACCTGCGCCAAATCAGGTAATCCGGAACCCGCCTCGTCATCCCCGCGAAAGCGGGGACCCAGCCCCAGCTCCCGCCGAACCGCCTCCCCGGCCGGCCCCCACGCCGGCTCGCCGCGCTCGCTGCGAAGCGCCTCGGCCACCTCGAACGCCTCGCGATCGCGCCGAATCTGCTCCTCGTACATCGCCGACAGCCGCGCCGAATG
>NZ_WJSQ01000284.1 GCF_009720245.1 Sphingomonas segetis | reverse complement strand
AGGCGCAGCGGTGGCGCTCACGCCGGCCCCGGCAGCCGCCCAGCCGACGGCAGCCGCATCGGTCGCGGCGGTCGCCCGATCGCAAAACGGCCAAAGCGTCGACGATTTCTACAAGGCCCGCAAAGGCGAACCGCTGTGGTTGACACCGCAGGCGGGCGACGCTGCGGACCAGCTCCTGGCGCTGCTCGGAAGCGCGAGCATCGACGGGCTCAGCCCGGCCAGATATCGCGTCGACGAGCTCCAGGCAGAGATCGAGACGGCGCGCGCGAAGCACAAGCGCAAGCTCATCCAACGCGCGGACGAGGCGCTGTCCGAGGCCTATGTCGCCTACGTCGATGACCTTCGCCGCGACCCGGGAGTCGGCATCAGCTGGGTCGATCCGCAGCTGAAACCGAGCCCGCCGACTGCGCTGGCGGCGCTGCTCGGCGCGGCAAATGCGCCGTCGCTTTCCGATTACGTCAAGGACATGGGGTGGATGCATCCCTTCTACGGCGAGCTTCGCGAGGCCATCGCGAAGCGCAAGTACAGCGACGAGCACGAGCGGCAGGTGCTCGAGCTCAACCTCAAGCGGGCGCGCATCCTTCCCGCGGGCAAGCAGCGCTACATTATCGTCAACGCCGCGCAGCAGCGGCTGTTCATGTACGAGAACGGCAAGCCGGTGGATTCGATGGTCGTCGTCGTCGGCAAGACCAAATATCCGACGCCGATGATGGCCGCCTACATCCGCTACGCGGCGCTCAACCCTTATTGGTACGTCCCGCCCGACCTCGCGTGGGACGATGTCGGCCAGTTCGTCGAGAAGCAGGGTTTCGGCTATTTCGAGAAGATGGGCTACGAGCAGGTGTCCGACTGGTCGAAGCACCCGCAAATCCTCGACGCGACCAAGATCGACTGGGCCTCGGTGCGCGACGGCAAGACCGAGGTCTACCTTCGCCAGAAGCCCGGGCCCGAGAATTTCATGGGCCGGATCAAGTTCATGTTCCCCAACGATTTCGGGGTCTATCTCCACGACAACCCGAGGCGGAACCTATTCAAGGAATCGGTGCGCTATTTCAGCGGCGGCTGCGTCCGGCTCGAGGACGCGTGGCGACTGAGCCGCTGGCTGTTCCATCGCGAGCTGAGCTGGGAAGGCGCGGGAGTCGAGGAGCCGGTGCCGCTGGCGCAGCCGGTGCCGGTCTATATCACCTACATGACCGCGGTACCGGATGGACAGTCGATCGCCTATTTCGAGGACGCGTACGGCCGCGACAAGGCGCAGGTGGCGGACGGCGGCAGTAGCGACGGCGCGAAGTCGAGCACTGTCGGCGGGCGCTAGCGCCGCGCCCAGACGGGCACCCAGGTGATGTCCTGCGCGACCGGCCGGCCCGCCGGGTCGC
>NZ_WJSQ01000283.1 GCF_009720245.1 Sphingomonas segetis | reverse complement strand
AAGGGCGGTGATGCCGAACATCGTTCGTCCCCGTCCGCTAGTGCCTAAGGCCCCTTCTTCCCGCCGAACACGCCGCTCATCGTCCCGCTGTAACCATTGATCGCGTCCTTGAACGGAGCGTTCCAGCTGCCCATCAGCTCGGCGCCCCTGGGCCCGTTGAACCTTCCCTCGAACGACGACGGGCCGTCCGCTCCGGGCGGCGCGATGAAAGCGCCGGAGAACGTCGTGCTGCCGCTCGAATAGACCGTGTTGGTGAAGGTGTAGGTGCCGAGCGAGTACGCGTCCCACTCCGGTGCCCAATATGGCTTCATCTCGCCGCTCAGCGTCCCCGCGCCGAAATCGAAGCTGAAATCGATGGAGCCCCACACGGGAAGCTTGTCGCTCGTCAGACCCCTGATGCTTCCTGCATAGGTTGCCGAGCCCGTGAGCGGCACGTCCCCAGCGGCGGTCGGAATGCCATAGACGAACACCCCGTCCACAAGCCAGGATGAGTCCGATTGCCACCATGTGGCGAAGCTCGTGTACTTGAGGTCGGACGACGCCGGCCAGTCGAGGGTGACGTCGACCGCCTGCAAGCTGGTGGAATTACCCTTCGACACGTGGTTGTAGGTCGAGGTGAGGTCGATCCATCCGGTTTCGTCGAAGGATCCGTTCCCCCCCGCCGTCACCAGCTTGCCCGCGTCGAAGCCCGGAAGCTTGACCGTGTAGCTGTTGTCGGCGGCCGAATAGCTGAACTCGACTCCGCCGCTGCCGCCGACCGCCGTCCCGCCATCGCCAAGGTGCGCGCTGTAGGTGGCGAACGACGCCGCGCCCGTCAGGCCGATCGGTCCATCGGGAAGCGGCGGGACCGGCGGGGGCGTCGGTGTCGGTGTCGGAGTCGGCGTCGGCGTCGGCGTTGGGGTCGGCGTTGGGGTCGGCATCGAAGCCACGCCCCCTCCTCCCCCGCCGCACGCGCATAGCATGAATGGCAGCGCTGCGGCGCCGATCAGAGGCGAAGTCCGTGTCATCTGCTTCTCCTGTGGTCGATGTCGAGTGTCGGCCGACGCGTCCTTCCGCGAGGCACCGGCTAATGCTGCTTGCCGACGATGGCCCCTTCCATGACGCCCCATTTGGTCGGCTCCCCCTTGTCGTCCCAGTCGAGGAACGGCGCCTTGAAGCTGGCCATCAGCTCTTCGGCATTGGGTCCCGTGAAGCGGCCTTCGAATGACGAAGGCGTGGGGCCCTTGAAGTCGAACGACCCCGAGAAGGTCGTGCTTCCGCGAGAGAAGACGGTATCGGTGAACGTGTACCGAGGCAGATCCGGCGACCCGAACGCGCCGTTGGTCTCGGGATCCATGTACCCCGACAGCGTTCCGGCCCCGAAGTCGAACTGGAAAAGCGCCGTGCCGTAGATCTGCCAGTCGCCGGCATGCCCGGTGAGCTCGGCGTCATAGCTC
>NZ_WJSQ01000282.1 GCF_009720245.1 Sphingomonas segetis | reverse complement strand
GCTCGCAGAACGCTTGCGGGCGGCGCTCGCCAACCCGGCCGCAGAGCCACCGCTGGAGGGCGATTGCCCCGGGCTTCGCGCCGCCGCCTCGACGGAGGCGGCCGTGCTCATTGCGGTCACCGACCGCGCGGAGCCCGGCGTGCTGCTCACCGTCAGGCTCGAAAACATGCGCACCCACGCCGGGCAGATTGCCTTTCCCGGCGGCCGGATCGAAGCGGGCGAAGAAGCGGCAGCCGCAGCGCTGCGCGAAGCGAATGAGGAAATCCTGCTCGATCCGGGCGCGGTAGAAATCGCCGGCGCGCTCGATCCATACCGCACCGTCACTGGCTTCGTCGTGACCCCCGTCGTCGGCGTCGTCGCGCCGGACCTGCCGCTGCGGCCGCACGAGCATGAGGTGGCGGACCTGTTCGAGGCGCCCCTCGCCTTCCTTCTCAACCCGGCGAACCAGCTTCGCCGCAGCGCCCTGTTGCAGGGCCGCGAGCGCCACTATTACGAAATCCTGTGGAATGGACGCCGGATCTGGGGAGCAACCGCGGCAATGATCGTCAATCTCTCGCGGCGGCTCCAGTGGCGCTGAAGATCGACGCAACCAAATGGCGCCGCCGCCCCGGGATGGCGCGGCTACTCGACGCGCTCGGTGCTACCGAGGGCCTGACGCGCTACGTCGGCGGTGCCGTGCGCGACGACCTGCTCGACCTTCCGGTCAGCGACGTCGATCTGGCGACTCGGCTGCAGCCCGACGAGGTGATCCGGCGGCTCGAAGCGGCCAGGATCAAGGCGGTGCCGACCGGGATCGACCATGGTACCGTCACGGCCGTGAGCGACGGCCATGCCTACGAAATCACGACGCTGCGCCGCGACGTCTCGACCGACGGACGCCGGGCGACGGTCGCGTTCACGACCGATTGGGAGGAGGATGCGGCGCGCCGCGACTTCACGATCAACGCTCTCTCGGCAGACCCGCTGACCGGCGAGGTGTTCGATTATTTCGGCGGCGCCTCCGACCTCCTCGAGCGGCACGTCCGCTTCATCGGCGATCCGCTCAAGCGCATCGCCGAGGATCATCTGCGAATCCTTCGCTATTTTCGCTTCCATGCCCGGTTCGGCGCGGGAAAGCCCGACATAGCGGCGCTCGAGGCGTGCACGCAGCGCGCGAACGACCTCATGGCCTTGTCGCGCGAGCGCATCGCCGACGAGCTCCTCAAGCTGCTCGCCCTCACCGACCCGTCGGTGACCGTCGGGATTATGCTGGAGCGCGCCATCTTCAAGCCGGTGTTGCCCGAAATTGCGGCCGATGGGTTCGCGCGGCTCGAGGCGGCGATCGCTGCGGAGCAAGCTGCGGGAATTGCGCCGGACGGCCTCCGCCGCCTCGCCGCGCTGCTGCCGAGCGACGTCGCCGTTGCGCAAGCCGTGGCCGCGCGGCTCAAGCTTTCGAACAAGGCGCGAAAGAGGCTC
>NZ_WJSQ01000281.1 GCF_009720245.1 Sphingomonas segetis | reverse complement strand
GGCGTCTGCGGACGCTGCGCGCGCGTCGGACCCGGCCGCCGCTCAGCCGGCGCGAGGTCCAGTGCCTGCGCCTGGTCGCGATCGGCAAGACCGACAGCGAGATCGCCATCATCCTCGGCCTCGGCACCGAGACCGCCCGCCAATATGTAAAGAGCGCCCGCGCCGCTTATGACGTCGTGAGCCGGACGCAGCTCGTCGTCCATGGCCTGCGCGACGCGTGGATCAGTTTCGAGGAGGCAATCCCCCCGGATGGGGGAATGGGCTAGCGAGGCGCCGCCCGCTGTGATCCGCCGGTGCAGGCGGAGACGGCAACAGGTTGCGACTGGCGGGACGCCGCCCGTTATGCCGCGCTGCTCGACGCCGACCGGTCGCTATTCGCCTGGGAATGGCTTCGCCGCGACCGGCGTTATCGCGCCGCCGCGGCCCCGGCGCTCGCCGGGGTATCTCCAGGGCCCGCCGGCCGGGGCGCAGGGGAGTTCGGGCTCGTCGCATTCGAGCCGCCTCACTCGGCCGTCCCCCGCGCCAGGCCGCTGTGGCGCATCGCCGTGCATCCTTATGTGCTCGCCGCCGAACCCTGCCGGGCGCCGCTGGACCGGTTCGATCTCGAGCCGCTGCGGCCCCTTGCGACCGTCGTGGAGGACGACGCCGGCGAGCATCTGCTGCTTTGCGACGGGCTTCGCTCGATCCGGCTCGACGGGCCGCGCGGAGCGTTCACCGGCGGGCCGGCGCGCCTTAGATACGCCCTCGAGGGCCTCGAGTCGGCGCAGCCGCCGCTGCTCACGCTCCAGCGCCTTCTTGCTTTATGCCGGAACGGCCGCTTCTCGCGTTCGCTTCACGCCCGCGAGGCCAGGGCGCGGCGCTGGATCCTGATGCTGCGGACCTTCGATGCGCTCGATTCGGGGGCGGACCAGCGGGAGATCGCCCGGGTGCTGCTCAGCCCGTCCGTCGGCGAGCAGGCGTGGCGCAGCCGCGAGCCGAGCATCCGCTCGCAGGTCCAGCGGCTGGTGCGCACAGCGCGGCGGATGGCAGGCGGCGGCTATTGGCGGCTGCTTCGCTAGGCTGCGCTCCTTCTCTCGATGCCGACCCTCGCGGGCCGGAAGGCTCACTTTTGCCTGCGCTCCTTTTCGAGCCTCCGCGCCGCCGCCGGATGGTGGCACTGCCCGTCCGACGCTGGTGAACAGAGGGGGGAGCGAATTGCCGATGGACGACGAGATTGCCCGAGCGGCGCGCGCGAGGAAGGGCTGCCCGTTCCTTTCGACCGAGCAGGCCGCATTCTATCTTGGCCTGAGCGCGCGCAAGATGCAGGCGCTTCGGCGGGACGGCGCCGGCCCGGCGTTCAGGCGTCACAGCCGCTACGTGCGCTACCATATCGACGATCTCGACGAATGGTCGGGCGCATCGGGTCGGCGCGGTGGCTGAGCAGTACGCGGGTCCACCCCGGCCCGGCGGCCGGCAACCGGCGGCCGGAACCGCGGCG
>NZ_WJSQ01000280.1 GCF_009720245.1 Sphingomonas segetis | reverse complement strand
CGGCGAGCGGGAAGGGGACGATCGCCCGCGCGCTGGCCAGGCATTTCCGGCTGCCGCACATGGACACCGGCCTGCTCTACCGCGCGGTCGCGTTGAAGCTGTGGCGCTGGGGCGGCGATCCCGGCAGCGAGTTCGAGGCGCTGCGCGCGTGCGACGACCTCGGCGTCGAACCCGACGACCCCGAGCTCAGGAGCGGGCCGGTTTCGGAGATCGCGTCGCGCATTTCGGTCTATCCGCCGATCCGAGCCGCCCTGCTAAAACGCCAGCAGGACTTCGCTCGGCAGGATGGCGGGGCGGTGCTCGACGGGCGCGATATTGGCACGGTGATCGCGCCGCAAGCCGAGGTAAAGCTGTTCGTCACCGCCGCGCCCGAGATCCGCGCCCAGCGTCGACTGGAGGAGATCCTCTCCCGTGGCATGCGCGCGCATTACGAGGAGGTGCTCGCCGACATCCGCGCCCGCGACCGGCGGGATTCCTCGCGGGACGTCGCGCCGCTCAAGCCCGCGCCCGATGCGATCCTCCTCGACACGAGCGACCTGACGGTCGACCAGGCCATCGCGAAGGCGCTCAGCCTGGTCGAGCAGCGACTGGCGGTCTCCCGCTAGCGCTTCAACAACTGCGCGCAAACGGGCACCAGCTGGCCCGTGTCGCCGGCGGCCGCAGCTCGTCGCGCACCCATCGCGACCTCACCGAATGTTTCGACCACGCGACGACGATCGCGTTGGCCTTCTCGAGCTGCGCCGCGATCTCGGCGCCGAATTCCTCAACGCTGTCGATGTGCCGGTCCTACCAGACGCTGTGGCCGGCGCCCTCGAGCACGCGCGCACGGCATTCCGCGAATGCCTGGTCCTCTCTCGCGTAGCTGAGGAAGATGCGCCCCATTCACCCTCCGGTCGTGATAAGCTGCGCTACGCGCAAATCGCCGTCTACGCTAACCAAAGCTAATGTAGGATAATTTTCATTTCTGTCTGCGAAAAACTGGACGCGGACAAGAAGTGGACCAAATGTGAAGCGAGTCAGGAGCAAGGCGGTTCGCATCGCGAGCAGCCACATCATCACTACGTGCGCGACCATCGCGGCGATCCTGTTGTTCGTCGCCCTCGGGAGCAAGGTCGTGCCGGCGGCGCTCGCCGGCGCGGCGCTGACCGATTCGTCGAATACCCTCCAGGTCGCCTTCCTGCTCAACATCGCGATCATCCTGTTCGGCTGGCGCCGATCGAAGGATCTGAAGGAGGCGCTCGACGCCTATGAGGCCGCCGAGCGGCTCGCCCGGCGCAACGCCAACACCGATCCCGGTACCGGCCTCGCCAATCGCCGCGAGCTTGTCCGCTCGCTGGGCGAGATGCGAGAGACGAAGACGGCCGCCGTCCTGCTCCTCCTCGACCTCGACCATTTCAAGCGGGTCAACGATCTCCACGGCCATGCCGCGGGCGACCGCCTGCTGCTCGCCGTCGCCGAGGCGCTCGAGACGAGCGCGCCGGCCGGCGAACCTGCAT
>NZ_WJSQ01000028.1 GCF_009720245.1 Sphingomonas segetis | reverse complement strand
CGTGCGGCCCCTGTCGGTACGGTAGCGGTCGAACCAGGCGAGGATCGCGCTCGCCTTGGCCGCGGCCTGGCTCGGCCGCGCGGCGATCCCGCCGTGGCTGGCGCCCGGCACTTTGACGAAGGCGGTCGGCACGCCGCGCAGCTGCAGCGCTTCGTAATATTGCTCGGCCTCGCTGTCCGGCGTCCGGTAATCCTCGCTTCCAACGACGACGAGCGTCGGAGTCTTGACGTTGCCGACGAGGCTCAAGGGCGAGCGCTGCCAATAGCCCATCGGGTCTTCCCACGGCTTCTTCGCGAACCAGTAGGGGGAATAATAGGGCGCGCCGTCGCTGGTCAGCACGAAGCTCGCCCAGTCGATCACCGGCTTCTGCGTCGCCGCGGCGCGGAAGCGGTCGGTCTTGCCAACGATCCAGGCGGTGAGCACGCCGCCGCCCGATCCGCCGGTGACGAACAGGTTGTTCGGATCGACGTGCCCGGTCGCGATCGCGGCATCGACCGCGCTCATCAGATCGTCATAGTCGTGGCCGGGATAGGCCTTGTCGATCTGGTTGGCGAACTCCTCGCCGTAGGAGGTCGAGCCGCGCGGGTTGGTGTAGAGGACGATGTATCCGTCTGCGGCATAGAGCTGGTCGTCGGTCGAGAAGCTCGGCCCGTAGGCGGCGAACGGCCCGCCGTGGATCTCCAGGATCAGCGGGTATTTCTTCGCCGGGTCGAAGTCGGCCGGAGTGACCATCCACGCGTCGATCGGGCGCTGGTCGTAACTCGAGGTGACCGGCAGCTTCTGGACCTGCGCCAGCGCCTTTGACCCGAGGTGCTCGTTGAGGTGGGTGAGCTGCCTGACGGTGCTCCCGGTGACGACGGAGATGTCGGACGGGTGCAGCGGGTCGCCGGTCGTGATGGCGATGGTGCCGCTCTTGCGCGCGACGTCGAACTCTCCGCCGGCATAGGGCCGGTCGAGGCCGCCGCCATTGAGGCCGGTCGCGACTTCGTGGATCGACCCGTCGAGGCCGACGCGCTCGACCTTGTTGGTGCCGCGGTCTTCGACCTGGACGTAGACCGAGCGGCTGTCGGGCGCCCACACGGGGCTTGCGACCGAGCGGTCGAGGCTGGCGGTCAGCACACGCTTGCCCGAGCCGTCGAGGCTCATCACCGACAGCTGCGTGTTCTGGTAGCCCAGCTTCTTGTCGTCATAGCCGATGTAGGCGACGTAGCGTCCGTCGGGCGACACGGCCGGCGCGGCATCGGGCCCGTCACGGCTGGTGAGCGCGACCGGCGCGCCGCCGCCGATGCCGATGCGGTAAATCTCGCTGTTGACCGGCTCGCGCTCCCAGTTCTTCGAGAGGTTGCCGCTGAACAGGATCGAGCGGCCGTCGGGAGTCCAGCTGACGGGACCGCCGGCATGGGTTGCGCCGAAGGTCAGCTGGGTCGGAGCGCCGCCGTCGGCCGGCACCCAGAAGAGCTGGTAAAAGCCCGGCTTGAGATAGCCTTCATCGTCGGTGCGGTAGGTGACCGCGTCGATGACTTGCAGCGGGTCGGCCCACTTGGCGCCCTCTGGTTTCGGCGGCACCTTGCCTAGTTTTGGTCCCTCGTCGGGGACGAACATGGTATAGGCGATGCGGCGGCCGTCGGGCGACCAGGCAATCGCACCCGGGCTGTCGGGCAGGCCGGTGATCCGCGCGCTCTCGCCGCTCACCATCCAGCGCACGTGGAGCTGAGGGCTACCGCCGTCGGTTGCGACATAAGCGAGGCGCGTTCCGTCCGGCGACCAGCGCGGCGAGAAGTAGGAGCCGGAGCCGGCGAGCAGAGGCCGCTGTTGGCCGCTTGCGACGTCGACCAGCCAGATCGTCGGACGCGCCTTGTCGGTCATGATGTCGTTCGACTTGCGGACGTAGGCGATGGTCTTGCCGTCCGGGCTGATCTCGGGATCGCTCGCCTGCTCCAGGTTGAACAGGTCCGCGCCGGTGAAAGTGCGCGTCGGGCCGGTGGCGGGTGCCGCGGCAACAGGCGCGCTTGGGGCGGTCGCGGCGAACAGCAGGACGAGCGGAGCAAGCGAACGGAATCGAGTCACGGAATAGGTCCCCTCCGGAATTTGGTGCCGGACAATTGAACTTTCCGGCGAGTGCCGCAAGCCGCACAGTCGTTAAACCAGCTCGTTGACAGTTACGACTGCCGGGTGCATTATAAACCACATGGTTGAACAACGACTCGACACCACCTTCCGCGCGCTGGCGGACCCGACCCGCCGGGGGATGCTCGCGAGCCTTGCGCTCGGCGACAAATCGATCGGCGAGCTGGGGGAGCCGTTCGCGATGAGCTTCGCGGGCGCGGCCAAGCATGTGAAGGTGCTCGAGAGCGCCGGGCTGATCGAGCGGTGCAAAGCGGGGCGCAGGCAGATTTGCGCGCTCCGGCCCGAACCGCTCCGCGAGGCCGAGGCGTGGCTCAAGCAATGGGAGAAGTTCTGGTCCGTCCGTCTCGACCGGCTCGAGGCGGCGATCGATCGCGACAAGAAGGAGAATCCAAATGACTGAAGCACAGATCCAGATCGCAGCTCCGGTTCGGCGCGTCGCGGACGATGCGATCCGTCTGGAGCGCTTGCTCGAAGCTCCGGTCGAGACCGTCTGGCGCTATCTCACCGAGGCCGAGCTGCGCCGTCAGTGGTTCATGGGCGGCACCGACGCGCGGGCGGACGGCGAGTTCGAGCTGATCGTGGACCACGACAATCTGTCGGAAGACGAGGTTCCCTATCCCGAGAGTTACGCGGCATCCAAAGGCGTGCGGTTCAGCGAGAAGGTGCTTCGGTTCGAGCCGCCGCGGCTGCTCGAAACAACCTTCGCGGGCGGCAAGAACGGCATCGTCACCTATGAGCTTCACCCGGAGGGAGACCGCACGCGCCTGGTGCTGACCCACAGCGGGATCGTCAGCCCGGTCGGCGCGCAGGATTTCGGCAGCGGCTGGACTTCGCACCTCACGGTCCTCCAGGAGCGCCTCGCCGGCCGCGGCGTCAAGGATTTCTGGGCGCTCCACGCGCAGTCGCGGGAAGCGGTCAGGAAAGCACTCGGCCTGGACGCTTGACGTGGCGGGGACCTGCTGTGTTATATGGATAATACAGGAGGTCCCCATGAACCGCTCCGCATTTCTCTTGCTCGTGCCGTTGCTCGCCGCGTGCAACGTCCATTCGAAAAACCCGCCGGACGGCAACGAGAATGTCAGCATCCACGCCGACGACAGCGGCCATATCGCCTTCAATCTCCCGATCGCCGAGGGGAAGGTGAAGGTGCCGGCGGGCATGATGCGCAACGGCAATTTCGATATCGACGGAGTGAAGCTGATGCCCGGCAGCTCGGTCACGGGGTTCAACGTCAACGCCGGCAAGCAAGGCGCGACGGTCGACATGAGCTTCAGCGCCCCCGCGTCGCCCGACGAGGTGCGTTCCTACTTCCTCGGCCAGTTCAAGGAGCAGGGCGTAGAGGCGGCGCTCGCGGGCGATTCGGTCACCGGAAAATCGAAGGACGGGAGCCCCTTCCTCATCCACGTCAGCCCAGGCCCGAACGGCGCGAAGGGCATTATTTCCATCCAGTCGAAGGGTTGAAAAAAGGGCCGGGAGTTTCCTCCCGACCCTTGCATTGGCTTGCGTCCTATTCCCCTGCCGGAGCGTCGCCGCTGGCCTTTTTCCTGGCGGGCGCTTTCGCCTTAGCCTTGGGCTTCCCTCTCGCCGCCTTGGGCGGGGCCGGGACGATCTCGAAGCTCGGCGCATTGTCCTTGATCCGGACCTTGACCTCGCCGCCGTTGACCAGCTTGCCGAACAATAGCTCCTCGGCGAGCGGCTGCTTGATTTTCTCCTGGACCAGGCGGCCCATCGGCCGCGCGCCGTAGAGCTTGTCGTAGCCGCGGCTGGTCAGCCACTCGCGCGCCTCCTCGTCGAGCTCGATGTGCACGTTGCGGTCGGCGAGCTGCAGCTCGAGCTGGAGGATGAACTTGTCGACCACGCGCGCGACCACCGCCGGCGGCAGGTAGCTGAACGGGACAATCGCATCGAGCCGGTTGCGGAACTCCGGTGTGAACATCTTCTTGACCGCATCCTCCTGAGCGTCCTCGCGCGTCGCCGCGCCGAACCCGATGCTCTCGCGCGCCATGTCGGCGGCGCCGGCGTTGGTCGTCATGATCAGGATGCAGTTGCGGAAGTCGACCGTCTTGCCGTGGTGGTCGGTCAGCTTGCCGTGGTCCATCACCTGCAACAGGATGTTGAACAGGTCCGGGTGCGCCTTCTCGATCTCGTCGAGCAGGAGCACCGAGTGCGGGTGCTGGTCGACGGCGTCGGTCAGCAACCCACCCTGGTCGTAGCCGACATAGCCGGGAGGCGCGCCGATCAGCCGGCTGACCGCGTGGCGCTCCATATATTCGGACATGTCGAAGCGCTGCAGCGGGATACCCATGATCGACGCGAGCTGGCGCGCGACCTCGGTCTTGCCGACGCCGGTGGGGCCCGAGAACAGATAATTGCCGATCGGCTTGTCAGGATCGCGAAGCCCAGCGCGCGACAGCTTCATCGCCGAAGCGAGCTTCTCGATCGCGAGGTCCTGGCCGAACACGACCCGCTTCAAATCGGCATCGAGATGCTCGAGCGCCTGCTTGTCGTCGGCGCTGACCGATTTGGGCGGGATCCGCGCCATGGTCGCGACCACCGCTTCGATTTCCTTGGGCGTGATGACCTTCTTGCGGCGGCTCGGCGGCACCAGCATCTGCATCGCGCCGACCTCGTCGATCACGTCGATAGCCTTGTCGGGCAGCTTGCGGTCGTGGATGTAGCGCGCCGACAGCTCGACCGCCGACTTGATCGCGTCCGGCGTGTAGCGGACGTTGTGGTGGCCCTCGAACGACGAGCGCAGGCCGGCGATGATCTTGATCGTGTCCTCGATCGTCGGCTCGTTGACGTCGATCTTCTGGAACCGGCGCAGAAGCGCGCGGTCCTTTTCGAAATGGTTGCGGAACTCCTTGTAGGTGGTGGAGCCGATGCAGCGGATGGCGCCGTTCGACAGCGCCGGCTTGAGGAGGTTCGATGCGTCCATCGCGCCGCCGGAAGTGGCGCCGGCCCCGATCACGGTGTGGATCTCGTCGATGAAGAGGATCGCGTTGGGGAGCTTTTCGAGCTCGGACACCACGGACTTGAGCCGCTCTTCGAAATCGCCGCGATAGCGGGTGCCGGCGAGCAGGGCGCCCATGTCGAGCGCGTAGATGATCGCGCCCTTGAGCACCTCGGGAACATCGCCTTCGACGATCTTGCGCGCGAGGCCTTCGGCGATCGCGGTCTTCCCGACGCCGGGATCGCCGACGTAGAGCGGGTTGTTCTTCGACCGCCTGCACAGGATCTGCACCGTCCGGTCGACTTCCGGCATGCGGCCGATCAGCGGGTCGACCTTGCCGGCCCTGGCCTTCTCGTTGAGGTCGACGGTGAACTGCTTGAGCGCGGATTCCTTCTTCCCGCTGTCCTTCTCGCTTTTCTCCTCGGCCCCCTCGGGCGCGCGCGGCTCGGCGGCCGCCTCGCCCTTGCCGACGCCGTGGCTGATGTAGGTCACGGCATCGAGCCGGCTCATGTCCTGCTGCTGGAGGAAATAGACGGCGTAGCTCTCGCGCTCGGAGAAGAGGGCGACGAGCACGTTGGCGCCCGTGACCTCGTCGCGGCCCGACGACTGGACGTGCAGGATCGCGCGCTGGACGACGCGCTGGAAGCCGCTGGTCGGAGTCGGGTCGGTGGCGCTGTCGGCGACCAGGGCTCCAAGCTCGTTGTCGAGATATTGCTTGACCGACGTGCGCAGCTCGTCGCGGCTCACGCCGCAGGCGGTCATCACTTTGGACGCATGCTCGTCGTCGACGAGCGCGATCAGCAGATGTTCGAGGGTCGCATACTCGTGCCGGCGCTTGCTGGCCTCTCCCAAAGCATTGTGGAGGGTTTGTTCGAGTTCGCGAGCGAAACTAGGCATTTAGACAGATACTCCCGCTCCCGCAGGGAAGCCCACGGGCTTTGAATCGAATGTCATACGCCGGAACGCGGCAATCAAGTGCCGTTTCCCGGCTTTTCCCCAGATTATCGCCTTGCGAGCTGTTGGCACGCTGAATGAGACCGTCATGCATCAGTCGCATGACGCCGACGCTCATGATTTCTTGAACAGCTCTTCCGCCGCTGAGCGGTGGTGTTGCGCCCGCTGCATGTGGTCCTCGACGCGGGCGATTTCAACGTTGAGCGCCTCGACGCGCGCCTTCAGCTCCTCGATTGACAGGGGATCGAGATCCTGTTTCGCAAGCGCCACGAGCGGGTCGTCGGGCTTGCTTGGGAAAAGCTCGTCCAAATCCACGGCAGAATCGTTGACCCATGGACGGCGCAAGTCAATAAGCCGCGCCTGGTGAGCAGCTCACTTCCCTCCTCGATGACGGCGGTCGTCGCGCCGCCGCCCGATACCGGCAACGAGCTGCTGATCGTGGAACGGCCAGTGCCCCGGCCGGGGTCAGGCGAGGTGCTGGTCAGGGTCGCCGCGGCGGGCGTCAACCGGCCCGACATCCTCCAGAGCAAGGGACTTTACCCGCCACCTCCGGGCGCTCCCGATATTCTCGGGCTGGAGATAGCGGGAAAGGTTGTCGACGGCCCCGAAGAACTCATGGGCCGCAACGTCTGCGCGCTGGTCGCGGGCGGCGGCTATGCCGAATATTGCCCGGCGCCGATCGGCACCTGCCTGTTCGTTCCCGACGCGATTTCGCTGCTTGAAGCCGCCGCGATGCCGGAGACGCTCTTCACCGTCTGGGTCAATCTGTTCGAGCGCGGCTTCGCGGCGGACGGGGACTGGGTGCTGGTCCACGGCGGCACCAGCGGAATCGGGACGATGGCGATCGCGCTCGGGCGGCTGTTCGGGCTCAAATTGATCGTGACTTGCGGAACGGACGAGAAGTGCGCGCGAGCTCGCGAGCTCGGGGCGGCGGCGGCGATCAACTATCGCGAGCAGGATTTCGTCGAGGAGGTCCACCGAGTTACCGCACGGGCGGGGGTGAACGTGGTCGTCGACATGGTCGGCGGCGATTATGTGCCGCGCAACCTTGCCTGCCTGGCGAAGGAGGGGCGGCACGTGTCGATCGCCGTCCAACGCGGCCCGACGGCGGAGATCGCGTTGTTCGACATCATGCGGCGCCGGCTGACTTTGACCGGGTCGACGCTCCGTTCCCGGTCGATCGAGTTCAAAACCATGGTCGCCGACGAGATGGCACGAGCGGTGTGGCCCTATGTCGAGGGCGGCAGGCTCAAACCGGTGATCGACAGCAGCTTTCCGCTTGTACAGGCAAACGCGGCGCACGAGCGGATGGAAAGTGGCGAACATGTCGGCAAGATCGTGCTGGAGGTGAGCCCGTGATCCTCCACGAGGATCCGCGGTCGCTCAATTGCTACAAGATCCGGCTCACCGCATCGCATCTGGGACTCGCGATGGAGCGGCGCTTCTACGATATCATGAAGGGCGAAACGCGCACGCCCGAGTTTCTCGCCGAGATCAGCGCGAACGGCCGGATTCCAGTCCTGCAGGATGGCGACCGTTTTCTCCCCGAAAGCAACGCGGCATGTTTCTATCTCGCCGATGGCTCGGCGTTGGTCCCGATCGAGCGGTTCGAACGCGCCGACATGCTGCGCTGGATGTTCTGGGAGCAATACAATCACGAGCCCAATGTCGCAGCAGTGCGCGCGTGGCTGACCATCGTTGGCGTGGACGCGCTGAGCGATGCGCAGCGGCTGATGCTGCCGGTCAAGCGCGAGGCCGGCGAGGCCGCGCTGGCACTGATGGACCGGCATCTGACTGGCCGCGACTGGTTCGTCGGCGATTGCATGAGCCTCGCCGACATCTGTCTGTTCCCCTACACCAGCGTTGCCGATGGCGGCGGGTTCGAGCTCGGCCGTTACCCGGCAGTCGGCGCCTGGCTCGCCCGGGTCGCCGCGCAACCGAATCACCTGCCGATCGACTGAACCGCCCTTGCGGTGCGCAGCCCGCAGGTTTAGATGCGCGCTTCGCTGTTGGCCGCTCCGGGAAGGGGCGGCCGTTATTGTTTATGGAGACTCAAAAGTGGCCCAGCCGCTCATGCCCCATGCGACCGCTGCGTGGCTGGTCGAGAATACGTCGCTGACGTTCGACCAGATCGCGGAGTTTTGCGGCCTGCACATCCTCGAGGTCCAGGCGATCGCGGACGATACCGCCGCGACCAAGCTGACCGGCCGTGACCCGATCCGCGCCGGCGAGTTGACTCACGAGGAAATCGTGAAGGGGCAGAACGATCCCGACCACAAGCTCCAGATGCACAAAGCGCCGGAAGAGGTCCGCCGCACCCGCGGGCCGCGCTACACGCCGGTTTCCAAGCGCCAGGACAAGCCCGACGGGATCGCCTGGATCATCAAGAATCATCCGGACGTCACCGACGGCCAGATCAGCAAGCTGATCGGCACCACGCGCACCACCATTGCCGCAATCCGCGACCGGACACACTGGAACATGGCGAACATCACGCCGAAGGACCCGGTCACGCTCGGGCTGACGACGCAGCGCGAGCTCGATGCGGCGGTTGCCAAGGCTGCGAAGGCGGCCGGCGTTGCGGCGCCGGTGGACACGCGTTTCGAGGGCGACCGCGAGGCCCTGATCGAGGAGCTTCGGCGCGAGCGCGAACAGCACGTCCGCGACGCGGAGGCGGCGCTCGCCGAGGCTGGCGACGAGGAACTCCGGGACGAGATCTTCCCCGGCATCCGCGACCCGTTCACCAACCGCCCGAGCGAATAGCCGTTCGCTTGATTTGAACGGCCCCGCGGCTCACACTTAGGCTCATGGCCACTGCCGAGACGAGCAACGTCGATCAGCTTAGCTTCGAGGATGCGCTGAAGCGGCTCGAGGAGATCGTGCGCACGCTGGAGAAAGGCGAGGCGCCGCTCGACCAGTCGATCGAGCTCTACCAGGAAGGCGATAAGCTTCGCCGCCATTGCGAGGCGCGGCTCAAGGACGCGCAGGCGCGCATCGAGCAGATCGCATTCGGAAGCGACGGCAAGCCGGCCGGTCTCAAGCCGTTCGATGCCGGTTGAAACGATCGACCGGCTCGCGCACGAGCTCGAGGCAGAGGCGAAAACCCTCTCGGCCGACATCGACCGATTCTTCGCGCAGCTCCTCGCCCCCCCGGGCGACAGCCGCGCGCTGTTTTACGAGGCGATGAGGCACGCCGCGATCGGCGGCGGCAAGCGCCTTCGTCCTCTGCTTACCATGGCCGCATCGCGTCTGTTCGCGATCGACCGCGAACGCGCGCTGCGCGTCGGCTGCGCGATCGAGGCGATCCACGTCTATTCGCTGATCCACGACGACCTGCCGTGCATGGACGATGCCGAGCTTCGGCGCGGCAAGGCGACGGTGCACAAGGCCTTCGGCGAGGCGGCGGCGGTGCTCGCCGGCGACAGCCTGCACGCGCTCGCGTTCGAAATCCTCGCGCATCGGGCGACTCACGACGATCCTTGGGTGCGCTCGGACCTGGTCCTCGAGCTGGCACGGGCGGCCGGGCCGAACGGCATGGCCGGCGGGCAGATGATGGACCTCGCGGCCGAGGGGCAGGAGCTGGACCTCGCCTCGATCACCCGGCTGCAGCAGCTCAAGACCGGCGCGCTGATCGAATATTCGGTCGAGGCGGCGTGCATCATGAACAAGACTCCGCCGGACGCTCGGACCCCCTATCGCGGCTACGCACGCAACATCGGCCTTGCATTCCAGATCGCCGACGACCTCATCGACCATAGCGGCGATGAGGCTGCAGCCGGCAAACCCACCGGGCGCGACGCCAACGCGGGCAAGGCCACCTTCGTCTCGCTGCTCGGCGAGGAGCGGGCGCGCCAGCAGGCCGACTACCTCGTCAACCAGGCGATCGAGCATCTGTCGGGCCACGGCCGCGAAGCCGACCTGCTGCGCGCCATCGCCCGCTTCGCGATAGAAAGAGACCATTGATGAAAGTGGCGGTCTATCCAGGGACGTTCGATCCGCTCACGCTCGGCCACGTCGACATCATCCGGCGCGGCGCGCACCTCGTCGACAAGCTGGTGGTCGGCGTGACCACGAACCCGTCGAAAGAGCCGATGTTCTCCGTGGCCGAGCGCCTCGAGATGGTTCGGCGCGAGATCGCGGAAATCCCCGGCAACATCGACGTGGTGGAGTTTGATTCGCTGCTGATGGAGTTCGCGGAAGAGCAGGGCGCCACCGCCATTCTGCGTGGGCTCAGGGCCGTCGCGGATTTCGAATATGAGTTCCAGATGGCGGGGATGAACCAGCAGCTCAATGACGATATCGAAACCGTCTTCCTGATGGCGGATGTCTCGCTCCAGCCGATCGCGTCCAAGCTGGTCAAGGAGATCGCGCGCTACGGCGGTTCGATCGATAAATTCGTTCCGTCCGCCGTGGCCGAGGACGTGCGCCGGCACCTGGGCGCCGGTTCACGCTGAAGTCAGGGCCTGGGGCGCAGCACAAACATACAGGTTCGGGGAGGGAAATGATCGTCAAGGCTCTGTTCTCGGCTCCGCTCGCCGCATTGTTGATGGCTGCCGCGCCGGCACCGATGGCGGCGCCCAGCATCGCGCCGCCCGCGGAGGTGGCCGCCAATCCGGCCAATCATTGGTTCCTCGACCTGTCGAACGGCGGCACGGTCGAGATCGTGCTGCGGCCGGATCTTGCGCCGCACCATATCGAGCGCATCCAGACTCTCGTCCGTCGAGGCTTCTATAACGGCCTCACCTTCCATCGCGTCATGCCCGGCTTCATGGCACAGGGCGGCGATCCGAAGGGAACGGGCGAAGGCGGTTCCGAGCTTCCCGACCTCAAGGCGGAGTTCACCCCCGTGCCGTTCCTTCGTGGCACCGTCGGCGCCGCCCGCGCCGAGACCGACGACAGTGCCAACAGCCAGTTCTTCATCATGTTTGTGCCCAATGCCGAGCTCGACGGACGCTACACTGTCATCGGACGCGTCGTGAAAGGCATGGACGCAGTCGACAGGATCGAGCGCGGCGAGCCGCCGGCCAACCCGACCAAAATTGTGAAGGCCTATTTGGGCGGCTAAGCGCGCCCGCGTGCGCCTGTCCGATTTCGACTTCGACCTCCCCCCCGATCGGATCGCGCTTCGCCCTGCGCGGCCGCGCGACAGCGCCCGGCTGCTGCTGGTCGAGGGAAGCGCCATCTCCGACCATAAAATGCTCGAACTCCCCGACCTGCTCCGCCCGGGCGACGTGCTCGTCTTCAACGACACCAAGGTGATCCCTGCCCAGCTCGAGGGCCGGCGGGGCGAGGCGAGCATCGGCGCCACCCTGCACAAGCGCGAGGGCCCGCGCGAATGGCAGGCGTTCCTGCGCAACGCCAAGCGGGCGCGGGTCGGCGACACGATCGATTTCGGCGAAGGCGTGGCGGCTTCTGTCGTCGAGAAAGCGGAGGACGGATCGGCGCTTCTGCACTTCCACGGCGAGGAGCCGGTCGAGCTGCTGCTCGAGCGTGCCGGGCGGATGCCGCTGCCGCCCTATATCGCCTCGCGTCGCGACGTGGATGAGGCGGACCGCGAGGACTACCAGACGATGTTCGCGCGCGAGGAGGGGGCGGTCGCCGCGCCGACGGCGGCGCTGCACTTCACGCCGCGGCTACTCGACGCGCTCGAAGCGAACGGAATCGGCCGCGAAACGCTGACGCTCCACGTCGGCGCGGGCACATTCCTGCCGGTCAAGAGCGAGCGGATCGAGGAGCATAAGATGCACGCCGAATGGGGCCGCATCGATGCCGCGACGGCGGCTCGGCTGAATGCCGTCCGACGCTCCGGCGGCCGGCTGATCTCGGTCGGGACGACCAGCCTGCGCCTGCTCGAAAGCGCCGCCGGCGACGACGGGATCATCCGCCCCTTTGAGGGCGACACGTCCATCTTCATCACCCCCGGCTACCGCTTCAGGGCGATCGACGGGCTGATCACCAACTTCCACCTGCCGCGCTCGACCCTGTTCATGCTGGTCAGCGCGCTGATGAGCCTCGAGGTGATGAAGTCGGCCTACGCCCACGCCATCGACGTGGGCTACCGCTTCTACTCCTACGGCGATGCGAGCCTGCTGCTTCCGGCCCGGACTACTCCCGCGGCTGCAGCCACTGGCCGAGGTCGCGGCCGATGAGCGCGCCGAGCTTGTCGACCTCCTCCTGGAAATGGGCCTTGATCTCGCGCTGGACCGCAAGGGGGATGGGCCGCTTCTCGTCGGGCACCCTGTTCCAGTGGAGGAGGCGCTTGCGGAGCGACATGGAGGGCATTGCGGCAGCGCTGCCGATCTGCTTGCTCGCCGCTTTGTCGAAGCGGGCGCGGTGCCGCATGCTCGCGAAATAGGGCAGCAGGAACCGCGGCGGGCGCTTGAGCAGCTTCTGGAGATAGATCGAGCGCACCGCTTTGCCCTCGCGTTCGGGCTTCATCTCGGGCGCCGGCATGGCCCGCAGGCCGGCGAACTCGAGCAAGTTGCGATGCTGTCCCTGCGGGTCGGCGACGAGGTCGTCGAAGACCATCACCAGGCACCGCTCCTTGCCCACGGCCTGGAACAGCCGCTCGACATAGGTCCCGTAGCGCGCCGCTTCGTCATAGCGCAGCCAGCGCGGCTCGATCGCGCTCCACGGGATTCGGCGGCCGGCCGCCCGGTCGGGCACGGCGGCCCACGCGTCCTCGAAGCGGCGGATATTCTCGTCGCCGGTGAAGATCAGCCGCTTGTGAAGCGACGGGAGCAGGGTCAGCGGGTCGCGCACGCCGACGACGAAACGCGAGTTGGGCCACAGCTTCAGCACCGGCTCGAGCTGCTCGGGCGTATAAAGGTAGGACACCGAGGAATCGGCGCCGATGCCCTGCTCGCCCTCGGGCTTCGTGAAGAAATGGTCGAGATAGTCGTGCTCGATGCGCCGCCTGAGCTCGGGTTCGTCGAGAGGCCGCAGGTCGTGCTGCGAGAAGTAGTGCGGCTCCTTCACGAAGGGGAAAAGGATTTGCGGGTGCGCCTGGAGCCAGCGCGCCATGGTGGTGGTGCCGCAGCGCGGCGCTCCGACGATGAACACAAAGCTGTGGATGTCTTCGATACGCGGCATCCGGCGAGCACCTAGCGGGAATCGAGGTTGCGGCAAATGGACGGGCCGCTAAGCGCCTGCGCGTGACCCGTTTCTCCTTTTCGATCTCGGCCACCGACGGTGCTGCACGAACGGGCAGCATCGCGATGGAGCCGGGAGAGATCCGCACGCCCGCGTTCATGCCGGTGGGGACCGCAGCCACGGTGAAGGCGATGCGGCCGGAGGAAGTGCTCGCGAGCGGCGCCGACATCATCCTCGGCAACACTTATCACCTGATGCTCCGCCCGGGCGCAGAGCGGGTGGCGAAGCTCGGCGGGCTGCACGAGTTCATGGGCTGGGAGCGGCCGATCCTGACCGACAGCGGCGGCTATCAGGTGATGAGCCTCAGCGACCTGACGAAGGTCACGGAAGAGGGGGTGTCTTTCGCCAGCCATCTCGACGGGTCGCGGCACATGCTTTCGCCCGAACGGTCGGTCGAGGTTCAGCGGCTGCTTGGCTCCGACATTCTCATGCAATTCGACCAGCTGGTGCCGACCACGTCGACCGCCGAGGCGCAGCGCGAGGCGATGGAGCGCTCGATCCGCTGGGCGAAGCGCAGTCGCGAGGAATTCGACCGCGGCGGCGACCATGCCGAGCGCTCGGCGATCCTCGGGATCCAGCAGGGCGCGCTCGACGAGCAGCTCCGCCGCGCCTCGGCCGAGGCGCTGATCGATATCGGCTTCGATGGCTACGCGGTCGGCGGGCTGGCGGTCGGGGAGGGGCAGGAGGCGATGCTCGGCTGCCTCGATTTCGCGGTCGACATGCTTCCACGCGACAAGCCGCGCTATCTGATGGGCGTCGGCAAGCCCGACGACATTGTCGAGGCGGTGGTTCGCGGCATCGACATGTTCGACTGCGTGCTTCCGACCCGCTCCGGCCGCACCGGCCAGGCGTTCACCGCCGCCGGGCCGCTCAACCTGCGAAACGCGCGGTTCGCGGAGGACCGGGAGCCTATCGAGCCTGGCTGCCCATGCCCCGCCTGCACGAGCTTCAGCCGCGCCTACATCCACCATCTGGTGAAATCCGGCGAAATCCTCGGCGCTATGCTGATGACCCAGCACAATCTGTGGTTCTACCAGCGGCTGATGCACGGCCTGCGCGATGCGATTGCGGGGCGGCGGCTGGACGCGTTCGCCGTGGAGTTTTTGGGGCGGTACAGGCGTTCCCCGGCGTAGGCCGGGGCCCAGGGCGCTGTGTCAGCAGCGCTTTCGCGCTCCTGGGCCCCGGCCTACGCCGGGGTACAGTTCAGATCGCGTCGTCCTTCACCGCTTCCGTTTCATCGACCGGTTGCAGCTTGTCCTCCGTCCTCAACGCGAAGTCGCTCGCGTCGTGGCGCTCGTGGAGCTGCTCCGACGGGTCGCCGGTGAGCTTGTTGACGATCCGGCCGCGCTTCACTGCCGGGCGGGCGTCGATCTGCTTCGCCCAGCGCATCACATGTTCATATTCGTGGGTCGCGAGGAAGCTGTCCGCGCCCTCGTAGCTGCGGCCGAGCGCGACGCCGCCGTACCAGGGCCAGATGGCGATGTCGGCGACTGTGTAATCGGGGCCTGCGATAAACTCGCTCTCCGCAAGGCGGCGGTTGAGCACGTCGAACTGCCGCTTGGCCTCCATCGAATAGCGGTTGATCGGATATTCCAACTTCTCCGGCGCGTAGGCGAAGAAATGGCCGAAGCCGCCGCCGAGGAAGGGCGCGCTGCCCATCTGCCAGAACAGCCAGGAAAGGGCCTCCGCGCGCCCGGGGCCCGATGTCGGCAGGAATTCACCGAACTTCTCGGCGAGATAAACGAGGATGGCGCCGCTTTCGAACACCCGCACCGGCTCGCGGCCGCTGCGGTCGAGGAGCGCGGGGATCTTGCTGTTGGGGTTCACCGCGACGAAGCCGCTTCCGAACTGGTCACCATCGCCGATGCGGATTGGCCAGGCATCATATTCGGCGTCAGAATGCCCCTTTTCGAGCAGCTCCTCGAACATGATCGAGACCTTCTGCCCGTTGGGCGTCGCGAGCGAGTAGAGCTGGAACGGGTGCTTGCCGGCCGGAAGCTCCTCGTTGTGTGTCGGGCCGGCGACGGGGCGGTTGACGTTGGCGAACTGCCCGCCGCTCGGCTGGTCCCAGGTCCACACTTTCGGAAGCACATAATCGCTCATGCTCGATCCCTTTCCTGTCCGGGACCGCAGCTAGGAATGCGCCGGAGCGCTTTCCAGTGTCAGGACTGTGACTAGTCGGCGCTTACCGACAGGAAGCTCGGCAGCGGGCCGTTCCACTCGCTCTTGATGTCCTCGAGCACCGGCGACGGCTTGGACGGCTGCTCGGGCTCGGCTTTGGCCGCACGTTTCTGCTTCGCCGGCGAAACGGGACGCGTTCTCTCCGCCTTCGCCGGCTTTGGTCGTGCGGCTTTGTCGGACTTCGCCGGTTCGGCCGCCGCTTTTTCGACGCTTGCCGGCACCTCCGACGGCTTGCCGCCGGCCCGTGGAATCTTGTGGCCGATCAGCTTCTCGATGCGGCCGATGGCTTCGGAATCCTCACGCGTGGCGAGCGTGATGGCGATCCCGGTCAGCCCCGCGCGGCCGGTGCGGCCGATGCGGTGGATGTAGTCGTCGGGCTGCCACGGAACGTCGAAGTTGATGACATGGCTGACGCCTTTGACGTCGAGCCCGCGGGCGGCGACGTCCGAGGCGACCAGGATCGTGATCTCGTCATTCTTGAACCGGTCGAACTCGGCGATGCGGTCGGACTGGTCCATGTCGCCCTGGATCTGCCCGGCCGCGAATCCCGAGCGCTTGAGGCTGGAGGCAAGCTCGCGAACGGTTGTCTTGCGGTTGGCGAAGACGATCGCGTTCTTGAATTCCTCGTGGCGCAGGATGCCGCGAAGCGCATCCTTCTTCTTGTCGGCGCGAACCTCGACCAGGCGCTGCTCGATATTGACGTTCGCCGTCGCCGGCCGCGCGACCTCGACGGTCTTGGGGTCGGAGAGGAATTTCTGCGACAGCTTCTGGATCGGCGGCGGCATGGTCGCCGAGAACAGCAGCGTCTGACGGTCCTTGGGGAGCTTGGCGCAGATTTCCTCGATATCGGGGATGAATCCCATGTCGAGCATCCGGTCGGCCTCGTCGATCACCAGCAGCTTGCAATCGTTGAGCATGATCTTGCCGCGGCCGAACAGATCCATCAGACGACCCGGAGTCGCGATCAGCACGTCGACGCCTTTCTCGAGCGCCTTGATCTGGTCGCCCATCTGCACGCCGCCCATCAGCAGCGCCATCGAGAGCGGGTGGTACTTGCCGTATTTCTCGAAATTCTCCGCCACCTGCATCGCCAGCTCGCGGGTCGGCTCGAGGATCAACGAGCGCGGCATGCGCGCGCGGCTGCGCCCCTGGTGCAGGATGTCGATCATGGGCAGGACGAAACCGGCGGTCTTGCCGGTCCCGGTCTGGGCGATTCCGACCAGGTCCTTGCCCATCAGCACCGACGGGATGGCCGCGCTCTGAATCGGGGTCGGCTCGCCATAGCCGCTGTCCGCGACCGAGCGGAGCAATTCGTCGGAAAGGCCGAGATCGGCAAAAGTCATTGATTCTCCAAGTGAAGGATGGGCACGCAACGACCGTCGCCGGCGCGTCGACCGGACTGTGCGAAGCCCCAGAAGTTGTCAAGCAACCTACTTGTCACGAAATGTGGGTGTTCGGCAGCCCGATTCCAAGGCTAATCGCGCAACTTGGGAACCAGCTGCCTGAAGCGCTCGATCGTGCAGCTCCCGCCCGTCCGCACATGGATGGCGTCGCGGCCGGCGCAGAGCTGATCGTCCTGC
This sequence comes from Sphingomonas segetis, assembly GCF_009720245.1. Lineage (GTDB taxonomy): Bacteria > Pseudomonadota > Alphaproteobacteria > Sphingomonadales > Sphingomonadaceae > Sphingomicrobium > Sphingomicrobium segetis. The sequence continues at coordinate 6,247 of NZ_WJSQ01000028.1, read as the reverse complement.
GGCTGGAGATAGAAGCCCTTGTAGAAATCCAGCGCCGGGCAGTCTTCCTCGAGCTCCGCGCGCATCCGCCTCGGCCGCTCGGCAAGTACGAAGTCGACCTGCTGCGGACCCGACAGGAGAGCGCCGCGGATGGCGTTCGCGGGAATGCACTTCGGCCCCTTGCGCTCGCGCCATTCAAACTGCGGCGACATCGGTCGCGGGCGGATGGGCACCTTGAGGATCACCTGGTCCTCGACCACGAGCCGGGTGACCGACTGGCCCATGACTCCGGGCTGCGCGGCGAACAGCCCGAGCAACAGCGGCACGAACGCGAGGACCGTCCCCGGAATCATCTGCACCCCACCGCCATTCCAGGCGCTTCGCAGCGAGGCGTTGAATGTTCAATGAACTGAGAGGCGTGCCAGCCTGGCGTGCCGACCCCGCTTGCCTAACGAGAACAAGGCCAATAGAGGCGCCTCGACCGATTAGCCGGCGGGCTGGCGCGAGCGCGGCCATAAGTCCGGGCCCCAGGAGAAGAATTTCGATGGCGACCGCCGCCCCGACCCAGAACCTGCCCTTGTTCTACAATGCCCTCGAACCGCTCAACGCGACGCAGCACGGCAAGATGAAGGTGCGAACCATCCTGCGCATGGCGCAGGTCGGGCACACCCACGCGATCCCCGTGACGGTCGACGAGTTCACGCTCGTGCAGCGGCACTATCCGATCGTCTTTTCCGTCGGCGACAACCCGATCCCGATCGCGCTGATGGGCCTCAACGAAGGCGTGAACGTGTTCCTCGACGAGGACGGTCGGCCGCTCGACGCCAATGCCTATATTCCCGCCTATATCCGCCGCTACCCGTTCCTGCTGGCGCGGCTTCGGCCCGACAGCGACGAGCTTTCCCTGTGCTTCGACCCGACCGCCAGTGCGGTCGGCGATTTCGACGAGGGCCAGACCCTGTTCGACGGCGACCAGCCGAGCGACGCGACCAAGGCGATCCTCCAGTTCTGCGAGCAGTTCGAGGCCGCCGGCCAGCGCACCGCGGCGTTCGTCGAGGAACTGACCAAGGCCGACCTGATGATGGACGGCGAAGTCGCGATCCAGCCCGAGGGCTTCCAGCAGCCGTTCATCTACCGCGGCTTCCGAATGGTCGACGAGGAGAAGATCAGGAACCTGCGCGGCGACGAGCTGAGGAAGCTCAACCAGAACGGCATCCTGCCGCTGATCTACGCCCACCTCTTTTCGCTGTCGGAGATGCGCGCCGTGTTCGCCAGGCAGATGCAGCAGGGCAAGTCGCCCGCGCAGATGCCGCAGCCGGCGCCGGCGAGCGTCTGAGCTTCGGAGTAACACCTCACTGCTCGACCGGCGCGACAGCGCCAAGCAGGTTCCGGCCTTCCGCTCCTGCGGAAGGTGGGGACCTGCTTTACGCCGTGGTTTCCCTACCGATTTGCCGATGGTAGGCTCGCGGCGCCCGCGTTAGGCATCTGTGCGATGCCGTGGTTTCCCTACCGATTTGCCGATGGTAGGCTGCAACTTCCGCGACCAACGCGGCAACATCGGCCGTGGTTTCCCTACCGATTTGCCGATGGTAGGCTACGGTCGTTCCGCAGACGATGACGGGATGGGCCGTGGTTTCCCTACCGATTTGCCGATGGTAGGCTCTAAGCCGTGCGGGAACATCATCTTGATCCGCCGTGGTTTCCCTACCGATTTGCCGATGGTAGGCTGGGTCGCGGAGAAGTGACTGGAACTGCTGTGATTTCCACCGCCTGATTGCGGTCGAAATCACAGCAGAACCATCTGCGAAGCGCCGATCTCTTCCGTTTTCGGCGCGGTTCCGAGCAGCAATTCCATCCGTCCATATTGCTTGTCCGTCACCTGAAGCGTCCTGACGCTGCCTTCCTTCGGCAGGCTCGCGCGCACCCGCTTCACATGCTTGTCCACAGCATCCTGCCCCCGGCAAACGCGCGCGTAAACCGACAATTGCAGCATCATATAGCCATCCTTCTTCAGGAACTGGCGGAAACGGGTCGCGTGCCGGCGCTGCGGTTTCGTGCGCACCGGCAGGTCGAAGAAAACCATGAGCCACATATAGCGGACCTCTTCCGCGTCCACCGGTCACACCCGCTTGGCCAACGGCAGCGCGGGTGTCTGGAGAAGAGGAGCGCTCGCCCCATCGATCGCCCTCACCAGGCTCGCCGCGACGGCTTCGGTGGCGGCGAGAACGGTCATGCGCTCCTCGCCCAGAGAGACGCTTTCGTTCAATATGCCGGCCATGTGCCGGCGATCCTCGACGTCGAGTTCATCCTGCTCCACCTCCTGGGCGCGGCGGCGGGCCAGGCGATCGACGCATGGGCGGAACGGTTCGAGCAGATCGTCGACCAGGTTGAAGGCGTTGGCGCGCGAGCAATGGTGGAAGCCGAATGCGGGAAGCAGGCCGGAGGCCGCGCACGCTCGCGCGAGCGCCGCCCGGACGACCGCGTAACCGTAGTTGAGAAGGCCGTTGCGCCGGTCTTCGTGATGCCGTTTGAAGCCGTCGAACAGCCGCGGCCAGTATGCCCGCGCCGCCTGCGCCTCCAGATTGTCGGGATCGCCTGAGCCGACCCGCCCGGCCATTGCCGATAGCGCCTGGGCTTCGTCGCTGCCGATGGCACGCAGCACGGCGGCCTGATTCTCGATTTTGGCGACCACAAGCTTCTGCCAGAGCCGCTTCTTCAGCGGCTGGCTGGCGGCGATCTGCGAATGGGCAATGCCGGATTGGAGAGGGTGTTGGTGGAAGGACAGCAGCATCCCCGCGGGATGATGCTTCGCGTCGGGCACGATTAGAGCGACTCCGTTCTCGGCGAGCGCGCTCAGCAGGGAACCGGTGAGCGTGACCTGCGGCGTATCGAGGATGATCCAGGCGACGTCCTCGACCGGAAAGCTGACCCCTTCGCCTTCTTCGGGGGCGAAGACGATCTGGCTTCTGCGATTGCTCAGCCGGCCGGGGCTGGAGACGTGCAAGCCTCGCCATGCCATGTGCGGACCTCTTGCTTTACCTCGGCACGCCGGCCGAACCGGTCCACGTTGTACTTCTTTATGGTTAACAGGGTTGGCGTTATTATACTTGACATACCCACGGTAGGAGCGTAGGTCTGTTTCCACAGAGGGAAACGATCATGACTAGCGCACTTTCAGCCCCGCACTTTCACGACGAAGCCGCCGCTTTCGATTACGTCGAAAAGCGCGTGTGGCCGAACGGTCCTGTCTGCCCGCATTGCGGTGGCGTGGCGCGCATCAGCAAGATGCAGGGCAAGTCCACTCGGCAGGGCCTCTACAAGTGCTACCAGTGCCGCAAGCCCTTCACTGTTCGCATGGGAACCATCTTCGAGAGTTCGCATGTGCCGCTGCATATCTGGCTTCAGGCGATGTATCTGATCGCGGGCAGCAAGAAGGGCATTAGCTCTAACCAGCTTCACCGCACCCTTGGCGTCACTCTCAAGACCGCCTGGTTCATGTCGCACCGCATCCGCGAGGCGATGCGTTCGGGCGACCTCGCGCCCATGACTGGCGTTGTGGAAGTCGATGAAACCTACATCGGCAATCTTCCCGGCCAGTCTGGTCGCGGCGGCGCGCAGCACAAGATGAAGGTGCTTTCGCTGGTGAGCCGTGGCGGCGAAGCGCGTTCGGTCAAGGTCGATTACGTCACCACCAAGGAAGTGCTGCCGATCCTACAGGCCAACATCGCCCGCGAGGCGCACGTTATGACCGACGAGCATCGCATCTATCGCGGGCTCAACGCTCACTTCGCGCAGCACTCGGCGGTGCGTCACCAGTTCGGCGAGTACGTTGTCGGCATGGCGTACACCAACACCATCGAAGGCTATTTCAGCATCTTCAAGCGCGGCATGCGTGGCGTCTATCAGTGGTGCGCCGAGAAGCACCTTCACCGTTACCTTGCCGAGTTTGATTTCCGCTATTCCAACCGTCAGGCGCTTGGATGCAATGACAGCGATCGCGCTGATCGTCTGCTAAAGGGTATCGTTGGCAAGCGTCTGACCTATCAAAGGGCTTGTATCTGATGCCCAAGAAAAAGCCGGGAATGACGCCCGAGGAACAGAAGAAAGCGTTTCGCGCGAAGGTTCGCGAAATGATCGACGCTGGCGAACTAAGCCCCATCGACGCCGACGCGGCGCTCGACGCCCTTGTGCGGAAGGGTGCGAAAGATGCCGACACTGGACACAGGGGTTGCAGCGACTAAGTTGGAGAAGCCGAATTTCTCGGCCTGATAAGTCGAAGGCGGCCCCGCTAGGAGCCGCCTTCCTCTTGTCCCAGGGGGATGTGCGTCAAGCGCAGTGATCGTTTCCCTGAGCGCGCAAGCGGGCATATAGTAAGTGGCGTTGACAAATGCAAGCTCTTTTTGAATCCGGTGAACAAAGCATTAATGCGTTCGTGGCCACAATAAGTAAGCCTCGACTTTCCAAGTACCTTCAAGAATCCAAGGGCGATCTGAAGGTAGCCTTATTGCTTTACCACTGGAACTCCCAACTGTCGCAGGCGCTATACTTGCCCCTTCAGAGCTGGGAGATAGCTTTACGTAACAAGTTGAACGAGTTCTTTTGCTACAAATACAACCAAAATTGGCCATATGAGCAGCGCGCAAGACGTAACCTGAACCATAAGGATCTGAAACGGCTGACCGATACCATTGCCCGGCAGACGCTCCAGCGCAACGGCGCTCAACCAACGACCAACCAAGTGGTTGCCGACCTTAGTGCGGGTTTCTGGGTTTCGCAGCTCGGCGCTGGTTACGCGATCCCTTACGGTTGGCATGGCCCGAATTTGAAGTTCCGCATATTCCCCAACGACCATGACCTAACGCGGCAAGATGCGGCGGATATGTGCGACGGCTTGCTCGACCTCCGTAACCGGGTGGCGCACCACGAGCCGATATTTCATTTGAGCTTGGAAGACCTGCGCGCTGACTTGGACGATGTGCTGAATGGGCTCTGCGCGAGCACCTCCGCATACATGAAGTCAGCTTGTTCGTTCAGCCAAGTTTGGGCCGGCAAACCGGCGTAATTGCCGATTCACAAGCGAAGGCGGCGATGCTATAAGCACCGCCGCCGGTTAGAGCTCCTAGCCCGCATCGAGGTCGCCGCCCTGGCCGGGGTTTGGCGGCCTCTCTTTTTGCCCTGCCCCGCACGCGGGCCTTACGAGACAGGCTGCTATCTTCTCCTAAACATCTCTCACCTCCTGTCCGACGTTCTAGCGGATGGGGTGGTGGCAGTCGGACGATTAGGTTCGGAAAAGGTCGGAAACCTAGGTCGGAAACCGGTTTCCGACCTATTTTTCTATTGTTTGCCAAAGCTTTCTGGCGCGCTCGCGGACTTGCGTCTCTCCGGCCGTGTGCCCGTTCGCGGAAAGCCAATCGTGCATGGCCTTCTCGATGTCCGCCTGCCGTTTGGGCTGTAGATCGCCACCATAAAGCTGGCGGGCCATTTCGTTCAGCAAGTCTTCCCAGAAGGCTTTGGGGGGCCTCGCGCTCGCGCTTCAGCGCGTCCTCATAGAGCGCCCGTAAGCTCGGCGATCTTTCCTTGTCTGGCTCATCCCCCGCCATACCAGAGGCATATCACGGCCTTTGGGTATGGGAAATATAACAACGCCGGGAAATTCCTTGGACGAAGTCCACTGATACAGAGGTTTCTCTGTTGGGAATCCCCCGTCGGGCGACCGACGGGGTTTTCTTACTCAGCCGCCGTCGCGAACTGGCGGCCGAGCAGCGCCTCGCCAAGCTCGACCGCAAGAGTCTCGATGAACGCCGCGACGCGGTCGAACCCGGGTCCGGGCTCGCGCAGCGCTTCGTCGAGATAGAAGCGGCGATCGACCTCGAGTTGAAGCGCCTGGACGCTCCGTCCCGGATACGCATGGCGGTCGATCACATGGCCGCCGGCGAACGGGTCGTTGAGTCCCGCTTCGAAGCCGCAGCTGCGCGCGATCTCGATCGCATCGCGGCTCACCCAGGCGTCGGCGGTGCGGCCGCGGCAATCGCCGAAGACGATCGGCGGCGCTCCGCCCGGGGGCGGCGGCATCGAATGGCAATCGATCAGCAGCGCGCATCCGAAGCGGTCGAGCAGGAGCGATAGCTGCTCCTCGATCGCCCGGTGGTACGGCCGGTGCGCCTGATCGAGCCGGTCGAGCAGCTGCATCGGGGTGATCGGCCGCCGCCACAGGTAACCGTGCTGCTGGGTCCGCGACGGGACGATTCCGAGGCCGCCGCGGGCCCGC
>NZ_WJSQ01000279.1 GCF_009720245.1 Sphingomonas segetis | reverse complement strand
CGCATGTGCGGGCTCCGACTGCGCCGGCCAGGAAGCGCTTCGTGCGGCGCGCCAATCCGCGCTGCGCAGCAAGGTCGCCGCGGCGAACGCGACGGCCGATCAGGCGCGGCGTGAAGCTGGCGAAGCCGCGGCGACGATCAACAGCCTCCAGAACAGTCTCGCCCTTGCGCAAAAGCAGGTCGCGATGATCGAGCCCCTCGCGGCGAAGAACATCGTCCCGCAGACCGACCTGCTCGACAAGCGGCGTGAGGTGGTCGACATCCAGGGCCGCATCGCCGCCGCGCGCGAGCAACAGGGCAGGGCGATGGCCGCGGTCCGCGAGGCGGAAGCCCAGGCGTCGCAGGCCGGCTTCGAGTTCAAGCAGCAGGCACTCGACGAACGCAGCCAGGTCAAGGCCAAGATTGCGATCAACGAGCAATCTTTGCGCGGCGCCGAAGGCAAGGCCAACCGCACCGAAATCCGCTCACCGGTCGAGGGCGTGGTCAACGATGTCCAGGTCACCACCATCGGCGCTTACGTTCAGCCGGGCCAAAAGATCATGGAAGTGGTGCCGTTTGGCGACAAGCTGCTGGTCGAGACGCGCGTGCGGCCGGGCGACATCGCATTCATCAAGGTCGGCGACCGGGCGCTGGTCAAAGTGACCGCCTACGACTTCTCGATCTACGGAGGCCTCGACGGCCGGGTCGTGCAGGTTTCGGCCGACTCGATTTACGACGAGAAGGAAAAGGAAGCTTACTTCACGGTCATCGTGGAGACCGACAAGAGCTACCTGACATCGCTAGGCCACCCGCTGCCGATCACGCCCGGAATGATGACGCAGACGCAGATCATCACCGGAAACAAGAGCGTGCTGACCTATTTGTTGAAGCCGATGTTGAAGGCCAACAGCGAGGCGCTGCGCGAGCGCTGATCCGCGAGGGGCGGAAGGCTGACGGGGAGTTCGTTCGCCGCGACCTCGATCGGCGCGCTCGTCACCCGGTAGCCATGCGTCCACTCACCGTATGTCGCGAAGGTCAGGATCGGGCGGTAATCGCTGATGCCGTTCGTATCGAGCAGCTCGTCGGTGCCGTTGTCGAGCACTACCATGCGGCCCGATGCACGCGCCACCAGCACGGCATGATCGGCGCGGCGCACCAGGTCCTTCAGGACGACGAGATAGAGATCGCGGTCGGAGAAGCCGGCGGAGCGAAGCATCTGCATCTTTGCGATCGCATAATCCTCGCAGTCGCCGCGGCCACTGCGCAGCGTGTCGTTGGCCGTCGACCATACGTCGGCGCGTCCGAAGCGCCGCGAATCATCCTCAAACCGGACTCGGCGATTGACGTACCAGTTCACCGCCTCGAGCTGCCTCAGCGGCGTTGCGCCTTTGACCGTCTGCGCAAAGCGCGCGGCACTTCCCGTCACGGCCGCGCGCTCGACCGACTGCCAGCGCGCATCGAGCGGCGTGTGCCCGACACGCAGCGCGACCGATCCGAAAACGTCCGGCTGGCCGCTGAGGATTCCTTCGCCCGACGGGCGGCGGCGCACGACCGCGGCG
>NZ_WJSQ01000278.1 GCF_009720245.1 Sphingomonas segetis | reverse complement strand
CACGGGCAAGGTCCAGGCGGTCGCCGGCTTCACCTTTTCGCCGGATCGGCGGCGCTGGGGCGAGTTCCACACGCGGCTTCGGCGGATGCCGAGGACCGGGGCGGCGGTGATGCTGCGGATCGGCGGCCAGCCGTTCCTGCTCGTCTCGCGCGGCAACATGGCGTGGAGCGACGGCCCGCTTCAGGAGCGGGCGATCATTGCGGCGCTGCGCGGCGCGACAGGCATGACGATCGAATCGCGCGACGCGGCCGGACGGCGTTTCGTCGATCCCTATTCCCTCGACGGCGCGGCGACTGCCATCGATGCGGCGGCGGCAGCCTGCGCTGGCAAAATCCAGCGGCGCTAACTAGATAGGCGGCCTGCCATGAGTGCCGACACCAGCCTGATGCCGATCCCCGGCCCGATCGATCCCGTCCCCGTTCCGCGGCGCTTGACACTCCGCGCCGACGGGCGCGTGGAGCTGGTGGGGCTGTCGAAGGACCAGATCCGGCATGAGCTCGAGGCCGCAGGGCTCGAGCCGAAGCAGGCGAAGCTTCGCGCCAAGCAGGTCTGGCACTGGACCTACAATCGCGGGGCCATCGACTTCGCGCAGATGAGCGACATCGCCAAGCCGCAGCGCGGCTGGTTCGCCGAGCGCTTCGTCATTTCGAGGCCGGACGTGGTCGAGGCGCAGGTCTCGTCGGACGGCACGCGCAAGTGGCTGTTGAAGACCCACGATGGCCACGATTTCGAGATGGTATTCATCCCCGACGCGGACCGCGGCACCTTGTGCGTGTCGAGCCAGGTCGGGTGCACGCTGAACTGTCGTTTCTGTCACACCGGAACCATGCAGCTGGTGCGCAACCTCGAGCCGGCGGAGATCGTCGGTCAGGTGATGCTGGCGCGCGATGCGCTGGGAGAATGGCCGTCGCAGCCCGAAGGGCGGATGCTCACCAACATCGTGATGATGGGAATGGGCGAGCCGCTGTACAATTTCGACAATGTCCGGGACGCGCTGAAGATCGTCATGGACGGGGACGGACTCGGCCTGTCGCGCCGGCGCATCACGCTTTCGACCAGCGGCGTCGTGCCGATGATGGCGCGCGCGGGTGAGGAGATCGGGGTCAACCTCGCCGTTTCGCTGCACGCGGTGACGAAGGAAATCCGCGACGAGATCGTGCCGCTCAATCGCAAATACGGGATTGAGCAGCTGCTCGAGGCCTGCGCCGCCTACCCCGGTGCGAACAATGCGCGCCGCATCACTTTCGAATATGTGATGCTCAAGGGCAAGAACGACAGCGACGAGCATGCGCGCGAGCTCGTCCGGCTGATCCGAAAGTACCGGCTGCCGGCGAAGGTCAACCTGATCCCGTTCAACCCGTGGGCGGGAGCGCCTTACGAATGTTCGGACGAGGAGCGGATCAGGGCATTTTCCAACATCATCTTCGAGGCGGGCATTTCGGCACCGATCCGCACGCCGCGCGGCCGCGACATCGATGCCGCGTGCGGCCAGCTCAAGACGGCGGCGGAGCGCAAGCGGCGGACCCGCCAGGCGGCCTGAC
>NZ_WJSQ01000277.1 GCF_009720245.1 Sphingomonas segetis | reverse complement strand
GCCGGTCTCCGGCGGCTTAGGCCGACGCCGGCGCGCAGGCGGCGCGAGCGCGCGCCGCGTTGAACTGATTCGGCCGGTCTCGGTTCACCCAGCGTCTGGTCTCGAGGAGCCGCTACCGCGGCTCCGGCCGGCCGCCGTGGTCGCCGATCGCTTCGAGCAAGCCGCTGAACGACCCGCTCTCGCCGAGCGGGAACGCATGCCTCAGGAGCCGCGCGACTCGCTCCCGCTCCTCGAGCTGCCGCGACCGTTCGGATGACGAAGAATCTGGCTTCCGCGCACGCATGTTCTTGTCTCTTAACGAAAGTTAGGTGCCGATGTCTCCCCGATGGTTGCGCTTGTGGTCGATTCGTCCGAATTGATGCCATTTTGCAACGTGCGCAGCGGTGCAGGCCGCCGACCGTCGGAAGCCTGTGCTCTTGACTTCCTCCAGAGCGAAGCTGGGTCCGATGTGTCCGAATTTGGGTCATGTTAACTAAGGTTATATTGGCAAACTCCCGAATTCTGTTTTGGTAAACAATTGGTTAACCGACTCGCGGGGGCGGGGCGGAGCCGGGTTCGGGGGTATGTGAGATGGCGGGCAGCAGCGGGTCGACGACCCTTACGGGTACGTCGAGCAACGACACTTTGATCGGGGGATCCGGCAGCGACATTCTGAGCGGAGGCGCAGGAAGCGATTTCCTCAACGGCGGCTCCGGGAACGACATCCTCGACGGGGGTTCGGGCGGCGACACGCTTCTCGGCGGATCCGGCGCGGACACCCTGATCTACCGTGCGTGGGAAAATAGCTACCTGCAGAGCAGCTATTCCGTTTACGACGTCTACGACGGCGGGACCGGAGCCGTAAAGCTCGGCACGACCGGTCCTGACATCGACCAGCTTCATATTTATCTCAGTGAACAGCAGCTCGCTGATGCAGCGTTCATGGCCGCGTTCAATACCGACATGGCGAATTACCACGCGTTTATAGAGGCGCAGACCAGCGATAAGACGCTCCAGGCTTCCCAAGCGCAATTCAGCTTCACCTCGGTCGGCCTGAAAGTTTCGGCGATAGAGAGCGTTGCTGTCGTCCGCGGCTCTCAAACGGCATTCATGATCGAGTCCGATGTTGCCGAGAGCACGAGTGGCAACCTGGTGACGGATGGCGCGAGCTCGTTCGTGGCAGGGACATGCACAACATCCTTCGGCACATTTCATGTCAACGCCGACGGCACCTGGACGTTCGTGGCGGCCTCGGCATTCGACGAGCTCGCAGTCGGCGAGAACATTACGCAGACGTTCAATGTGAAGGCTACCGACGGCAGTACCGTCAGCGTCACGATCGTCTTGAACGGCACGAACGATCAGCCGGACATCAGCGTTGGAGCGCTCGACAGCGCGTCGGCGTCGGTTGATGAAACCGATGCGGCGCTCAGCGCCACGGGGACGTTGACGGTGAGCGACTCGGACACGAGCGACACGGTCGACGTGAGCGTCACCTCGGTGGCGGCGTCGGGCACTGGGGGCGACGGCGGGATCAGCAACGCGGACCTGCTGGCGATGCTGAG
>NZ_WJSQ01000276.1 GCF_009720245.1 Sphingomonas segetis | reverse complement strand
GGTTCGCGCTTCCGCCGCCGGCCAGTCCTCGCCACCGCGCAGGGTCGCCGAGGTGACGAGCACGCCGTCCGCCGGCGCAAGCACCACCGCCGCCAGCGGCTTCGACGGATCGAGCCAGCGGCGGTGAATAGCGATGTCGAGCTCCCGCCCGTCGATCCGTTCGACCGCCAGCCAGTCGACGAAATCCGGATCCGCCTCGCCGCCGATCCGTGCCAGCAGCGCGATCCACGCGGCAAGCGTCTCGCGCCGCCACGACAGCCCGCGGATCGCGCCTTCGACCCGCGCCCGCGCCTGTGAATCGAGCCAATCCGGCGCGTCCTCGAGCACCGCCTCCAGTCGGCGCGCCAGAGCGGCGAGCGGCTTCTGAAGCGCTTCGAGCTGCTGCATCGCGGCAGCGGATTGCGACACCAAAGCGCCGTCGGCCTGGGCAAGCTCCGTCTCCAGCCCGTAGCCCGCCTCCTGCGCTTTCGATCGCGCGTAGACCACGCCGCGCACCTCGGACAGCAAGGCCTCGATCGGCCCGAATGGCGAACCCTCGACCAGCCGCTGCAGCCAGCCGTCGGATGGCAGCGCCTTAGCCGCGTCGATCGCCGCTTCGAGCGCCTGCGCCCCTTCCTCGTCGTAGGAGGCGACGTCCATCAGCCGCGCGGCGAGGCCGCGCCGCCGCCCGCGCGAGCGCCCCTCAGGTCCGACGATCCAACGGCGCATTTCGATCGCTTCCTGTCCGCCGAAGGTCACGGCGAAAGTCGAATCGGCGGCGTCGAACAGATGATGTCCCTCGTCGAAGAGGATCCGACCCGGCGCGTCCTCGCGCGCCCGCGCCGCGTTGATCATCACCAAAGCGTGATTGGCGATGACGATGTCCGCCTCGCGGCTCGCCCGCTCCGCGCGCTCGATGAAGCAGCGGCGGTAATGCGGGCAGCCGGCATAGACGCACTCGCCGCGGCGGTCGGTCAGCGCTGTCGAGCCCGCACGGCGGAACAGGCTGGGAAGCCAGCCGGGCAGGTCGCCGCCGACCATGTCGCCGTCCCTCGAATAGGCCGCCCAGCGCCCGACCAGCTGCGCGAGGATCGCGGCGCGCCCGCTGAATGCGCCCTGCAGCGCGTCCTCGAGGTTGAGCAGGCACAGGTAATTCTCGCGCCCCTTGCGCACGACGATCTTGCGCGCGCGCTCATCGGCATCCGCGAACAGCTTGGGCCCCTCGCCGTCGAGCTGCCGCTGTAGCGCCTTGGTGAAGGTCGATACCCACACCGCGCCGCCTGCCTGCTCCGCCCATAGCGCTGCCGGCGCGAGATAGGCGAGCGTCTTGCCGATCCCGGTGCCCGCCTCGGCCAGCAGCAGGTTCGGCGCATCCTTCGCCTTCTTCGCTGCAAAGACCGACGTGACCGCCTCGGCCATTGCCCGCTGTCCCTCGCGCGCTTCGGCTCGGCCGGTCAGCTGGTCGAGCTTCGCCCGCGCGTCCGCCGGATCGACATTGATGGTGCGCGGCGGCGGCCGGTCGCCCGCTTCGTCCCACTGCTTCAGGCGCGCAAAGAGCATGCGCTCGCCGCGCTCCGGCCGCTCGAGCCGAGCGTCAATCAGCGGCGCCCAGCTCCAGCCCAGCCGGTCCAGCG
>NZ_WJSQ01000275.1 GCF_009720245.1 Sphingomonas segetis | reverse complement strand
CCGCGATGCGTGCGGATCGGGAGAGCGCCTCGCAGGTCGCCCCGCGGTCGATTGCCGCCCAGGCGCCGTCCGCCGAAAGGATCGCGCCGCGCGCCGCCGCAGGAGTTGCGACGACCGCGGCGCAAGCCAGCAATGTCCAGCATTTGCCCACGGTTCGGAAGCTAGCCGCTCGACCGTTCCGGCACCACCGTTGTTCAGCGGCCGGGCCGCACCCGCGTCAGCTTCTCGCCGGTCGCCTCGATGACATAGGAGGCGCCTTTCCGCTTCACAGTCTCGCCGGTGCAGAGCTGCAGCCTCTTTTTCGGGATGAGCCCGAACGGCGACCCGCGTTCGCGGATCTCGTACAGCGTGAGCTGGTCCCCATTGGCATCGAGGACGGGAATGGTCCGGAAATGATTCGTCACAGGTCCGCTCCCCCTGCGGACGATTCGGCAGGTACAACTTAACGGAAGTTGTATTTACGTCCAGTAAGAAGCGGTCCGCAGGCAGCGGCCCGTTCCAAAATGAGGCGGCGAGGGCCAGGCCTTGTCGTTTAACTTCCGTTATGTCATGCGTCCGGTCGCTCGGTTTTGGATGATTCGCAGCCACGGGAGGCCGCAAATGAACCGAGCAGCACCGCACAGCCCGGACGCCGTTCGCTAGCCGCAGCCGGGCTTGTCGCGTGGGTTTGGCGGAAATATTGAGCCGCGTCGCGGCGGAGTTGGCACTGTTCGCGGGTGCCGGCTTCCTGCTGTTCGCCGTCAATGACCTGGTCGTCGATCTCATCTATTTCGGACGTTCGGGCTGGCGCGCGCTGACCGTCTACACGCGCTACCCGCGCGCCTTCGCAAGCGCCCTGCCGGAGAACCCGGAACCGGGCTTCATCGCGATGCTGGTCCCGGCGTGGGACGAATCGGCGGTGATCGCCTCGATGCTACGAACGACCGTCAGACGCCTCGACTACGGCAATTACCGCATCTTCGTCGGCCATTACCGCAACGACCCCGCCACCGCGGCGGCCATTGCCGCCGTCGGGGACGACCGGATCGAAGCGGTCGAGGTCGACCACGACGGGCCGACCACCAAGGCCGATTGCCTGAATCATCTTTACGATTCCCTGGTCGCCTATGAGACGGCGACCGGAACCGCCGCGACAGCTGTCACGCTCCACGACGCAGAGGACGTCGTCCACCCGCTCGAGCTCAAGGTGTTCGACCGGTTGATCCCGCGCGCCGCGGTCATCCAGCTTCCGGTGCTCCCGCTCCCCGACTCGCATTCGCGCTGGATCGGCGGTCATTATTGCGACGAATTCGCCGAGGCGCACATCAAGGAACTGGTGGTTCGCGAGGCGGTCGGCGCCGCGATCCCCCTCGCCGGAGTCGGCTGCGCGATCGCGCGCAAGCCGCTGACGCAGCTCGCCGCCATGCACGAGGGCAGGCCGTTCGCCGGCACCAGCATGACGGAGGACTATGAGCTTGGGCTGAGGATCGGCGCGCTCGGCCTCAAGACCATGTTCGTGCGCCTGCCCGCCCGCCCGGGCGAGCGCGGCGTGGTCGCAAGCCGCGGCCATTTCCCGGCCACGCTAGGAAGCGCCGTTCGCCAGAAGGCGCGCTGGCTCGGCGGTATCGCTCTTG
>NZ_WJSQ01000274.1 GCF_009720245.1 Sphingomonas segetis | reverse complement strand
GCGGTTTCCGGGAGGTACCAGCGTTCCCCGAGACCGGCGCTGCCGAGGTCGAAGCGCAGGTCCCCGCTGATCGGCGTCAGGTGGGTCTCGAAGAAGCCGAACTTGCCTTCGAACACGGATTGCGGGCTGGTCAACGCCGGCGCTCTGGAACCCGTCGCGGTCGACGCCGACCGGCCACTCGCCTGCCCCGACCCCGACCATGCGCCGCCCGATCTCAACGACGACCAGCGCGAAGCTGCGACGAGCCTCGCGTCCGCCATCGGCAAGGGCTTCGACCCGGTCCTGCTCGACGGCGTGACCGGCTCGGGCAAGACCGAGGTTTATTTCGAGGCGATCGCCGAGTGCCTGCGCCACGGCAGGCAGGCATTGGTGCTGCTTCCCGAGATCGCGCTCACCGAGCCTTTCCTCAAGCGCTTCGAGGCGCGCTTTGGCTGCGCTCCGGTCGCCTGGCATTCCGACCTTCGCTCGTCACAGCGACGCCGCGCGTGGCGCGGGATCGCCAGCGGCGAGGCGGCGGTCACCGTCGGCGCGCGTTCGGCGCTGTTCCTGCCCTATCCCAAGCTCGGGCTGATCGTCGTCGACGAAGCCCACGAGCCGAGCTTCAAGCAGGAGGACGGCGTGCAGTATCACGCCCGCGACACCGCGGTGATGCGCGCCAAGTTCGAGGACATTCCGGTGATCCTGTCGACCGCGACCCCGCCGATCGAGAGCCGCCACATGGTCGAGCTCGGCCGCTATCGCGAGGTTGCTCTACCGCAGCGCTTCGCCGGCGCGTCGATGCCGTCAATTGCCGCGATCGACATGACCCAGGACCCGCCGCCGCGTGGGCGCTGGCTGGCGCCGACGCTGGTCGCTGAGCTCGAAGCCAATCTCGACCACGGCGAGCAGAGTCTGCTGTTCCTCAACCGCCGCGGCTTCGCCCCGCTGACCTTGTGCCGTCACTGCGGCCACCGCTTCCAATGCCCCAATTGCACGGCGTGGATGGTCGAGCACCGGCTGATGCACCGGCTCGCCTGCCACCATTGCGGGCATGTCATGCCCCCTCCGAAAGCTTGCCCCGAGTGCGGCGAGGAAGACAGCCTGGTGGCCTGCGGGCCGGGCGTCGAGCGAATTGCCGACGAAGTCGCGGCTTTGTTCCCCGAAGCGCGGACCGCGATCGTCACGTCGGACACCATCTGGTCGCCGCTGCGCGCGGCGGAATTCGTCGGCGCGATGGAAGCGGGCGCGATCGACGTGGTGATCGGCACGCAACTCGTCACCAAGGGCTATCACTTCCCCAACCTGACCCTGGTCGGCGTGGTCGACGCGGACCTGGGGCTGTCAGGCGGGGACCTGCGCGCCGCCGAGCGCAGCTTCCAGCAGATCCAGCAGGTCGCGGGCCGGGCCGGGCGCGGCGACAAGCCGGGGCGTGTCCTGGTGCAGACCCACGACCCCGACTCACCGGTCATCGCGGCCTTGGTCTCAGGGGACGCCGCCGGCTTCTACGCTGCCGAAACCGATGCCCGGCGCGAGGCGGCGATGCCGCCGTTCGGCCGCCTCGCCGCGATCGTCGTCTCCGCGGAGGATTCGAGCGAAGCCGAAGGGGTCGCGCGCCGCATCGGCAATGCGGCACCGCAGGTGGACGGGATGGC
>NZ_WJSQ01000273.1 GCF_009720245.1 Sphingomonas segetis | reverse complement strand
TAGCCGGCCCGGCGCGCGAGCACGCGCGCCGGCGACCCGTCGCCGTCGACGATCGGCAGCGCGCCGAACTGGAAGTGGACGCGCTCCCCCGCAAGCGCGGCATGGCCGGTCAGATGCTCGCAGATCAATATCCCCCTCGAGAGCAGCTGATGATGGACCGGCCAGTCGAACCCGGGCTCGCGGCGATGGTAGACGAGGTCCGGGGTCGCGAAGTCGCACGCGAGGAGCTTGATCCGGCGCTCGACCATCCATGCCGCGGACTCGGCGCTGAAGCTCGGGTGCCGTTCGTAAAGCACCGTTCCCGACAGCTTCGCCCAGCCGGTGTCGACGGCGAGGATATCGCCTTCCCGGAGAAGCGGCCGGCACCGCTCGAGGTACCCGGGCTCGATCACCTCGTCGGGGTCCATGTCGAGATGCCACACGACTCCGGGGCCGGTCAGCCGGTCGACGGGTACCGAGGCCATGTCGGGCCCGTCCTCGAGAAAATGCAATGGCGCGTCGACATGGGTGCCCGCGTGCGCGACCATGTGGATGTCGGTGACGTTGAACGGATCGGCGGGAAGCGAGCGGATCCTTCCGAACCGCGGCTTGGGGAAGATCGATGCGCAGGGCATCGCCGGCGACAGCCGGTGGGTGAGGTCGATCCACCCGCCCGAAGCGGCCTGCGGTGCGGCGGGCGGCAATTCGCTCCAGCCGAGCCAGCCGCTGACCTTCGGAGTCTGCTCACACATGGACTGCTCCCCTCCGCGCAACGGACATCCCGCCGCCCCCCGTCATGTCTGCACCGAAAAGGGATCGCGCTGATCGTCCGAAAGCTCGATCATGACATTCTTGGTCGTGAGGAATTCCCTGAGGCCTTCCTCGCCGCGCTCGCGGCCGAAGCCGCTGTCCTTGACTCCGCCGAACGGCGTCTGGACGGCGACGGCGCGGTAGGTGTTCACCCATACCATGCCGGTGCGCAGCGCGCGCGCCACCCGGTGCGCACGGTTGAGGCTTTCCGTCCAGATTCCGGAGGCCAGGCCGAACGACGTGTCGTTCGCGATCGCGACCGCCTCCTCCTCGGTGTCGAACGGGATGATCGACAGCACCGGTCCGAAGATTTCCTCGCGCGCGACGCGCATGTCGTTGTCGACCCCGGCGAAGATCGTCGGTTCGACGAACAGCCCGCCCGCCAGTTCCCTTGCCGCCGCGCGCCTGCCGCCGGTCACCAGCGTCGCGCCGTCGCCCCGCGCCGATTCGATGAAATCGATGATCCGGTCGAATTGGGGCTGGTTGGCGACGGTTCCCATCTCGGTTGCGGGATCGAGCGGATCGCCGAGCCGGATCGCCCGGGCCCGCTCCGCCAGCTCGGCGCGGACGCGGTCGTGGACGGAGCGCTGGACCAGCAGCCGGGACCCCGCGATGCAGGTCTGGCCGGTTGCAGCGAAGATCCCGGCGAGCGCGCCGGGGACGGCCTTCTCGAGAGCGGCGTCCGCGAAGATGATGTTGGGCGATTTCCCGCCGAGCTCGAGGACCAGCGGGGTCAGGTTGCGCCCGGCCGCCTTCGAACAGGGTCGTGAACAGCCGCCGGAAATGGGTGTCGACCTTTTGATAGGCATCGAGCAGCCGAACCCGCCCTTCGCGGTTGAGGTTGCCGATCGAGCCGCGCAGGCGATGGATGGCCT
>NZ_WJSQ01000272.1 GCF_009720245.1 Sphingomonas segetis | reverse complement strand
GCCGGCTGCCACCAAGGCGGACTCTCCAGCCGCAGCGGCTTCCGCCGAGGCTTGCCCGGCACCGGGCGCCGACGGCCGCACGATCGTCATCTGCACCCAGCGCCCGCAGGGCTACCGCCTCAACCCCGACGTGATGGAAGCGCGGCGCGAGATCCGCAGCGGCGGGCGTCCCGTGCGCCCCGGCGGGAAAGTGGTCCCGGACTGCGCGACGGTCGGACCGTTCCCGTGCACCAGCGCGGGGATCAACCTGATCGGCGCGGCGCTCACCGCGGCCGAGATCGCGAAGCGGCTCGCCAAGGGCGAGGAGGTCGGGAGCATGTTCCTCACCGACCCGCACCCGACCGAATATCAGCTCTACCTGATGGCCAAGGCGAAGCGCGAAGCCGAACAGGCGGAGGCGGCGGCGGCGACGGTCGCGAAAGCGGCCAATGCGAACCCGGCTGATGACGGCGAGAGGGTGCCGGTGCCGGCCGGCAACTACAAGTAACCGGTAATCGCCAGAAATTTGAGCGCGGCCGTAACCGATTGGTGAGGGGTGATCAGTTATCGCCCGGCGCATGAGCCGCGCGATCCTCGCCCGATACGTGACCCCGTGGAAATTCCGCCGAGCGCAGCACGAGCAGCGGCTCGCGGCGCTGCGCGAGCGCGACGGCGACAATTGCCGGCGCTGCCGCAGGCCACTCCGCTTCGACCTGCCGCGCGGGCACGACAAGGCGCCAAGGTTCGAGCAGATCGGAAGCGGCGCGGAGGCGCTCGACAACCTGTGCCTGTGCCACGTCCGCTGCAACGCTGCCGGCGCAGACGTTACCGAAGAGGTCACCGAGCGAGTCCGCCGCAAGAGCGAAGCGGAGCTGTTCGCAAGGCCGCGGCGGGTCAGGAAAGCCGGCTGAAACTCACTTCCACAACTGCAGCGACTTGATCCCGCCGGGCAGCTTGGGGTCCTCGTCGACCCGGCTCACCGTCCGCTGCACCAGCTTCCACCCGCGCCGGACCCGCCCCTTGCGCCAGACATCGGTCACCCACACCGTCCCCGACCAGTCCTCGCCGTCCATCCTCGCCCGGAGCTCGAGCGATGCGGCGAACAGCGCAAGCGGGCCGGCGCCGCGCACATAGATGTCGCCGAAGCTGAACGAGGAGCAGAAATAGCGCTTGGCCGCCGCTTCGAGCCAACTCCGCCGGTCGAGGAGCGCGGGCGGCTTCGAGCCCACGAGCAGGATGAAATCGCTCGCCGTCAGGCTCTTGAGCGCCCTGGCGTCGCGGTTGACCCACGCGCGCATCCAGCGGTTCTCCATCGTCTCGATGACGGGCGTGAGGTCGGCCATGACCGCTGCCTAGCCGAGCGCGACCGCCGACGCGAGAGCCCCAATCTTCGCGAATGTTCGCAGTGACGGCGAAGGTTTCGCAGCTCAGCAGGGGATGTCGGTGAGCCCGTCGAGCAGCGCGGGGAACGCCGCGGAGGCCTCGGTTTGCGGGTCGGCATTGCCGCGCTGTTCCCACGGCAGCGCGAAGCGCTTGGGATCGAGCCGCGCGAGCAGCCACATCAGCAGCTTGTCGCTCGGCACCTGCCGTTCGCCGACCAGCTCGCCGCCCTGGTAGACCTGCTCGATTCGGCCGTTGATCGCGCGGTCGAACGCGATCGGCGCGAGCCTGCCGGCGCCCAGCTGCTCGGCCATCCGCCAGCCGGCGTTGAACGCCGG